>NZ_JBXAWN010000007.1:0-354904 GCF_057291835.1 Pseudomonas sp. 1L-B-1-E-C1 | reverse complement strand
GAGCCTGCGAGGGCCGAACGCAGGAGCTAGCGTTTTTTGCTTACTTTTTTAGGCGCTTGTAAAAAAGTAAGTCGCCGTCAGGCGAAACCGCCAGCAGCCGCTACCGAAGCAACGGATATTCACCCAAAACAACCAAAGCCTGGTCGGCCCTATGGCCGCCAAGGCCAAAAAAAAGCCCCTCAAAACCGAGGGGCCCAAAAAACCAAGCAGAAACCCGAATCAGGTCATCTGAATAATGGTCTGCATAATCGTGCTCTGCGTCGAAATGGTCTTGGCGTTCGCCTGATAGTTGCTCTGGCCCTTGATCAGATCAACCAGCTCGTTGGTCAGGTTAACGTTCGACTCTTCCAGCGAGTTGGACACCACCTCACCCAACGTACCAGTCTTCGGCGCATCGTAGCCCGGAATACCCGAAGCGAAAGTCTCTTTCCAGCTAGTGCCACCGACAGCCTGCAAGCCCTGTTCGTTGGTGAAACTGGCCAGTGCAACCTGACCAATCGCCTTGCTCTGGTTGTTGCTGAAGTTGGCGAACAGCGTACCGGTGCCATCGATCGTCAGGTTGGTGATCTGGCCGGTGGCGTAACCATCCTGAGTCGGAATCGTGCGCGAGGTATCAGCGTTGTACTGCGTGGTCTTGGCCATCGAAATGGTCACGCCATTCGGGTTGGCCGAAGCGCCATTAGGCGTGAAATTACCATTGGTCACGGTGCCTGGCACCCAGTTGTTCAGGGTCAAATCACTGCTGATAATCGGATTGGTCGGGTCTGCCGGATTAGGCGTACTGACCTGAAGCAACTTGCCGGAACTGTCGAACGTCAGTGTTGAAGCCACTGGTGGAGTCTTGGTTGGATCGCTACCGGTAGCATCCGGGTTACGGCCGTCAACCAAGGTGTACACCTTCCAGACGTTATCACCGGTCTTCACTACATACTGATCCATAACATGCGCGTTGCCCTGCGTGTCATAGATCGGGGTGCTGAACGATTTGGTGTAAGTCTCAGGCTTGGACGGATCGAACACCACGGGGGTGGCGCCCGTGTCGATGATTTTAGTGGCGGACGAATTCAGGTTGATGCTCGAAGTCACCGCCGAAGTCGACTTCGGCGCCAGGTTCGAAGTATCGATCTTGAGGTCAGTCAACACGCCATTGATGATCTTGCCGTTGGCATCCACACCGTAACCCTGCAGACGCGAGGTGTAGTCGGTGTTGGTGATGTAACCGGCGTTGTCGACCTTGAACGTACCGGCACGGGTGTACGAAATCGAGCCGTTGTTGCTCATGGTGAAGAAACCGGAACCGTTGATGCCCATGTCCAGCACGTTGCCAGTATTGTTGATGTCACCCTGGGTGAACTGCTGGGACACGTTGGCCAGGCGCACGCCATTACCGATGACCTTGCTGCCGCTGCCCAGGCGGGTCGACGAATACACGTCCTCGAATTCTGCGCGCGAGGATTTGAAACCAGCGGTGGCGACGTTGGCGATGTTGTTGCCGGTCACGTCGAGTTGTTTGTTGGCGGCATAGAGACCGCTAAGGCCGATGTTAAAAGACATGTTCCACTCCTTCGTGCCGGGTTAGTCGGCTCTATATACCAATGGTTTGTACTTTGGACAGGGCAACGGTGCCCTTGCCGGCCAGGTTGAGCATCAGCTCGCCACCGGTCTGGCTGATCGTCACGC
The DNA here is from genome assembly GCF_057291835.1 of Pseudomonas sp. 1L-B-1-E-C1. Lineage (NCBI taxonomy): Bacteria > Pseudomonadati > Pseudomonadota > Gammaproteobacteria > Pseudomonadales > Pseudomonadaceae > Pseudomonas > Pseudomonas sp. 1L-B-1-E-C1. The sequence continues at coordinate 353,224 of NZ_JBXAWN010000007.1, read as the reverse complement.
TGTTGACCGTCGCTGGCAGGTAGGTCGCCAGGTCGGTCGCGGTGCCGTTGATCGGTGCGTTGGCCTTGAACGTGTAAGTGCCGACCGGAACCACGGTGCCGGCAGTGTCCTTGCCGTCCCAAGTGAAGCTGGCATCGCCGGCGGCGCGGCTGCCGAGGTCGATGGTGCGCACGGCTTTGCCGTCCTTGTCGGTGATGGTCACGGTGCCGCCGGCAATCGACGAAGGCACGGTGACCGAACCGGTCAGGCCTTTGCTCGGATCATCGAGCTGGGCGGTGTTGGTCTGCACGATCACGTTGCGACCGACCAGCGACGACGCCTGCAGCGCCTGCGACGAGTTGTAGTTGCCGGCAAGACCACTGACGGTGGAGTTCAATGTGGTGATGCCTTCAAGGCTGCTGAACTGCGCCAGTTGCGCCACGAAAGCGCTGTTGTCCTGCGGGTCGAGCGGGTTCTGGTTTTTCAGCTGGGTGACCAGCAATTGCAGGAACGCATCCTTGCCCAGCGCCTGGCCGCCGGTGGCACTGTTGGTCGCCGAGGCGATGCCGCCCGGCGTCGTGCTGCTGGCCGTCTTCGACGAGTTGGCCAGGATGTCTTTCATGCTCAGGGTGCTGGTGGTGTCCGTAACGCTCATGGCATTCGTCCCTTATTACTGACCGAGGGTCAGTACCTTCTGCATCATGGTTTTGGCGGTGTTCATCATTTCGGCGTTGGTCTGGAACGACCGGCTCGCGGAAATCATGTCAGCCATTTCTTCCACCACATTGACGTTCGGGTAATAGACATAGCCCTTGGCGTCAGCGGCCGGATGGTTCGGCTCGTAGCGCGCTTCGAGGTTGCTCTGGTCTTCGACTACGCCAAGTACCTGCACGCCCTGCCCGGCCGCGTCCTGGTTCTGGAACAGCGAATCGCTGCCGCCGGCCTGGCCGCCCTGGAACATGGTGGCGAACACCGGGTGACGGGCACGGTAGGTCTGGTCGATGCTCGACGAAACGGTTTCGGCGTTGGCGATGTTCGAGGCCACGGTGTTCAGACGTGTGGTCTGCGCGCTCATGCCGCTGCCGGCAATGTTGAAAACGCTGGACAGGGACATGGATTATTCTCCGCGCAGGGCTGACACCAGCCCTTTGAATTTGCTGTTGAGCAAGGTGAAGCTGGCCTGGAAGCCGACCGCGTTTTCCGCGTAGTTCGACTGTTCCAGTTGAGCGTCGACGGTGTTCTGGTCGATCGAAGGCTGCATCGGCGTGCGATACATCAGCGACTCGTCGCCGTTGCCCAACCCTTCAGCCTCGATGTGGCGGCTGTTGGTCATGTTCAGGGCAAAGTGGCCGCCGGTCTTGGTCTTCTCGGTCTGTGCTTCGAGCACTTTGGAGAAATCCAGATCCCGCGCCTTGTAGTTCGGGGTGTCGGCGTTGGCGATGTTGTTGGCCAGCACTTCAGCACGCTGAGCGCGGAAGCCCAATGCCTTTTCGTGAATGCCCAGCGCTTTATCGAAGCTGATGCTCATGTCGGGAACCTTCAGGTGACCGGTTTTTCGTAACTGAGCTTTAGCAAGCGCCGTGCCAAATGAACAAAGCCCCGTATTCCGGGGCTTTGCGCCGAACAGGCAAAGCGGCAATGCCAGAAAAGCGGCAACCGGTTTCCGCCAGATGCCGCTTTTCTGCCGCTGCCGCCTGCCAACACCGAACCTGTAGGAGCTGCCGAAGGCTGCGATCTTGTGATCTTGATCTTTAAAAGCAACATCAAAAGATCGCAGCCTTCGGCAGCTCCTACACGGGGATGCGGTGTCAGGCATAAAAAACGGGAGACCTTGAGGGCCTCCCGTTTTTTGTACTGCCGCAAACCGGTTACTTCGCCTTGTAGATAATCCCCGGGCTGCACTGAACCATCTGGTAATGATCCGGCAATCCGTTCAACGCTTCCGAAGCGCCAAGGAACAGATACCCGCCCGGCTTCAACGTGCTGTGAATGCGCAACAGGATGTCCTTCTTCACCTCGGCAGAGAAGTAGATCAGCACGTTGCGGCAGAACACGATGTCGAACTTGCCCAGCGCTGCGTAGCTGTCGAGCAGGTTGAACGAGCGGAATTCCACCCGGCTCTTGATCGGCGCCTTGACCACCCAGCGCCCCGGTCCTTTCGGGTCGAAGTAGCGCTGCAGGCGTTCCGGCGACAGACCGCGACCGATCGCCAGGCTGTCGTACTCGCCGGTCTTGCAGTTGTTGAGCATCAGCCCCGACAGATCGGTGGCAACGATCTGCACGCCCATCTTCAACTGGCCAAGGTTGCTGCGCTCGAACTCGTCGATCGACATCGACAGCGAGTACGGTTCCTGACCCGACGAGCAGGCCGCCGACCAGATCCGCAGACGCTGGTTGGGGCTGGCCTTGATCGCTTCCGGCAGTACCTTGTTCTTCAAGACTTCAAACGGATAGGTGTCACGAAACCACAGGGTTTCGTTGGTCGTCATGGCATCGACCACCTGCTCGCGCAAACCGCTGCGCGGCTGGGTCTGGATGCGCTGAACCAGCTCACCCAAAGACTTGATGCCCTGCTGCTCCATCAGTTTGTTGAGACGGCTCGAGACCAGATACTGCTTGTTTTCACCGAGCAGAATGCCACAGGCTTTTTCCAGGAAGACCCGGAACTGTTCGAAATCCAAATTACCCGTAGACAATGATGCCGCCTCTTAAATCGTGTTGACCGCCAGGGGCAGAAGGCCCCTAGCTGATATCTGCTGCTTTGATCCGGTCGACTACCCGGGATGCGAGGTCATCAGGACGGAATTTGGCCAGAAAGTCATCAGCACCGACTTTCTTCACCATCGCCTGATTGAATACCCCCGACAACGAAGTATGCAGGATGATATGGAGCTTTTGCATGCGCGCGTCGCCGCGGATTTCCGCCGTCAGGGTGTACCCGTCCATCTCCGGCATCTCGATGTCGGAAATCATCATCAGGAACTCTTCTTCCGGCTTCTTGCCCTCGTCGACCAGCTTGCGCAGGTAATCCAGCGCCTGCTTGCCGTCGTTCAGCGCCACCACCTCGACACCGATGGTCTGCAGACAACGCGTGACCTGCTTGCGCGCCACCGACGAGTCATCGACCGTCAGCACCCGCAGCGACAGCGCCTTGGTCTGCGTCTCGACATCGACCACGCCCACCGAAATCGCTTCCGGCGTCGGCGCTACTTCGGCCAGCACCTTCTCGACATCGATGATTTCGACCAACTGGTTGTCGACCCGAGTCACAGCGGTCAGGTAGTGATCGCGACCGGTGCCCTTGGGCGGCGGATGGATCTCTTCCCAGTTCATGTTGACGATGCGCTCCACCGAGCGGACCAGGAAACCCTGGGTCTTGGTGTTGTACTCCGTGATGATCACGAACGGACTGTTCTTGTCTTTCAACGCACCGGAGCCCGTTGCCATTGCCAGATCCAGGATCGGAATGGTCGCTCCCCGTATATTTGCTACCCCGCACACGACAGGACTGGATTTGGGCATCAAGGTCAGTGACGGGCATTGCAACACTTCCCGTACCTTGAACACGTTGATCCCGTAGAGCTGCGGCCCGTCGAGACGGAACAAAAGCAGCTCGAGGCGATTCTGCCCTACCAGTTGCGTGCGCTGGTTCACCGAATCCATTACACCAGCCATGCCCAGACTCCTACATCAACGCCAAGTGTTGTTGCGACGCACATTCATTGCTAAACGGCACGGCGCTTGCTTTTTAACTCGTATGAACGCTCAAACGACATTTTCCCGACGCCTGACATCTTCCCTTCGCAAAGGGCTTTGCGCGGTGTCCGCCGTTTGCTGCTTGCTTGCCGGCAGTCCTGCCAATGCAGATGCGGTTACCTTGCCTGATATGCTTATCGGCGTGACTCAGGGCTTTCTTGAATTCACCGTAGAAGACTATTTGGCTTCCAGTCAAACGGAAGGCCGCTACGAAATCGAAGTCAACCAGCTCGACCCGCGCATGCGCATGCCCATGTGCGACAAGGAATTGACAGCCACTCTGGAGAGCCCGGCGCGCCCGCTGGGCCGCGTTACCGTGAAGGTCCGGTGCGAAGGCAGCTCGCCCTGGACGGTGTTCGTACCCGCTCAAGTCCGCCTGTTTCGCGAGATCGTCACAACCACTCGTCCGCTGAAACGCGCCGGCATCATCGAGCCGCAGGACGTGACGTTGCGCGAGCGCGATGTCAGCACGATCAACCAGGGTTTCCTGACCTCGGTCGATGAAGCGATCGGGCAGAAACTGACCCGACCAACGGTCGCCGATCAGGTCATCACCCTGGTGCATCTGGAACAGGCCGAAGTGGTGCGCAAAGGCGACCAAGTGGTGATCACTGCGCGCAGCGGCACCCTTGCCGTACGCATGCCGGGGGAAGCCCTCTCCAATGGCGGCATGAAAGAACAGATTCGAGTAAAAAACCTTAATTCTCAAAGAGTTATCAAGGCGCAGGTGATTGCGCCGGGACAGGTCGAAGTGGCCATGTAAAAGCCCTGTGGAGAAAACTGGCGCCGATCCCGTCGCTTCCCTAAACTGTGCCGCAGCAGGTCTCGCAACGGCGCATGCAAGCTTATGGTTGATTGGGCCTAAAGTTTTTCAGGGGATAGCCGAAAACATGGCAAGCGTCCAAATTCCCAGAGGTTTTTTATCATGGTTATCGATTTCAACCGATTGAACAGTTCCTCGTCACTTACCGGCAGTACACGTACCAGCAACGCCAAGGATAGCGCTGAAAACAGCCCCTCCGCGCCGCTGAATACCCAGGCCGAACCGGCCAGTGCCGCCAAAAGCGGGGAATCGGTACACCTCAGCAATGAGGCTCAACAGTTGCAGAAGGTCACTGACAAGCTGCGCGATCAACCTGCTGTCGACAAAGCCCGCGTGGCCGAGTTGAAAGCCGCGATTGCCGATGGCAGCTATAAAGTCGACAGCAACCGTGTAGCCAGCAAACTGCTCAACTTCGAAGCCCAGCGCTAGGCTTTTGCCGGCGCCAGGCTTTTGGACGCTTAAACCCCAAGGCCAGCCATGCACGACACTAACTTATTGCAACTGATCAACGACGACTTTGCTCCAGCGCAACAATTGCTGGAGTTATTGCAAACCGAATCCCTCGCTTTGCACGGTCGTGACATGCCGTTGCTGGAAGAAATTCTGGCGACCAAGCAGGCGTTGATCATTTTGCTTGAACAGCATGGCCGCAAGCGCAGCGAAATCCTCGCCAGCCTCAATCTGCCGACCGATCGCACAGGTCTTGAGCAACTGGCCAGCCAGTCGAGCATTGGCGACCAGTTGCTGACTCAGGGCGATGCCCTGACCGCGCTGATCGCGCAGTGCCAGGACGCCAATATCAAGAACGGCCGGTCAATCCAGATCCAGCAGGCGACCACGGCCAATCAGCTGAAGATCCTCACCGGCGGCGAGCCGCCAGCGCTTTATGACGCCAGCGGGACCTTTGCCAAACCGGTCAAGCCGCGGACGCTCAGCCAGGCATGAGCCATTCGGTGGCCCTGCACTATCCACCTGCGCAACATGCTGGCAAAATACTGGCCAGCCGTAGTCTTATTTTGTCTGGAGATTGAAGAACCGTGTCCAACACCCTTAGCGCGGATGACGCTCCGCAGCCTCCGAAGGTGCTCACCACGCCACTGGAAATCTCCAGCAACCTGCGCCAGCTGCAAGACAGCCACGATCCGCTGATCATCACCTTCCATGAGCGCAGCCAGCGTTTTCAGAGTTACCTGATCAAGGTCGACCGCGAAACCGCGACGATCGCGCTGGACGAAATGATCCCGCGCGATGGCGAGCGTTTCCTGCAGGCTGGCGAACCATTCAAGGTCGAAGGCTTCCATGACGGCGTGCGCATCGCTTGGGAATGCAACGGCACGCTGAACATCGAAGAATCCGACGGCGATCGTTTCTACACCGGCGACCTGCCCAGCGAAGTGGTTTACCACCAGCGCCGCAACGCCTTCCGCGCCGCACTGAAACTCACCGACCTGGTCAGCGTCGAACTGGGCGGCGAGAAGCTCAAGACCCCTCTGCACGGCAAGCTGCTGGATATTTCGGCGACCGGCTGCAAGTTCCGTTTCGAAGGCGACATCACTGACCGTCTGCAACTGGGCCAGGTCTACGATCGCTTGGTCGCCCCGCCGCTGTTCGGCAACCAGCCAACATCGGTCGAGCTGCGCTACCTGCACTTCGAAGAAAAACTCAATATCACCTTTGCCGGTCTGCGCTTCCACAACATCAGTGGCCAGGCTGCGCGCAACGTCGAGCGTTTCGTTTACCAGCTGCAGCGTGAAGCGCGACGTTTCGACAAAGACGATTTCTGAGTCGCAGCGACCAACAAAAAGGGCAGTCCTGTGCGGGACTGCCCTTTTTTATGCGCAGCTGTTCATGTTCGGTTCAGGGCCTGCCGCCACTGATATCAGGCGCAGGTTTGTCCTCATCACCACTGGTCAGTTCGGTTTCAACGACTGCTTCCGGCTGCGCTTCGGGCTCCGGTTCAGGATTGACCGGCGCCGGATCCTGCACCATCTGCTCCTGCACCACCTGCTCATCGACACGCGGGTCAAGCGCCGCCACCAGTGGCGAGCTCGACATGCTGTCCGGCATTGCCACGTGATGCAGCGGCGCATCGTCGACCTGATGCAGGTTGGTCACTGCTTTCGGACGAATCCGCCAGACCAGCACCAGCGCGAAGAAGCTGAAGAACGCATACAGGCTCTGACTACCGAGAAACTTCATCAGCACACCCGCGAGCAGCGGCCCGATACTCGCGCCGACGCCGTAGGTCACCAACAACATGGCGGTCAGTGACACCCGGCGATCGCCTTCGACGTGGTCATTGGAGAACGCCACCGCCAGCGGATACAGGCAGAACTGCACCAGCGAACAGAAGAAGCCGACCACGAACAGCACTTCCAGCGGCACCTGCGGCATGATCGCCAACGGCAACGCCGCCACTGCCAGAAACCCGGCAAAGCAGCGAATCAGCAGTGCGCGGTCATAACGATCGGACAACCAGCCCAACGGCCACTGCACCAGCAACCCGGCAAAAATGCAGCTACCCATGAACAGACCGACCTGCTCGGTCGACAACCCCTGTTGCGCGGCATACAGCGGCGCCAGACCATAAAACGAACCGATGATCAAACCGGCGCCGAGCACCGTACTCAGCGATTGCGGCACGCGCTTGATAAAGAAGCGCGGCTCCATCGGCGCCGGATGCAGAGGCGCCGGGTGGATCCGCTGGGTCAGCGCCACCGGCACCAGACACAGGGCAAAGCACAGCGCTACCAGCATCAGCAGTTCCAGACCGAGGCCGGGGTGCATGACCAGAATGAGTTGGCCGAGTACCAGGCCCAGATACGACGCAATCATGTAACCGCTGAACACCAGCCCGCGCTGATTGGCGTCGGCCTGCTCGTTGAGCCAGCTCTCGATCACCATGTACTGGCACATCATGCCCAGACCGACGATCGTCCGCAGCACCAGCCACGCCGGCAGCCAGTCCACCAGCCCATGGCCGAGCACCGCCGCGCCGACGATCCCGGCACACGCTGAATACGCACGGATATGCCCGACCCGGGCGATCAGGCGATGGCCGATCTTGCCGCCCAGCACCAGACCGAAATAGTTGGCCGCCATCAGCGCACCGACCCACAGCCCGTCGACGTTGTCGGCGGCCAGACGCAAGGCCAGATAAGTAGAGAGAAGGCCTGAGCCGATCAACATCATCAGCGAGGCGAAATACAGCGCTCGAAAGGATTTCCAGATTTGGCGCATCGGCGTTCCGAGCGGCTCCTTGCAGTAAGTACCGGGCTATCGCAACGAGAGCCCGGTGGCGGCGAAACGTCAGGCCTGGGCGGCCAGCACACGGCGCTCCCAGGGAGTGATTTCATCAAAGAAGCTGGTCAACTCCATGGTCTTCGAAGCGATGTAGCCTTCGATGAACTCCGCTCCGAACAGTTCCCTGGCCAACTGGCTACGTTTCAGACGTTCAAGCGCGGCGTGCAAGGCACATGGCAAGGCGAGGTTATCCGGCACGGCGAATTCGCCCTGAATCGCCGCGCTCGGCTCCAGCTCCTGTTCGATGCCGTGCAAACCCGCTGCCAGACTGGCGGCGATGGCCAGATACGGATTGGCGTCGGCGCCCGGCAGACGATTTTCGACCCGACGTGCGGCCGGCGAGCTGGCGGGAATACGCAAGCCGGCGGCGCGATTGTCGTGGGACCAGCAGGCATTGTTCGGCGACGCGTATGGATGACACAGGCGCTGATAGGAATTCACGTTGGGCGCAAACAGTGCGGTGAAATCGGCGAGGCCTGCCTGTTGCCCGCCGATGAAGTGGCGGAACATCGACGTCGGCTCGCCGTTCGAGTCAGTGAAGACATTCTTGCCGCTGCCGATCTCAACGATGCTCTGGTGAATATGCATCGAACTGCCCGGCGTGTGCGCCAGCGGTTTGGCCATGCATACCACGCTCAGGCCATGCTTGAGCGCGACCTCCTTGAGCAGGTGCTTGAACAGGAACGTCTGATCGGCCAGCAGCAGCGGATCGCCGTGCAGCAAATTGATCTCGAACTGGCTGACGCCCATTTCATGCATGAATGTGTCGCGTGGAAGGCCGAGGGCCGCCATGCATTTATACACTTCGCTGAAGAATGGCCGCAGACCGTTATTGGAGCTGACGCTGAACGCCGACTGGCCATCCTCGCGACGGCCGTCGAGGCCCACCGGCGGACGGAACGGCTGCGTCGGATCGGTGTTCGGTGCGAAGACAAAGAATTCCAGCTCGGTCGCCACCACCGGCGCCAGCCCGTGCGCGGCATAACGGGCGATAACTGCTTTGAGCTGGCCTCGGGTCGAAAGGCGAGAGCTCTCCCCGCTCAGTTCGTCGGCGTCGCAAATCGCCATGGCGCGCGGCTCGTCGCTCCAGGGCAGACGATGAATCTGCACCGGATCGGCGACCAACGCCAGATCGCCGTCGTCACTGCCGTAAAACCGCGCCGGCGGATAGCCGCCCATGATGCACTGCAGCAGCACGCCGCGCGCCAACTGCAACCGCCGCCCCTCGAGGAAACCCTCGGCGGTCATCACCTTGCCCCGTGGCACACCGTTCAGATCCGGGGTGACACATTCAATCTCATCAATGCCGGTCAATCGCTGCGCGAGTGAACCCTGGCCATCGGTTGTCATGACGCAATCCTTGTTGTTGTGCGAGCCGCGAACGGCGACCCGGACAAAATAGGCTGCGCCTGTTCGGAATATCAAGCAGCGCCCACAAAAATCCCGATCTCGTGCAGGAGCCGTAGGAGCTGCGTAGGAGCTGACGAGTGCAACGAGGCTGCGATCTTTTGATCTTGAAAAAATCAAAGTCAAAAGATCGCAGCCTCGTTGCACTCGTCAGCTCCTACAAGTCATGTCAGGGCAAGTAGAGGCTGAACACCCCACCGCCCAACGGCCCGCCATTGCTGATTTCGGTGCGCCCTTCCACGCCGTTGCGCTGATGCAGCGCCGCGATGCGATTGGCGAAATACAGACCCAGGCCGGTGCTGCCGCTGCTGTGATTGATGCCCTGCACATAATCGGCCTGACGCTCGAGCATCTGCGCCGGATAGCCGTCGCCGTCGTCGTTGATACTCAACACCAATTGCCCGGCTTCGTCGCTGACGGTGATCAGCAGCGACTCGCGGGCGTAACGGATCGCATTGTTGATGCAGTTGCCGAGCACCGAGGCGATCAGCTCGCGATCGAAGAAACCCAGCGGGCTCAGCGGATCGACTTCGTAGGTGGCGATGATCCCGCGACTGGCGAACACCTCTTGGTGCGCGGCCAGTTGCGCCTCGATGAAATCGTCGAGTTCGTGATAGGCCGGTTGCAGCGGCAACTGATTCACGCCGAGTTTGTACAGCCCGAGCAACTGCACGAGCATGCCGTTGAGGTGGGCGAACTCGAAATCGATCACGCCCTGCTCCGAGCCGTCGCGCAACTCCTTGGGCAAACGCGCCAGCCACTGGCTGTGAGCCTGCATCAGCATGGCCAGGGAGTTCTTCATGTCGTGAACGGTGGAGGCAATCACCGTGGAAAAATCCAGCGCCGGATCAATTGGGTTCATTCGCCAAACGCCTTGCTTTTCAGCTTCTGATAACGCGCAAACCGCGCGTCGGTGTCGGGCATCAGGCCAACCAGTTTCAGGCAGGCCCGACATTCTTCCAGTTCCGCCGACGGCACACTGGTGTCGGTGCCGTGCAGCAGCGACTGGGCCAGGTTCAGCGCAATACTGATGTTTTTCGGTTGCAGCTTGAGCGCCTTGCGGAACACCTCGCGCGCCTCGACCAGATTGCCGGTTTTGTACACGCGCACGCCCTGGCGATTGAGATCGGCCGCGGCGTTGCTCGAACTGAGGATGGTCGGATCGTCGGTGAGCTTGGCAATGTCTTTCATCACCGCCGGGTCATCACCGTAGATCTCCGCACAGCTCTTGAGCATCGAGGTACCCGCCTCGGCCTGACCGAGCATTTGCAACTGCTTGGCCACCAGCAACGCCGCCTCGGGGCTCATGAATTGCTCCATGCCATCGAGGCGCATCAGTGCTTGTTCGGTGAGTTTGTCAGCGGTTTCGGCGTCGTTGAGCAACAGGCTGGTGGCCTTCATCAGTCGCGCACGAATTTGCAGGCCGGGATCGCTCGGGTTCTCTTTAGCCACAGCGCTGAGCGTAGTGTTGATTTCCAGCCGCGTGCGCGTGTCGAGACCGCGATCACTGCCCTTGCTGATCAGCGCGTGCGCCAGGCCGAGGTTGCTTTCCGGGTCCTTGAAGCGCGACTGGGCTCCTTGCGACACGGCCTGACGATAGGCGCGCGAGGCGGTTTCGAAATCTTCGTTGGCCATCGCAAGTTTGCCCAGCAGAGCCTGACGACGCACCGCGAGCGGCGACAGGCGAATCGCTTCTTCGAGCACCCGCTGCGCGCCTTTGCTGTCGCCTTCGGCCACCAGCACATCGGCCATGCCGTCATACAGCGCCGGCATCATCGGAAAGACTTTCAGGGCCTTTTCATAGACCTCTTTGGCCTGCGTTACCTGCCCGCGCTTGAACAGCAATTTGCCCAATCCGGCAAACGCCCACGGCAACGGGCGGTCGGCGATGATGCCGTCGTAGAGCCGCTCCAGCGCTTCGTTCTGGTTCATGTCGCGCAGCGCATCGGCGCGATAACGCAGGCACAGCGGCGAGTAGCGGATGTCCTGTTTGCACAGGGCGATACAGGCATTGAGCACCTCGACCGGTTTACCGCGATCGAGGGCCTGCAGAATCGGTTTGAGCAAGGTCTTGCGTTGTTCCAGACGCTCCAGCCGTTGAGCCAGCCCGGAACGGTTGAACGGCTTGGTCAGGTACGCATCCGGCTCGTGCTCCAGCGCACTGAGCACCATGGCCTGACTGGTCTCGGCGGTGACCATGACGAAAACCGCTTCGTGGCTGATGAGCTTTTCCGACATCAGGTCTTCGAGCACTTGTTGGCCGTTCTTCTTGCCATCACCGAGGTGGAAGTCCTGAAGAATGAAATCGTAGGACTTCTGCGAACACATCTTCAGCGCCTGCTCGCCGGTGTCGGCGGTATCGACATCCTTGACGCCGAGCTCACGCAACATCGAACGCACGGAACTGCGGAAATCGGAAAAATCATCGACGATCAGAAAGCTTTTTTGGTGATACGACGACATCGAAGATTTCCAGGCAATTGAAGAAAACGAACCGAGGCGATTTCAGGCGCGCAGATGATAGCGGGAGGCCATGCACCATCAAGCGATTTCGCGCGAGCCTGAACTCACCGTTCGGGTTATCGGCCAAAAGTGCCGGGGCCTGAGGGTGGTGCTTCAAGAATATTGCTTCGAGTATTACTCTGCGCGCCTGCTCAAGGATTTCCATAAGGACTGAATCGTGTACATCAAGGGACGCTACATCCTGTCAGCCTGTTTGCTGGTCGTTATCCAGCAAGCGACAGCGGCGGCAATGGATTGCACAAAAGCCACAAGCGCTGCCGAAATCACGATTTGCGCGAATAAACCGCTGTATGAGCTGGACGCCCAGATGGGCACGCTGTATCGCCAACTGATGACAACTGCCACAGCGACGCAAACTGAACTCAAGGGCACCCAGCGCGCCTGGCTGAAAACCCGCAATGCCTGCGCAGATGATGCCGCTTGCCTGGATGGCAGCTACCGCCAGCGCCTGCAAGCATTGCAGGCGCAATGGACGCAAGCCGCAATGTGGCAGCCGGACGCCGTGGATCTTCAGGCGATGAACGATTTGCTGGAAAGCATTCGCGCCCAGAGCAAAAGCCATCCGGAATTTGCGCTGGAACGCGCCTTGGCCGCGCGGGCTTTCGATTCTTCGCAGACGTCGTTCGCGGGCGATCCAGTCGACAGCTACGACGAGCAGACCAACTTCCCCAAGTCGCGTCCCAAAGGCGTGAGCGCGGATGAATGGAAAGCATTGAACGCCTCAAGCATCGACGGAGCCGCCGAAACCGGACGGACTTCCTACGCACTGCTGGATCTGGACAATGATGGCCAGCGCGACCTTATCGTCGACACATACGCAGGCGGCACCGGCCTGTTCACCTACGTGGAAACCTGGCGCCGGGCGGGCGAGCGGTTTGTGAAAAGATCGGTCGAGCCGGAAAGTTCGCTGTTCTACACCAACGACCGTGGCGCCAATCAGGCAATCAGCTGGATCAAGCTTCACGACAGAATTTATGCCGCCTATCGAAACAGCGCCTACGGTGTCGACAACCTTTATCTGCTCAATCCACTGAAGATCAACCTTCGCGTCCCGACACTGACCGTGCGTTACGCTTACGCCCTGCAAGTGCCCCCAACTCAACATAAAGAGGATGGCACCGGCACCTATGAGCTTGACGCGGATCTGCACGGGGCACTTGAGCAATCTATCACTGAAGCGATGAAAGTCGCCCCAGGCTCGACCGATCACGCGCCGCTTTGCCCAATTCCTCCCACGGGCGCCGGTGACGACGATTACTACAGCTATGGCCCGACGCACTACGCCATCGAGAAGATCATCGATCTGCCCGTGATGATCGGGGGCGAATGTCATATCGGCGCGCTGATCGACTGGTTCGGCAGCTACAGCGAGAAAACCGGCTTATCTGCTCAACTGGCCGTGCGCAAACCGGGGGTCGAGTCGAGCGGGACTGGTTACGAGGTCTATGGACGTCGGCATATCACCGACGTCAGCAGTACCCTCGGCAAAGTCGAACTGAACAGCGACTGATCGGCAGTAGCACCGCCCCGCGAAATCATCGCCACGGTCGCTAATGACTGGGTGCCAAAAGCACAGGCCACGCAATGCAAAAAGCCCCATCGCACGGTTAAATGCGCCGGGGCTTTTCGGTGTTTGTAAGGTGGTGTCCCAGGCGGGGTTCGAACCTGCAACCTTCCCCTTAGGAGGGGGATGCTCTATCCAATTGAGCTACTGAGACACTGAGTGAAGCGCGCAGTACGCGGCGCGACAGACGGCGTGCATGTTAACGGCCAGCCCCTGTTTTGTCATGTCGTCCGTAGGGCTTTTTAAGTGTAGGCAAGCGCCCTGCAAGATTGCGGGAACTTTTACCGGGCAATTTGCACTACGCGAAATTGCCGTCATTGCAGATTGCAATCAGCACCGACCGAAAAACCCTAACAAACCCTTGTTTTTAAAGGACTTATCAGCCGTTACACTGTTGGCACGGGGACTGCTTTGCCTGTTCTATCAAAAAGAACAATTTGGAGCGTCGTGCCATGAACAGCACCCTCTTGCTTGCAAACGCAGCGGCTTTGGCTTTCTTGCTCGGATCGCATTTTTTCCCCCAGGCTGATGTCGAGCAGCCAGTGGCGCAACGCATGCCGCATTACCTGCAGGTGCAGAAAGCACCGCAGTGGGCTGTGTTGAGTGATCGCAGCGACGCCTCTACGCACATGGTCAGCGAGCCTGAGCAAGCCTCGGCGCCGACCACCGAACGTCTGGTTTTTTGAAATATCTTCAGGAGTACAACATGTCCAAATCGGCGACAGGATTTCTGATCCTCGCTTTACTGAGTGGCGTTACCCATCTGGCGCTGTTCGAGGAGACGGAAGTCACCTTGCCTCTGGTTGGCTGTGGCGTGTTTGCGGTGCTGTTCGTATTGGCACTGATCGCAGGGCGCAAGATCAAATTCGACCCGGTTCTGCGTTGAGCCGAATCAATTTCAGTAGCGCGGAAACAGCGGCAGCAAGGTCGCCAGAATTGTCGATTTGATGGACGGGGCTGTCGCTGGATCTCCGGTCTTTGAACAGCGCGTTGCGCGCCAGCCTGGCATTGATCTGCTCAGGAGTCTCCCGACCCCGCCTGAGCAGGCGCTGGCGCAGAACTTCGTCGTTGACCGTCAGCAGGATCGGTACGAGGGTCGGGTACAACTCCATCGCTTGGCGCAGGTTTGCTCTTGAACCATTGACTAGGACATGGCGCCCACCTCGCAACCATTGATCCATTTCCCTGGGAATGCCGTACGACAGGCCATTTGCTTGCCAGGCCAAGGAAAACGCGCCGACCTGCTGTTGCCGGTCGAACTCTTGCGGCGTCACGCCAATCGCATCCTCGCCTACCGACTCCGCTGATCGGGTGATCACCCGACGCATGATTTCGCAGTTCAACTCACGCAATGGCTCACGCGATGCGTCGATCAGGCTGTCCTTGCCCGAACCGGACGGCCCCATCAGGTAAAAAAGCTTGCCATCCATCCTGTAAACGCCCTCCAACGGGACCTGCCCCTAGTAAATCGGCAATTTGCCACTATCCTGTACACATAGGGATCAAGGTAGTGAGCCGCATAGCATGCACGTTCCGAGGTCTTCGGACATCAACAGATGTGCATGTAAAAGCGGGCAGCGATACGGAAGGATGGAAAGTTTTCCAACCAGTCCGCATTTCTGACAACTGGTGCTGGCATTACGCCTTTACCCGGCTCAATATTTGTCACAGAATTGACGCCAATGATCTGGCAATTTTGAGGCATGATGCCGGCCTCTTAACAATTCAGGTTGAACCAATTGGTCCGGATGCTTGTCCTACCACACATCCTGCGGCCAATCCCGAGAACCGCTCCCCTGAACTAACCGGTTAAATATATGCGCCCATTGAAACAGGCAATTTATTCCAGCCGTACGGCTGACAAGTTTGTCGTACGTCTGCCAGACGGAATGCGTGAACGCATTGCCGAGGTGGCTCGCAATCATCATCGCAGCATGAACTCCGAGATCATTGCGCGCCTTGAGCAGAGTCTTATTCAGGAAGGCGCACTGGGCGAAGAGCTGAGCATGCGCCTGGACAGCCCGGAGCTGTCGCTGCACGAGCGTGAGCTGTTGCAACGCTTCCGTCAGCTTTCGCATCGCCAGCAAAACGCTCTGGTGTCGCTGATCGCCCACGACGCCGAAATGGCTGCAGACGCGTCCTGAGTTATACCGAACACATTGAAGCCAGCTTGATTGCTGGCTTTTTTTTGCCTCGGTTTTGAGTTTTCACAGGCGTAAAAAAGCCCGTCGATCTGACGGGCCTTTGCACAGCACAGCTGCTTCAGAGCAGGAAAATTGTCGCCAGCCCGAGGAAGATGAAGAAGCCACCGCTGTCGGTCATTGCGGTGATCATCACACTGGCGCCCATCGCCGGATCGCGACCCATTTTCGCCAGCGTCATCGGGATCAACACGCCCATCAACGCCGCCAGCAACAAATTGAGCGTCATCGCCGCCGTCATGACCACACCGAGCGACCAACTGCCGTAGAGCATATACGCGACCACACCGATCACCCCGCCCCAGACCAGACCGTTGATCAAACCGACCGCCAGTTCTTTGCGCATCAAGCGCGAGGTGTTGCCGGTGCTGACCTGATCCAGCGCCATGGCGCGCACGATCATGGTGATGGTCTGGTTACCGGAGTTGCCACCGATACCCGCCACGATCGGCATCAGCGCCGCCAGTGCCACGAGCTTCTCGATCGAGCCTTCGAACAGACCGATCACCCGCGATGCGACAAATGCAGTGATCAAGTTCACCGCCAGCCACGCCCAACGGTTACGCAGGGATTTCCACACCGAGGCGAAGATATCTTCCTCTTCGCGCAGACCGGCCATGTTGAGGACTTCGCTTTCGCTTTCCTCACGGATCAGGTCGACCATTTCGTCGATGGTCAGACGGCCGATCAGTTTGCCGTTCTTGTCGACCACCGGCGCCGAGATCAAGTCGTAACGCTCGAATGCCTGAGCGGCGTCGTAGGCATCTTCGTCCGGGTGGAAACTCACCGGATCGCTGGCCATGACTTCGGCGACCTGCTTCTCCGGATCGTTGACCAGCAGACGCTTGATTGGCAGCACACCTTTGAGCACGCCGTCGTAATCGACCACGAACAGTTTGTCGGTATGACCGGGAAGTTCTTTGAGGCGACGCAGATAACGCAGAACCACTTCAAGGCTGACGTCCTCACGGATCGTCACCATCTCGAAGTCCATCAGCGCACCGACCTGATCCTCGTCATAGGACAGGGCCGAGCGCACACGTTCGCGCTGCTGGTTATCCAGACTTTCCATCAGCTCATGGACAACGTCGCGCGGCAGCTCGGAGGCCAGGTCAGCGAGTTCGTCGGCGTCCATGTCCTTGGCGGCAGCCAGGAGCTCGTGATCGTCCATGTCGGCGATCAGCGTTTCACGGACGGAATCGGATACTTCAAGAAGAATGTCGCCGTCGCGGTCGGCCTTGACCAGTTGCCAGAGCGTCAGACGATCGTCCAGCGGCAAGGCTTCAAGAATGTAGGCGACGTCGGCGGAGTGCAGATCATCGAGCTTGCGTTGCAGCTCGACGAGGTTTTGCCGGTGAACCAGGTTTTCCACGCGGTCGTGGTGCGGACCTTCCTGGCGATGAGTCAGGTCTTCAACGACACGCTGGCGCTGCAGCAACTCGACGACCTGAGCCAGGCGGTCCTGCAGGCTTTCCTGTGTTTTCTTTACTTCGATTTCGGACATAGGCGAACTCCACTCCCAGCAGCGGGGCACGCCGGAAGGATCAATCAGTCAATTCATGATTGGTGAAACGGTTTACTGAACAACTACTGGGTAAGTCCATGGAGGTTTTCCATAAGCCCCGGCGGGGCTGACGGGCGCAATGATACACGCCTGACGGTTTAAAACGTTGAAAAAATCACGGCTGAAACAAGCGCTTGCGAAACAAACCTGAGCACCTGCCTGACCCGTGCAAATGCGACGACTCATCTTGAAAAGAAAACACACCGGCAATGCAAAAAGCAGCGACTACCCTTGAGCGTAGATCGTCATGGAGGACATCGAATGCCAGCAACACCCGCGCTTTTTCTACTGACCGCCCTGCTCCACGTCACGCCTTCCAAGGCCACCACACTTCATCGCTGCCAGGCCGCTGACGGCAGCGTCACGTTCATGTCGATGAGCTGCGCTACTGGCGAGCAACTCTCAGTTCAGGAAGTTCACCCCTACTCGCCTGGTTGGGTCGCAATCATGCCGGAGTTCAATCACGAAGCTGTGACCGGCATGAAAGACAGGGGACGCGAACCGGGCATCGTCGGCGGCACTGAACATAAATGTGGAAACCTGATCGACAACAGACAGCGGCGCGAAGCGATCATCAACCGTCGAGTGATTGCCGGCATGAGTCAGCGGGACGTCGAAAGCGCACTGGGCAAACCGGACAAGATCAACACCCGCACATCGACCACGAGCTATCGTTACGACCTCAAGCGAGGCCGCAGTGCTCAAATTGATTTTGATGAAAGAGGCTGTGTGAAGGGAAAAGCCAAATCCCGGACAGCAAAAAGCCCGCGTTAAACGCGGGCTTTTTGGTATATGGTGCACTCGACAGGATTCGAACCTGTGACCGCTCGGTTCGTAGCCGAGTACTCTATCCAGCTGAGCTACGAGTGCATTTTGTGTTTTTAAACCAGACCACAACTGGCTGAAGCCGAGTTACTCGCCTTACAGCAAATAACTCTTAAATGGTGCACTCGACAGGATTCGAACCTGTGACCGCTCGGTTCGTAGCCGAGTACTCTATCCAGCTGAGCTACGAGTGCATTTGTTGCCGCGCATTATAGGCCGTCTAATCTCTATGTCAAACACTTTTTCTAGTAATTTCAACAACTTACAGAAGAAGCCAGATTACGACGTACTAAGCAAATAATGGCGGAGAACGGGGGATTCGAACCCCCGACACCCTTTTGAGGTGTACTCCCTTAGCAGGGGAGCGCCTTCGGCCACTCGGCCAGCTCTCCGCAACACGGGGCGTATATTAACCAGCTTCTTCCCCGTTTGCAAACATAAAAATCGATAAAAATTAATGGCTTGGTTCTTCGTCCTTCTCTTTCTTTATACGCAGGTAAATTTCCTCACGGTGCACCGCAACCTCTTTCGGAGCGTTGACGCCGATACGCACCTGGTTTCCTTTGACGCCGAGCACGGTCACGGTGATTTCGCCGTCACCGATAATCAGGCTTTCCGCGCACCGACGAGTCAGAATCAGCATACCTTTCTCCTTACGCCATTCATTTCAGGGACAACAGTCTGCAAAAAAAAGGCACCCGACCTACAACCGCAGCGATCGTAGCCCTACATGCCTGAGTATTGACCAGCGCGAGCAAAAGAACAGTTCCGGGGCTCACGCCATTCAAAAATAAAGGGCGCGGTCAGACCGCGCCCTTTACAGAAGCGGATTACTCGCCCTGACGGGCCGGAGCATCCAGTTCGAAAGCCGTGTGCAGCGCGCGCACGGCCAGTTCCAGGTACTTCTCTTCGATCACCACGGACACCTTGATTTCCGACGTCGAGATCATCTGGATGTTGATGCTTTCTTTCGCCAGGGATTCGAACATGCGGCTGGCCACGCCTGCGTGGGAACGCATGCCGACGCCGACGATCGAGACTTTGGCAATCTTGGTGTCGCCAACGACTTCACGGGCACCGATCTCGCGAGCGGTGTTTTCCAGCACGGTCTGTGCGGCCTGGTAGTCGTTGCGGTGCACGGTGAAGGTGAAGTCGGTGGTGTTATCGTGCGCGACGTTCTGCACGATCATGTCGACTTCGATGTTCGCGGCACTGATCGGGCCGAGAATCTTGAAGGCCACGCCCGGGGTGTCTGGCACGCCACGGATGGTCAGCTTGGCTTCATCGCGGTTGAAAGCGATGCCGGAAATGATCGGCTGTTCCATGGTTTCCTCTTCATCAATAGTAATGAGGGTGCCCGGACCCTCCTTGAAGCTGTGCAGTACGCGCAGCGGTACGTTGTACTTGCCGGCGAATTCCACCGCACGGATCTGCAACACCTTGGAACCGAGGCTGGCCATTTCCAGCATCTCTTCGAAGGTGATCTTGTCCAGACGCTGAGCGACCGGCACCACACGCGGGTCGGTGGTGTAGACACCGTCGACGTCGGTGTAGATCTGGCATTCATCGGCCTTCAAGGCTGCGGCCAATGCCACGCCGGTAGTATCGGAACCGCCACGCCCGAGGGTGGTGATGTTGCCGTGCTCGTCGACGCCCTGGAAACCGGCGACAACCACCACACGACCGGCCTTCAGATCACCGCGAATCTTCTGGTCATCAATCTGCAAGATACGCGCTTTATTGTGCGCACTGTCGGTCAGGATCCGCACCTGATTGCCGGTGTACGACACCGCCGGCACACCGCGCTTGATCAGCGCCATGGCCAACAGGGCAATCGTCACCTGCTCACCGGTTGAAACGATCACGTCCAGCTCGCGCGGAACAGGTTGCGCCTCGCCACTGATTTGCTTGGCCAGATCGATCAGACGGTTGGTTTCGCCGCTCATTGCAGACAGCACGACCACCAGGTCATCGCCGGCATCGCGGAATTTCTTAACCTTGTCGGCGACCTGCTCGATTCTCTCGACAGTGCCGACCGAGGTGCCTCCAAATTTCTGTACGATCAAAGCCATTTCAAAGCCGCCTCTGCCCATGAAGGGCGCCCAATAATCTTTCCAACAGTCGCCGGGGCCGCCACTAGACTGCGGGCCCGGCGAGCCGTCTTATAAAGCCTGCTCGACGAATGGAACGGTCAGCGCCAGTGCGCCATCCAGCGCAGCGGCATCGACACCACCGCCCTGCGCCATGTCCGGACGACCACCGCCCTTCCCGCCCACTGCCGCAGCAGCCTGTTTCATCAAATCACCGGCTTTGAGTTGGCCAGTCAGGTCCTTGGTTACGCCTGCAACCAGTACGACCTTTTCCTCATGGACACCGCCGAGCAGGATCACTGCGCGGCCGAGTTTGTTTTTCAGCTGATCGACCAGCGCCAGCAGCGCCTTGCCATCCTGGCCGTCCAGACGGGCGGCCAGCACCTTCACATCCTTGACGTCCACCGCCGAGGCCGACAGATCGTCGCCCGCTGCGCTGGCTGCCTTGGCCTGCAACTGCTCGAGTTGTTTCTCCAGCAGACGGTTGCGCTCAAGTACCGCCGAGAGCTTGTCGATCAGGTTGTCGCGGCTGCCTTTGACGAGGCTGGCCGCTTCCTTGAGTTGTTCTTCTGCCGCGTTCAAGTAGGCCAGGGCCGCAGCACCAGTGACCGCCTCGATACGACGCACGCCCGATGCCACACCGCCTTCGCTGATGATTTTCAGCAGGCCGATGTCGCCGGTACGGTTGGCGTGGATACCGCCGCACAGTTCGACGGAGAAGTCGCCCATGCTCAGCACACGCACGCTGTCGCCGTACTTCTCGCCGAACAGCGCCATGGCGCCTTTGTTCTTCGCGGTTTCGATATCGGTTTCTTCGGTTTCAACCGCGGAGTTCTTGCGAATCTCGGCGTTGACGATGTCTTCCAGCTGCTTGATCTGTTCTGGCTTGATCGCTTCAAAGTGGCTGAAGTCGAAACGCAGGCGCTGACTGTCGACCAGCGAACCTTTCTGCTGCACGTGCTCGCCCAGCACCTGACGCAACGCGGCGTGGAGCAAGTGGGTAGCCGAGTGGTTCAGCGCGGTGGCGTGACGCACTTCGGCATCGACATGGGTTTGCACCGGCGCGCCGATGGTCAGGCTGCCCGAGGCCAGTACGCCGTGGTGCAGGAACGCGCCGCCGGTCTTGGTGGTATCGCGCACGTCAAAACGGCTGTCGCCGGCCTGAATGAAACCGCAGTCGCCGATCTGGCCACCGGACTCGGCGTAGAACGGCGTCTGGTTAAGCACGATCACGCCTTCCTGGCCTTCGCTGAGCACGTCGACCGATTGACCATCCTTATAGATGGCAACGATTTTGGCCGAGCCGCTGGTGGCGGCGTAACCGGTGAACTCGGTGGCCACATCAACCTTGACCAGGGTGTTGTAGTCCAGACCGAACGAGCTGGCCGAACGCGCGCGCACACGCTGCGCTTCCATCTCGCGCTCGAAGCCGGCTTCGTCGACGGTCAGGCCGCGTTCGCGGGCGATGTCGGCGGTCAGGTCCATCGGGAAACCGTAGGTGTCGTAGAGTTTGAACACCACGTCGCCCGGCACCACGGTGCCTTTGAGTTCGGCCAGATCCTGCTCGAGGATTTTCAAGCCGTGCTCCAGGGTCTTGGAGAACTGCTCTTCTTCAGCCTTGAGCACGCGCTCGATGTTGCTTTGCTGCTTCTTCAGTTCCGGGAAGGCTTCGCCCATTTCGGCGACCAGTGCCGCGACGATCTTGTAGAAGAAGCTGCCGGTGGCGCCGAGCTTGTTGCCGTGACGGCAGGCGCGACGGATGATCCGGCGCAGCACGTAACCGCGACCTTCGTTGGACGGCAGCACGCCGTCGGCAATCAGGAAACCGCACGAACGAATGTGGTCGGAGACGACCTTGAGCGACGACTGATCGCCGTTTTCGCAGCCGATCGCTTCAGCCGAAGCCTTGAGCAGGTTCTTGAACAGGTCGATGTCGTAGTTGGAGTTGACGTGCTGCATCACCGCACTGATCCGCTCCAGGCCCATGCCGGTGTCCACCGACGGCGCTGGCAACGGATGCAACACGCCATCGGCGGTGCGGTTGAACTGCATGAATACGTTGTTCCAGATCTCGATGTAGCGGTCGCCATCTTCTTCCGGCGACCCCGGCGGGCCGCCCCAGATGTGCTCGCCGTGATCGTAGAAGATCTCGGTGCACGGGCCGCACGGGCCGGTATCGCCCATGGTCCAGAAGTTGTCGGAGGCGTACGGCGCGCCCTTGTTGTCGCCGATGCGGATCATGCGCTCGGCCGGTACACCGATTTTCTGAGTCCAGATGTCATACGCTTCGTCATCGGTGGCGTAGACGGTGACCCAGAGCTTTTCCTTCGGCAGCTTGAGCACGCCAGTAAGGAAGGTCCAGGCGAAGGTGATCGCGTCGTGCTTGAAGTAGTCGCCGAAGCTGAAGTTGCCGAGCATTTCGAAGAACGTGTGGTGACGCGCGGTGTAACCGACGTTTTCCAGGTCACTGTTCTTGCCGCCGGCGCGCACGCATTTCTGGCTGCTGGTGGCACGGGTGTACGCACGTTTTTCCTGGCCCAGGAAGCAGTCCTTGAACTGGTTCATCCCCGCGTTGGTGAACAGCAGGGTTGGGTCGTTGCCCGGAATCAAAGAGCTGGAGGCTACACGGGTGTGGCCTTGCTCTTCGAAGAAGCGAAGGAAGGCTTCACGGATTTCTGCGCTTTTCATTAGGTTCTTCCACGGAGGCTGCGGCCAAAGGCCTGTTCGAAACGTCGTGAGACGAAGCGACGGCAAAGGGCCGCATTATATCGGCCCTGCGCGCGGGGTACAGCGTGTTTATACGATAGGAACGGTCAATTGGACGGCTAACGCTGTCACTTGCGCGAAAATTCGACGAATGCCGCGATCACTTGCTCGATTTGCGCGCGGCTGACGTCCATGTGCGCGACCATGCGCAAGCGCGCAGCGGCGCTGAGCTTGATCCCGCGTTCGCCAGCGAAGGCTTTGAGCGCTTCGGCCTTGTCGCCCATTTGCACATACACCATATTGGTTTGCACAGGTTCGACGACGAAACCGGCCTCACGCAGACCATCGGCCAAGAACTGTGCGTTGGCGTGATCGTCGGCCAGCCGTTCAACATGGTGATCCAGCGCGTACAACCCCGCCGCCGCCAGCAACCCGGCCTGACGCATGCCGCCGCCAACCATTTTGCGCAAGCGCCGCGCTTTGCCGATCAACTGTTCTGAGCCACACAACACCGAGCCGACCGGCGCGCCAAGACCTTTGGACAGACACACCGACACCGAATCGAAATGCTGGGTGATCTCGCGGGCATCGACGCCGAGTCTGACCGCCGCGTTGTACAGCCGCGCGCCGTCCAGGTGCAATTGCAGGCCATGATCCTGCGTAAAACGTCGGGCGCGCGCCAGATATTCCAGCGGCAGCACCTTGCCCTGCATGGTGTTTTCCAGCGCCAGCAGGCGCGTGCGGGCGAAATGGAAATCGTCAGGCTTGATCGCCGCCGCGACCTGATCCAGATCCAGCGAACCGTCGGCCTGCACTTCCAGCGGCTGCGGCTGGATCGAGCCGAGCACCGCCGCCCCGCCACCTTCGTACTTATAGGTGTGCGCCTGCTGACCGACGATGTACTCGTCGCCGCGCTCGCAGTGCGCCATCAGGCCGAGCAGGTTGCTCATGGTCCCGGTCGGCACGAACAGCGCGGCGGCAAAGCCCAGGCGTTTGGCCAGTTCGGCTTCGAGGCGATTGACCGTTGGATCTTCGCCGTACACATCGTCCCCGGTGTCCGCTGCGGTCATCGCATCGAGCATGGCGGGAGTCGGTTGGGTGACGGTGTCGCTGCGAAGATCGATAACACTCATGAACCTGGCCTCAAGTCAGCAGGGGAAATCCCTTTGTGAAGTGGGATTACTGCGGTCATCGCGCGGATTAATCAAGCCTTGACCGAGGAAAAATCACTTTCCGACTTGAGATGGCATAGCCCATGTGGGAGCGAGCTTGCTCGCGAAAGCGGAGTGACAGTCAGCCTGTGCGTCAAATGTGAAGCCTCTTTCGCGAGCAAGCTCGCTCCCACAGTGTCATGTGCACAGCCGGGAAATATGTGTTACAAACTTGCCGCCACCCGCTTATGGGCGGCAAAAAAACGTTCTCAGGGCGGGGTGCAATTCCCCACCGGCGGTAATTGCGCGCAATGCGCATAGCCCGCGAGCGCTTGGCGCCGCACATGACTTGGGTCGGGTGCGTTGGCAAGGTCAGCAGACCCGGTGTGATCCCGGGGCCGACGGTCATAGTCCGGATGAAGAGAGAACGGGATTGACGCCAAAGGGCCGTCCGCGTGCATTCGTGCCTGCGCTCGCACCCTTGCATCCCTTTCGATTCATAACGCCCTGTTTTTCACACAAACAGGAGTCAGAACATGCAACCCACCGCTATCGACAGCAAAAGCAAACACCCACAGGGCGAGCGCGTCGCGTTCATTCAGGCCTGCTGGCACAAGGAAATCGTCGACCAGAGCCGTAAAGGCTTCATCGCCGAGATGCTGACTCAGGGTTATCAGGAAGCGGACATCGATTTCTTCGAAGTCGGCGGCGCTTTTGAAATGCCGCTGCACGCCAAGTTGCTGGCCAAGTCCGGCCGTTACGCCGGCATCGTCGCCGCCGCCCTGGTGGTGGACGGCGGTATCTATCGTCACGAGTTCGTTGCGCAATCGGTGGTCAGCGGCCTGATGCAGGTGCAGCTGGAAACCGAAGTGCCGGTGTTCTCGGTATCGCTGACCCCGCATCACTTTCATTCGGGCGAAGAGCACCAGAAGTTCTTCTTCGAACACTTTGTGCACAAGGGTCAGGAAGCAGCGCGGACGTGCGCGGATACGCTGCGCAAGATTCGCGCACTGCGCCGCACCGAGCCACATGCTGTAGCTGTCTAAGGCGCGGCAAAAACCTGTAGGAGCTGACGAGTGAAACGAGGCTGCGATCTTTCGACCTTCAAGAGCTAGATCAAAAGATCGCAGCCTTCGGCAGCTCCTACATGGAATGCGGTGAAGTCAGGCGAGGTTTTCGTCGGTGGTCGGGACGATCAGGATGCCGGCGCGCAGGCCGTTCTTGACCTTGGGATTGGGGAAGATGATCCGCGCGCCCTGCTCTTCGATCACCCAGCGGGTATTGGCCAGGTCTTCGGCCAGCACATAACCCGGTTCCAGCTCGGAAAAATTCTCGATGTCCGCTGGCAGATTCAGGCGGAACGCATCGCTGTGCTTGATGATTTCCCGCGCCACGCTGAACAGCTGCAAACCATCCAGCCCTGCTTCTGTCTCAGGCTCAGTGCCTTCGATGATCTGCTTCAGGCGGGTTTCCAGCAGTGACACGTTGACGCCGTCGTTCTGTCCGAACGGCCGCGCCTTGCCCAGTTCCAGCGTGAAAGCCTCGGCGTCGAGCTTGTCGTAGGTGTACGAACTGAACACGATCGACGGCTTGTTCTGCAACAGCACTGCTTCCATGCCGGCGGCGCGCAGTCGCGCCAGTTCACGACGGGAATGCTGGCGCCCTTCCTTCCACGGGTACAAGGCGAACTGCTCGATCTTCGAACCGCGAATCGCCGTGTGCAGGTCGTAGTGCAGACGCTGGCGCTCGGGCTTGCTGAAGAAACTCGCCGCCAGCCGTTCCAGCTCACAGGCGCGCAACGCTTCCGAGCCGCTGCTTTGTTCGTGGCGGCCGTTGAACAGCCGATTGACGTCCTGCTCGACGAAACGCTCGCCCTTGCGAATCGCTTCCGGGTTGCCGAACAGGAACAGAATGCGTGCACGCGGCTTCAGATCGCCGCGGGCGATGTCGTGCAGCAGCCGATCGAGCAACTCGATCGGTGCGGTTTCGTTGCCGTGGATGCCTGCCGAGAGCAGCAGATCCAGGCCATTGTCGCGCGCTTCCGGGGGCCGGACTTCCAACGCCCCTTCGCTCAACCAGCGCATGCGCACGCCTTCGACAGTCAGTTGAGTCTTCTCCGCCGGTTCGCGGCCGGCGAGGGTCAGTTCAAGCAGTTTGCCGAGGGCGAGCATAGAGCGGTTTCCTTAGTGGTCGTGGTTGCAATCCGGGCCGTGTACGTGGTCCTCGTCAGCGCCGAGGTCAGCCGGTTCCATTTCCAGTTGCAGACTTACCAGATTAGTCGCCAATGGGCGCAGCAGCAGGTTGGCGTACTCTTCGTCACCTTCCTCGACGTCCACGCCGATCAGCAGCTGGCCACGGCCGTCCTGCTGGATCCACAGCTCTTTGCCTTGCCACATGACCGCGACGCGGGTGCACGAGGTTTGCAATTGCGTGCCGTCGGTGTCTTCAAGGATCAGCTGCAGGGAATCGCTCATGTTCTTACTCTCTTGGGGTGATACGCCGCGCGCCGCGTTCAGGCAGCGCGCCGGCGATCAATTGATCTGGAAAGGATAAACCGCGCCTAGTTTAAGGATTTGCGTCAGTTCATCCAGTGCCGTCCGGCATTCAAGCAGCAACTGCGGGTCCGCCAGGTCGGTTTCGCTCAGGCGGTCGCGGTAGTGCTTTTCAACCCATGCGGTCAACGAACCGTACAACGGGGCCGTCATGATAACCCCTGGGTTGACCGCCGCCAGTTCAGTTTCATTCAGCGCCACGCGCAGACGCAGGCACGCCGGGCCACCGCCGTTCTGCATGCTTTGCTTGAGATCGAAGACTTTCACTTCACGGATCATTCCACCCGAGCTGGTCAGGCTCTGCAGATAAGCCCAGACACGTTCGTTGGCCTGGCATTCCTGCGGCACGATCAGCAGCATCGAGCCATCAGGGCGCGACAGGAGCTGGCTGTTGAACAGGTAAGAACGCACCGCATCGTCGACGCTGACTGCCGAACGCGGCACGCAAACAGACTGGAAGTTACCGCCGACCTTGGCCAGTTTGCCTTGCAGTTCGGCGAGCATCTTGTCGGTCTCGAGGAACGCGTCCTCGTGATAGAACAGCACTTCACCGTTGCCCACAGCGATCACGTCGTTATGGAACACGCCCTGATCGATGACGTTGGGGTTCTGTTGCGCGTAGACCACGCCTTCGTCACGCAGACCGTGCAGACGCGCGACGGCTTGCGAGGCTTCGAGGGTCTGGCGTGCAGGGTATTTCTGCGGCGCCGGGAAACGGTTGTCGAACGCACTGCGGCCGAACACGAAAAACTCGACGCCCGCCTCGCCGTACTCACGGCAGAAACGCGTGTGGTTGGCCGCGCCTTCGTCGCCGAACTGCGCCACCGCCGGCAATGCGGCGTGATGGGCGAAGTGCTGTTGATTGGCGAACATCGCGCCGAGCACACGGCTGGTGGTCGGGTGTTCGATGCTGCGGTGATATTTGCAATTGAGGTTGGCGGCGGTGAAGTGCACGCGGCCGTCACCGGTGTCGGCGCTCGGGCTAACCGTGGCGGCGTTGGCCACCCACATGCTCGACGCCGAGCAACTGGCGACCAGCAGCGGCATCGCTTCTTTGGCGGCGCGCTCGATCACCTGCGCGTCAGTGCCGCTGAAGCCCAGACGGCGCAGCGCGGCCACGTCGGGACGTTCCTGCGGAGCCAGCACGCCTTGCTGGAAACCCATGTCCATCAGCGCTTTCATTTTCGCCAGACCTTGCAGCGCCGCTTCCTTCGGGTTCGAGGACTGCTGACTGTTGCTCTGCGAGGCGACGTTGCCGTAGGACAGACCACCGTAGTTATGGGTCGGCCCCACTAGACCGTCAAAATTGACTTCATAGGATTTCATCAGCGAGGCTCCACGAGAATCTGTTGTTATAGGCTTCAGTAACTGGATTTTGAGACTGCGGTGCGGCCTTCGCGAGCAAGCTCGCTCCCACAGGGAAATGCATTTCAATGTGGGAGCGAGCTTGCTCGCGAATGGGCTCTACGCCATTTTCACGCCAGGCGTGAGGGCCGATGGCAACACCAGGCTCGGGGTTTCCAGCGACGCCACCGGGTACGCGCAGTAATCCGCTGCGTAATAGGCGCTGGCGCGGTGGTTGCCCGAGGCGCCGACGCCGCCGAACGGCGCGCTGCTCGCGGCGCCGGTCAGCTGTTTGTTCCAGTTGACGATACCGGCGCGGCTTTCCAGCCAGAACTGCTGGTAACGCGCTTCGGAATCGGAGAGCAACCCGGCGGCCAGCCCATAGGCGGTGTTGTTGGCTTCGGTGATTGCCGCGCCGAAATCGGCATAGCGGATCACTTGCAGCAGCGGCCCGAACAGTTCTTCGTCCGGACGCTCGGCGACGGCCGTCACATCGACAATGCCCGGGGTCAGCAAAGCCGATTGCGCTTGCGGCTGAGTCATTTCCAACAGCGCCACCGCGCCGTTGGCCAGCAGTTGTTCCTGCGCATCCATCAGCGCTTTCGCCGCGCCGAGGGAAATCACCGAGCCCATGAACGGCGCCGGTTGCTGATCGAACGCACCGACTTCAATGGTCGAACTGACTTCAACCAGACGCTTGAGCAAGCTGTCGCCCCACGCGCCTTGCGGCACCAGCAGACGCCGGGCGCAGGTGCAGCGCTGGCCGGCGGAAATGAACGCCGACTGAATGATCGTGTACACCGCCGCGTCCAGATCGGCGACCTGATCGACCACCAGCGGGTTGTTGCCGCCCATTTCCAACGCAAGAATCTTGTCCGGACGCCCGGCAAATTGCTGATGCAGGTGATTGCCGGTGCGGCTGGAACCGGTGAAGAACAGACCGTCGATGCCCGGGTTCGCGGCCAGAGCGATACCGGTTTCCCGCGCGCCTTGCAGCAGGTTCAGCACGCCTGCCGGCAGACCGGCCTCGATCCAGCACTTGACCGTCAGCTCGGCGACTTTCGGCGTCAGTTCGCTAGGTTTGAACAGCACCGAGTTACCGGCCAGCAGTGCCGGGACGATATGACCGTTGGGCAAGTGACCGGGGAAGTTGTAAGGACCGAACACCGCGACCACGCCGTGGGGCTTGTGGCGCAATACGGCGGTGGCGTCGCCCAATGGGCCGCTCTTCTCGCCGGTGCGCTCGCGGTAGCTCTGCACCGAAATCGCGATCTTGTTGACCATGCTGGTGACTTCGGTCGCAGCTTCCCACAGCGGTTTGCCGGTTTCTTCACCGATGGTGCGAGCCAGTTCGTCAGCGTGGTTTTTCAGCGACGCGGCGAAAGCCTCGAGCACGCTGATGCGTTCTTCGAGGGTACGACGTGCCCATTCAGGAAACGCCTGACGGGCAGCCTGCACCGCCGACTCGACCTGCGCGGCCGTCGCGCCCTCGCCCGCCCACAACACCTGCTGGGTCACCGGATTCAACGATTGAAAAGCTTCGCCCTGACCGGCCAGCCACTCACCTGCGATGTATAGCGAATTCATTATTTCGACTCCCGTGCAGCGGACAGCGCCACGGCGCGAACCTGATCGCCGGCGCTGAGTTGAAGACGTTTTGCGGTCTGCGGATCGACCACCAGGGTGCCCGCTGCCAGACGCGCTGGGGCAGCCGTGATGCGGCAATCCTCGCGCTTGCGGTTGTGGATGATGAACGGTGTGGCGTCATCACCCGGCGTGCCCACGGCCAGCACCAGCGCTTCGCTGTCACGCACCGCGCGGATCTTGCTGGTTTCGCATTCGATGGCCGGGCCGGCGTCGAAGATGTCGACGTAACCCTGATAGCTGAAGCCTTCGCTCTTGAGCATGGCCAGCGCCGGCTCGGTGTCCGGGTGCACCTGGCCGATGACGTTACGCGCATCCGGCGAAAGGAAGCAGGTGTACAGCGGGAATTTCGGCATCAGCTCGGCGATGAACGCCTTGTTGCCGACGCCGGTCAGGTAATCGGCCTGGCTGAATTCCATTTTGAAGAAGTGCCGGCCGAGGCTTTCCCAGAACGGCGAGCGCCCGGCGTCATCGGACACGCCACGCATTTCGGCGATGATCTTGTTGCCGAACAGCTCCGGGAACTCGGCGATGAACAGCATGCGCGCCTTGGACAGCATGCGACCGTTCAAACCGTTGCGGTAATCGGCGTGCAGGAACAGCGAGCACAGCTCGGAATTGCCGGTCAGGTCGTTGGCCAGAAACAGCGTCGGAATCTCACGGTAGATGTTCAGCTCTTGCGAAGCGCTGACGGTCAGACCGACGCGGAAGTTGTACCAGGGCTCACGCAGGCCAACCGCGCCGGCAATAGCGGAAATCCCCACAACGCGGCCGTCATCGTCTTCGAGCACGAACAGATAGTCGGCATCGCCACGCCCGGCTTCGCCGCGAAAGGTCTTCTCGGCCCAGCCGACCCGGTGAGTCAGGCGCTCTTCATTGGCCGGCAAAGTGGTCAGGCCGGTGCCGGTGCTGCGGGCCAGGTCGATCAGCGCGGATAAATCGCTGCTGCGTACGGGACGAACAATCATGCTATCTCCTCAAACGGGCCGCTCGCGCCACCCGTGAAACTCGCTAAGGCGTTAAACCGCCACCAGGCGCACGCTGGCACCTTCACCGACGCCCAGGGCTTCGGCCGCTTCCAGATCCAGAGTCACCGGTTTGCCCGGGGCGTAATCCAGCTCCAGCAACACCGCGCGGTAATCCTGCAACTGCGCGTTGGCCACCAGATACTGACGCCCAACGCCCTTGACCGGCTCGCCGATCTTCACCGGCACCACCCGGCTCTGGGCGATCGAACGGATCCCCGAGACACGTGCATGCAGGGTCGGGCCGCCATCGAAAATGTCTATGTAGTGATCGGTCTCGAAGCCTTCGCGCATCAGGATGTCGAAGGTGATCTGTGCACGTGGGTGCACCTGGCCCATCGCTTCTTGCGCGGAGTCCGGCAGCAGCGGCACGTAGATCGGGTAATGCGGCATCAGCTCGGCAAGGAAGGTGCGGCTTTTCAGCCCGCACAGGCGCTCGGCTTCGGCATAGTTGAGGTCGAAGAAGTTACGTCCGATCGCGTCCCAGAACGGCGAGTCGCCATTCTCGTCGCTGTAACCGACGATCTCGGTTACAACGGAATCGGCAAAGCGCTCCGGGTGGCTGGCGACGAACAGCAGACGGCCACGGGAATTGAGCTCGGCCCATGGCGATCCGACCAGCTCGCGCTGCACGTAGAAACTGGTGAGCAAGCTGTTGCCGGTCAGGTCGTGGCACTGCGAGAGCACGTGGATCTTGTTGTGGATCTTCAGTTCGCGCGAGGCATGCACGAACGTCTCGTTGCGGAAGCTGTAGAACGGCTCGGAGTAACCGGCCGAAGCGACGATGGCCGAGCAGCCGACCAGTTTGCCGGTGCTCGAGTCTTCGAGGACGAAGAAGTAACTCTCCTCACCGTTGAAGCTCACTTCGGCGGCGAACGATGCTTCGCTCGCGGCGATCTTGTCGCTCAGACGTTCCACGTCATCCGGCAAGGAAGTGACACCAATCGGGCTGTCCGCAGCCAGACGCTGTACCTCGCCCAGATCAGCCATTTGCGCGGGGCGCATCACCAGCATGGTGTCACTCCTTTCTCTTCAATATTCACAGAAAAAAACACCGGACCTTGTAGGAGTGAGCCTGCTCGCGATGACGGTGTATCAGTCGACATCAATGTGTCTGATACACCGCTATCGCGAGCAGGCTCACTCCTACAGTGAACGTGCCCGGTGTCAAAAATTGGGTTCGACGCCTGAAAAACTCCAGGCGCCGAAGGATCCATCAGGCTTGCGTCAACTTCGCCGCAGCGCGTTCGAAGCGGTCAAGGCCGGCATCGATATCGGTGTCTTCAACCACCAGGCTCGGGGCGAAACGGATCACGTCCGGGCCAGCCTGAAGAATCATCAGGCCTTCCTGTTCGGCGGCGTTGAAGATGTCCTTGGCCTTGCCTTTCCACGCTTCGCTCAGCACGCAACCGATCAGCAGACCGAGACCACGCACCTGGGTGAACAGGCCGTACTTCTCGCCGATCTGTTGCAGGCGGGTCTTGAATTTTTCGTGCTTGGCGTTCACGCCGTTCAGCACCTCAGGGGTGTTGACCACGTCGATCACCGCTTCGGCGACGGCGCAGGCCAGCGGATTGCCGCCGTAGGTGGTGCCGTGGGTGCCGACCACCAGATGTTTGGCCAGCGCTTCGGTGGTCATCATTGCCGCGATCGGGAAACCGCCGCCCAGGCTCTTGGCGCTGGTGAGAATGTCCGGGGTCACGCCGTAATGCTGGTAGGCGAACAGCTTGCCGCTGCGGCCCATGCCGGTCTGCACTTCGTCGAACACCAGCAGCGCGTTGTTCGCGTCGCACAGTTCACGGGCGCCTTGCAGGTACTCAAGCTCGGCCGGCAGCACGCCGCCCTCGCCCTGGATCGGCTCGAGCACGACCGCGCAGGTCTTCTCGGACACCGCCGCTTTGAGTGCGGCCAGATCGTTATAGGGAACGTGGGTGATGCCGGTGATTTTCGGGCCGAAACCGTCGGAGTACTTCGACTGGCCACCGACGTTGACGGTGAACAGGGTACGGCCGTGGAAGCTGTTCAGCGCGGCGATGATTTCGTATTTCTCAGTGCCGAAACGGTCGAACGCGACGCGACGGGCCAGCTTGAACGCGGCCTCATTGGCTTCGGCGCCGGAGTTGCAGAAGAACACGCGCTCGGCGAACGTGGCGTCGATCAGCTTGTGCGCCAGGCGCAGGGCCGGTTCGTTGGTGAACACGTTGGACACGTGCCACAGCTTGTTCGCCTGTTCGGTCAAGGCACCGACCAGCGCCGGATGTGCGTGGCCCAATACGTTGACGGCAATCCCGCCGGCGAAGTCGATCAGCTCGCGGCCGGCCTGATCCCAGACCCGGGAACCGGCGCCACGCACCGGAATGAAAGCGGCAGGCGCGTAGTTGGGAACCATTACCTGGTCGAAATCGGCGCGTTGTACCGCAGCGTGCTCAACGGACATCGGAGTCTCCTGAAGAGGAACACCCGCCTGGAACTGGCGAGCGATGAGGGGATTGTAAGGACAGTTTTGTGCCCGGCCTTGTCGCCAAGCGACAACTTCTTATAGCGCAAACCCCGGATTTTCCCGGGTTTACGGCAATGCGACATATAGCGTCGCAAAGGCGCAGTTTAAACCGTGGCTGCCGATTTGCGGCAGTCCGCAAGGATATCAACTCAACGGTGCGGCCGAGGTATGAATATGTACCGCACACCCCACGCATCGTTCTGATTTGCTTGGCGCTTTCCAAACGCCAAGGATTGGCCCGATGCCATCGACCGAACATCAGACTGCCGTCACCCTCGACACCCCTTTCGGGAAACAGCCCGACACTCACTATCTGCACCTGCAGGCCAGCCTTCCGAACTGGCTCGGCCAGGCTTCACCGAGCAGGCGCGAGGCGTTGAAAAATACCGCGCCGGCAATGCCCCTCAAGCTTCAAAAGCTTACAAGCGCTCAGCATGAGGGACTCAAGACACTCAATAACGCGCATTGGTCCGCACAGAACGATGTCGACCGCCAGCTGGAGCAATTTCGCGACATCAACGCCTTTGCCGAACCGCTGCTCATAGCCGAGATCAAGGCCCGCTTCGATCTGGAGCTGGACGTCAAGCAAACCCTGCTGCGCCTGTATGTCCCCGCCACCACGCCACTGTTCGGCATCAAGACCGGCGCGCGCACCTGGACGGTGTCGCTGCTGGAGGCTGCGCTGCACAACTTCGAGGAGAAAGAGACCGAGGACGATGCCTATGACGCTGCATCGACCTACATCGTGCAGTCCATTGCCCCGGAGCAAGCGGACGCTCAGCTCCAGACCACCCTGCAGTTCGACACCCTGCCCTGGCTCAAGGAAAAGCTGAGTATCCCGGCATTCACCAAAATGTGCCGGGAGCTGGACATTGGCGCGCAATACAAGACTTACCTGGAAGACCACCTCGGCATCAGCGATGCCGAAAAAGGCGCGGCCCTGCGCAAACATGTCGACAAGAGCCAAAAAGCCGCGCTCAAGGCTGCGCTGCAATTCGCTCGCCTGAGTGGCGATATCAGCGGCAGTTACTCGCGCACGATCGATGCCCTGATCGATGGTGTACGCCACCTGCGCATCAGTGGGCAGCACCTGCAATGTCAGGAGCTGACCATGATGGGCGCACCGCTCACCGGCATCCTGGTGTTCGCCCCGCAGGCCGATGAAGTCCGCACACTGGCGCGGGTAGTCGCCTACGTCCCGGATGACCCCGAGCATCCGATCAAGGAATACGCCTCCTCGGCGGAGCTGGAGAAGGAACTGACCCGTCAGTTGCGCTCCAGGGACTATCAGGAATTCTTCAGCCGTTTCGTCAACCACGAGCAGCGCGGTTTTTTCTTCTCCAGTCTGAACAGTCGCCTGGGGCAGGTGAAGTGGCATGAACCGGTGGCCGGCAGTTCAGAGCCGGTCTGGCGCGACGAGGCATTCGAAAAGCCTGATCTGCAACTGGCCGCCACAGTGATCGCCGGCGATCTGTGGGAGCACCAGTACCAGAAAAAACTCAACAAGATTCTCAATGACGGCCGGGTCATCGCGGTCGCCACCGCCACAGTCGATTCGAAGGCCCGCTGGGCGCTGTGGGATTCCTTCGTCGGCATCGCCTCGGCCATTTTGCAGACCGCGGCGTTCATCATCGCGCCGTTCGTGCCAGGGCTGGGTGAGCTGATGATGGCCTACATGGCCTATCAGTTTCTCGACGAAGTGTTCGAAGGCATCATCGATTGGGCGCAAGGACAGATTACCGAAGCGTGCAAGCATCTGGTGGGGATGGTGGACTCGCTGATTCAACTGGGCCTGTTCGCTGTCGGCGGCTCGATTGCCGTGGGCGAGTTTCGTAAAGTCCTGCCCAAGGAAGTCATCGGGTTCATCGAGCGTTTCAAACCGGTGAAACTGGCGAATGGCAAGACCCGTTATTGGGATCAGAACCTGACCCGCTATCAGCACAAATCCTTGCCGCCTGTCGATTCCAAACCCTCCCGACTTGGCCTGCACGAGCATCAAGGCAAACAGATTCTGCCGCTGGAAGATGCGCATTTTGCCGTCAGTGAATCGGCGATCCCCGGGCGTTACCACATCGAACATCCGACCCGTCCCGACGCCTACCAACCCGTCGTGCGCCACAACCGCGACGGCGCCTGGCACACCGAACTCGAGCAGCCACTGGAGTGGGACAAAGCCACCGCGCTGCGCCGCATCGGCCACGAGATGCAAGGGTTCACCCCGGAGCGTCGTGAACGCATTCTGCAAGTCAGCGGCTACAACGAAGACGCGCTGCGCCGGATGCACGTTGATCAGCAATCCATTCCACCACTGCTGGCAGACAGCATCAGCCGCTTCAGGATCGACCAGGACCTGCAACTGTTCATCGGTCAACTGGGCAGCGACCTGCCCGCACAATACCGCCGCGCCGATCCACAGATGCAACTGCAATTGCTCAGCGAACACGGGCGCTGGCCTGCCGACAAACGCCTGCGGTTGCTGGACGGGCAGGGAGAAGTGATCTGGCAGTCGACGAGCAATGAGTCCTTGCCACTGACCGATCTGCGTCAGAACAGCCTGATCGAGAGTGATGTGCTCACGTCACTGTTGCAGGACATGAGCGAACCGGCGGCCAAGGCCTTGCTGGGCGAAGCGTTCGGTGGCCCGAACCTGCCGCTGGAGATCCGCGCCCGTGAGTTGCGCAGACAAGTATTGCAATTGGCCAAAGCACAACGCAGCCGCCTGTTCGAGTCACGCTATAGAGCTATCGAGAACGTCGACGACCCGCTGCACGCCACCCTTGCGCAATTCGAACCGTCCCTGCCGCCGCGCGTCACTGAGGAACTGCTCCACACCACCAGCAGTGATGAGCTGTTGCAAATCAGCGAAGGTCAGCTGCCCCAGCGACAGCAGGAACTCATGCAGATGGCCGGCGAAGAAGTACGCGTCACCCGTGCATTCGAAGGACTGGAACTGGACTCGGTAACCAATCCGGACACCGACACTCTGGTTCTGCACAGCTTGCGAGGCGTGCCTGGCTGGAGTGGCGAGGTACGCCTGGAAATCCGCGACGGCACGTATGCCGGCAAGATGCTCGACAGCACCGGGCGCGCTGATGCACCCGAACAAAAGGTTCTGGTGCGCAAACACGATGGCACCTATCAGCCATTCGATGACCGCGGGCAAGAGCTGCATGCAGCCACCGACTTGTACTCAAGCATTCTCCATGCGCTGCCGGACACCGAGCGTCAGGCCATGGACATCCATATCGGCCAGGCAGAAAAACTAAAGACGGCGATCCGCGCACGACCACTTCATCGCAGTGACTTTCGCGTAGCGGTTTCGCTGGCACCGGTGCGTCACCCGGCAGTCGATACCCTGCGGCTGGTCGGACATCGCAGTTATGAACGACTGTCGAATGTGACGGACGTGTATACGCCACCGCATCTGAGAACAAACGCGCCGCCTGCGCAAGGGATTCGCCTGATCTATCGCGGCTACAGCGCCGCGGACGCACAGGCCTTTGCCGCCAGATTCGCGAACAACCACGCGGACATCACCAATGAACTTGCCCGCCTGAGAAACGAGTACACGCAACTGCGCGACAACCTGTGTGAGTGGGAAACCAGGGTTCCAGCGAACGACCCACAGAGCGCGCTCCCTCTGACTGAAATACAACGTCGCGCCGCACAACAAAGCCGCCAGGCATTCAGAGATGCAATCCAGCGCTGCTGGCGCCGGGAAACACGGGAGTCGGCGGGCTATCTGCTGCAGATCACCGATCCGATAACAGGTGATCTACCGACCTTGAGTGGCGACTTCAGCCATGTCAGATCGCTGGTCTTGAACGGCAGCGTCAGCACCCGGGGTCTCGAACCATTTTTACGACAATTCCCGGGACTGGTTTCCCTGGATGTGCAGAACTTCGATCTGCCGAGTCTGCCACGCGCTCTGACCTCGATGCCGGGCCTGCAGCGGGTGGCCATGCGCAACTGCGGCATCACCATGACCCCGGCGACCAAGGCGACACTGGCGTCCCTGCCCAGCGTTTCTGCCCTGGATCTTTCAAACAATCGGTTGGGTGAGCCGATTGATGTCCAATCGATGCGCGCATTGAGTTATCTCAACCTCGACAACACCAACATTTCGACGGTGCCGGCGGGCATGCTTGATCATCCGCGCCTGGTCTCCGGACGATTTGCAAGTAATCAAATCACTGAAATCCCTGACGAATTTTTCAATCTCGCCAGCTCGCTGAGTGACGGGTTTCGCTTTGAAGACAATCCGCAGCTGTCCCTGGCCAGCCGGGAAAAGGTCAAGCTTTACTACCAACGGACACGCAAGCACTTCGTCGTGCTGCCCGCTCCGGCAGATATCGAACTGACCACCCGGCTGTTTCCGGCAGTCGACGCTGAACGAGCAGTGGATCTGATTTATTACTTGCCCGGGACACTGGCCGAGGGCAGCGCCAGACTCACGGCATGGGAAGGCGAGGTTGAGCGGTTACGCAACGTCCTCGCACGCTGGAGCACCGATGTGCCTCAGCGCTCTCCCGCTACTCAAGAACCCTTGACAGCCAGTGAACGAAACAGCGAACTTCTCGCCAGGCTGGAATTCAGTCAAAAGCTGGAAAATTTCTGGCGTAACCGGTCACCCTTTCCTCCCAACCTCAGGAACAGCCAGCTGGAGCTGACCCTGGATTTCGTCGGTGAACTGCCGGTGCTCGATACCGATTTCAACCACGTTGACAGCCTGACGCTCCATGGCAATAAAGGGGTTACCGGCGTACAGGCATTCCTGCAGCGCTTCGAGAAGCTGACGACACTGCAACTGAGTCATTTCGACTTCGACCCGAATACGCTGTCAGCGGTTGAGCTGCCCGACCTGCAGACACTGCAACTGAAAAATTGCGGTGTCGTGATGACTCCGGAAAACCAGGCAAAGCTGGTCTCAATGCCACAACTGCGAACGCTGGACTTGAGCGACAACCTCCTGACTACGTTCCCCGATTTCACCCTCTTGCCGGAACTGACCCACGTCGATCTGGCCAACAACCAACTGTCGCAGGTTCCTCCCGGGCTGGTCGATCACGCCAAACTCAGCATCGCGGTTTTCAGCGACAACTTGATCCATGAACTACCCATCGAGTTGTTTGACCTGCCCGCCAATCGTACCGACGGTATGGACTTTGCCGGCAACGAACTGTTGCCCGAGACTCGTGAACAGATAAAAGCCTATTACCGCAAGACCGGTCAAGACTTCGACGTACTGGCCGATCCCGAGGACATCGCGCTGGCGCAATCACTGTTTCCGGCCCTTGACCGCGTCGAGGCCAGCGAGATCATTTACGACCTGCCCGGCACCCTGGCTGACAGCCGGACCCGACTCAACTTCTGGCAAACCGAATTGAATACCCTGCAGGCCGATCTCACGGCCTGGGCGGCCCAGGTACCGAACCGAGACCCCGTGACTGGCGAAGCGATCAGTGCCGCCGAGCAGATCATCAACACCACTTCGCGGAAAGATTTCGCCGGCCAGCTCGTGCAATTCTGGCGAGAGCGCTCAACGACCTCCGGCATCCGCAAGGACGTTTTCACGGCGAACCCGACGTTCCAGGGCGACATGCCGGTTCTGAGCACCGACTTCAGCCACATCCTGAAACTTGATCTCCGGGGCAATCCCGCGATCAGTGGCACAGGCCCGTTCCTTGAGCTGTTCCCCAACCTGCAGATTCTGGAACTCCACGATTTCTCGCTGGGCGAAATACCGGCATCCCTGACACGGTCGCCGGAACTCAAGGAAGTCAGGATGACCCACTGCAACCTGACCCTCACAGATACCGGCCAGAGAGTACTCCAATCGCTGTCTGACCTTGAGGTGCTGGATCTGAGCCGCAACCCGTTGATGCGCAGTCCGGACATCACGAATATGCAGGCACTTAACGACCTGCGTCTGTCCGGCTGCGAAATCACCGCCGTCCCGGAGAGGCTGGACACCCATCCGAATCTGCGCAACGCGCTGCTCGATCACAACGCGATCACCGAGCTGCCCGAAACCTTTTTCGACCTCGACATCGATCTCGCCGATACGATAAACCTGTCTGCCAACCCTCTGTCCGCGACTGCCCGCGACCGCATCAAGGCGTACTACGCGCAACATGGACTCAACTTTGACGTTCTGCCTGACCCGGCCGACATCAGCAGGGCGCGGCAACTGTTTCCGACACTGGACTTCCAAGACGCGGTTCATGCGGTTTATCAATTGCCTGGGACACTGGCCGATGGCACAGCGCAATTGATGAGCTGGGAAACGGAACTCGGCCAAATGCTCAACGAGCTCGACGCCTGGTCGCATCAAGTTCCCCTGCATGCACCTGACGGCCAGCTCATGGGCATGACGGATCGGGCAACGCAGCGCCTGCGCAAGCAGGCGTTCAGCCAGCAGGTCGAGCAACTCTGGCGCACCCGCCGTGTCGGCAGGTCGGCACAGCGATCCAACAGTTTTATCGCTGAGCCACCTTTTTTCGGTGACCTGCCTACGCTGTCGGCGGACTTCAGCCACGTCATTCATCTTTCCCTCCAAGGCAACAACAGGCTGACCTCCGCCGAAGGTTTCCTGCGATGCTTTACCGAATTGAGAGAGCTGGAAATGCGCGACTTCACGCTGGGCAAATTTCCTGAGGCTGTCGCCATCATGCCCCGGCTCAAAACGCTGATACTGAGTCGCTGTGGCATTGTTTTCGACGAGGCCGCGCAGACGCGCCTGTCTTCCCTGAGCAGACTGCAATCGCTGGACCTGTTCGACAATCCCCTGCGCCAGGTTCCGGATCTTTCCGTCTTACCGGAACTCAGTGTCATCGACCTCTCAAGCACCGGTATTGACCAGTTCCCCGTCGGGTTGGCCGAACGTCCCCGACTGAAGACGGCGTTGCTCAACGAAAACAAAATCATCGAGCTTCCCGATGCACTGTTCCAAGTGGCAGCCGAAATCAGTGACGGCTTCGACTTGAGCGACAATCCGCTGTCCCCAGATGCTCGGAACCGGATAAAAACCTACCGGCGAACCACCGGAAGCGACTTCAGTGTCTCGGTCGAACTGGCGGACATCGAACTGGCGGGGATACTTTATCCCCGCCTGGATGGAGCGCGCTTGAACGACATCGTCTATGGCCTGCCGGGAACACTTGCCGAAGGACGCCTTGAATTGGTGCGACGCCAGAGCGAGATCGCCACGATGTCCCGCGACCTTGAGTCATGGGCAAATGCAGTTCCCGTCGACCCCGTCAGTCATATGCCGCTGGCCGGCGATGCGCTTCGGCAGGAAACCGCCAACCGGACGGCGTTCAAGGAAAGCCTGGAACATTGCTGGCGCCGGATTACCCAGGACGGCTCGTCAGAGTTCGAGTTCTCGTCCGGTATTCCGATCCTCGGTGAACTGCCGGTCCTTTCGGCTGACTTCGGGCATGTTTCCACACTGAAACTGACGTGTGAAACCGACAGCGCCCCGCGCATCGGCCAATTCCTGAAGCATTTCCCCAATGTGCAAAATCTGCAAATCCAGGGTTATCAACTGGGGAATA
The DNA here is from genome assembly GCF_057291835.1 of Pseudomonas sp. 1L-B-1-E-C1. Taxonomy (NCBI): domain Bacteria; kingdom Pseudomonadati; phylum Pseudomonadota; class Gammaproteobacteria; order Pseudomonadales; family Pseudomonadaceae; genus Pseudomonas; species Pseudomonas sp. 1L-B-1-E-C1. The sequence goes on along the minus strand of NZ_JBXAWN010000007.1, from coordinate 312,711 downwards.
TTCCCGAGGTGATACTGAATATGGAGGAATTGACTGTGCTCAGTCTGCCCGGATGTGATATCGCACTCACAGAGCAAACGGTGCAGGCGCTGAGCCGGATGAACAACCTCAGCCGTCTGAATCTGAATAACAACCCGTTAACCGTCACGCCGGATCTCAGCCAGATGACCGCATTGTCCTGGCTGGATCTGAGCGGCACGCAGCTTAGAGAAATTCCATCAGGATTGCTCGATCGTCCTCACTTGACGTATGCCGACCTGTCGAACAACTACATCATCGAGCTGCCCGCCGACCTCTCGAACGCCAGCAGGACATACTTCAATTTCAGCGGCAATCGGCTCTCTCCAGAAAGCCTGCAACACGTGGAGGCCCAGCGACTGGCGAGGGAAAACGCACTGGCCGAGGAAAAACGCCTGCAGGAGGAAGCCATGGACTTTGCAGACTCGGATTTTTCTCTGGGCAACGGTCAGTCTTCGGCGTCGAACGGACTGTCGGAATCGTCCGCCTGACGGTCCGCGTCTAGCCGCGCTCGGGTGGTACCGACGACAATTCGAACGGGCTGCTGCTGCGCCGCTGGTTGCGATCTTCCCGCGGCGTGGCACCGAAGAAGTTGCGGTAGGCGCTGGAGAAATGCGGCCCCGAGGAGAAGCCACACGAGAGGCCGATCTGGATGATCGACTTGCTGGTCTGCATCAACATCTGCCGGGCCTTGTTCAGGCGCAGTTCCAAGTAGTACTGGCTCGGCACACGGTTGAGGTATTGCTTGAAGATCCGCTCCAGTTGCCGACGGGATACGCACACGTGCTGGGCGATTTCGTCGGTGGTCAGCGGCTCTTCGATGTTGGCTTCCATCAGCAACACCGCTTGGGTCAGCTTCGGATGGCTGGAGCCGAGGCGATTCTGCAATGGAATGCGCTGACGCTCACCGCCCTCGCGGATGCGCTCGACCACCAGTTCTTCCGAGACTGCGCCGGCGAGTTCGGCGCCGTGATCACGGGCCAGCACCGCCAGCAACAGATCGAGCACGGACATGCCGCCGCACGCGGTCAGGCGATCGCGGTCCCAGTCGAACAAGTGGCTGGTGGCGATGACTTTGGGGAAACGCTCGGCGAAATCGTCCTGCCAGCGCCAGTGCACGGCGGCGCGATAACCGTCGAGCAGACCGAGCTGGGCCAGCGGATAGACACCGGCCGACAGACCACCGATCACGCAACCGGCGCGCACCAATTGCTTGAGCGCACTGCTCAGCGCCGGTGCCAACGTGGTCGGCGGCTCATCAGCGAGCAGGAACAGTTTCTGGAAGTTTTCGAGCTTGCCGGCCCAGGGTTCACCGGGCAATTGCCAGGCACCTTCGGCTGGCGGCTCGGCCTGCAGAAAGGAAAGCTCGTAAACCACATCCGGGTGCACCCGCTGAGCAACACGCAAGGCTTCCTCCGCCAGCGCCAGCGTCAACGCTTTAGTGCTGGGCCAAATCAGGAAACCAATTCGATGGGCAGTCATGGGCGGGCAATCCGAAACGAACAACGGTGATGAAGGCATGGGCCAATGCTAGCCCGGAAATGAACACAAATCCTGAGTCCGACGCGGATCCCGGTAGGAGCTGCCGAAGGCTGCGATCTTTTGATCTTCGAAAACAGGATCAAAAGATCGCAGCCTCGTTGCACTCGTCAGCTCCTACAGGGAATTTTGTCAGCTCCCGAAGGCTGCGAAGCATGCACTATCGAAGTGCACAACGGCAGCCCTGTTTTATTTCAGGCTACCCGACAGGAACTGCTGCAAGCGCTCCGACTGCGGGTTGACCAGCACTTCGCGCGGGTTGCCGCTTTCTTCGACGACGCCTTTGTGCAGGAACACCAACTGGTTCGACACTTCACGGGCAAAGCCCATTTCGTGGGTCACCACAACCATGGTGCGGCCTTCCTGCGCCAGTGCCTGCATGACTTTCAGCACATCGCCGACCAGTTCCGGGTCGAGGGCCGAGGTCGGTTCGTCGAACAGCATCACTTCCGGTTCCATCGCCAGCGCCCGGGCAATCGCCACGCGCTGCTGCTCGCCACCGGACATGTGCCCCGGGAACGCGTCTTTGCGATGGGCCACGCCAACCTTGTTCAGGTAGTACTCGGCTTTTTCCCGAGCTTCGTACTTGGGTACGCCGAGCACGTGCACCGGCGCTTCCATGATGTTTTCGATCGCGGTCATGTGCGACCACAGGTTGAAATGCTGGAACACCATCGACAGGCGCGAACGCATGCGTTGCAGTTGCTTCGGATCAGCGGCTTTCAGCGCGCCGTCCTTGTTCGCCACCAGTTTCAGCTCTTCGTTGTTGAGCAGGATCCTGCCGGCGTGCGGCTGCTCGAGCAGGTTGATGCAGCGCAGGAAAGTACTTTTGCCGGAGCCACTGGAGCCGATGATGCTGATCACATCGCCGGCGGCGGCTTTCAGGGACACGCCCTTGAGCACTTCGTGACTGCCATAGCGTTTATGCAGGTCTTGGACTTCAAGTTTGTACATGCGGTCGGTTCTCACAAAAACAGTCAGTCAGTCGTTGAGCAAGCGCCCGTGACGCAGCGCTTCGCGCCCCGCCACCTTGGCCAGCCAGAAACCGGGTTGGGCATAGCGCAGCCGTTCAATGGCAAACAGCACCCCGGACGTACCAGCACACACCGTGCTGACCCGATCGGACACAGGGTCGATCACTTGAAAAATCTCGTCGCCCGCCTCGACCCATTCGCCAGGCCTGCGGGAAAAACTCACCACACCGGGGTGCGGCGCAAACAACAATTCGGTGCCTTCGAAGGGCATGCCTTCGCACGCTTCGAAAGCCGGGTTTGGCCACTCGCCGGTGATCAGGCCTTGCTCGGCAAGGAACGCCAGAATGCCTTCAGCGTACGCCTCGGCTTCATCGCGGCCGGTGTCGGCCTGCCCGCCCAGCTCGATGGTGGTTGCCAGACACGCCAGCGGAATCTGCGCCTCGGGGAACTGCCGCGACAGGCGCAGCCACGGCAACGAGCAGGCTTCGTCAAACGAGCTGCCACCGGAATCTTCCGCGAGCAGACCAACCTTGACGTTCAGATGCGCCGACAGCGAACGCCACTGCGGCCAGTGCTGCGGCAGCGCATACATGTGCAGCGCGGCTTCGGCGTCGCAGTGCAGATCCAGCACGACGTCAGCGGTGCAGGCGTGGCTGAGCAAGACACGCTGCATGCCCTGCAACTGGCTGCTCGCTTCGGGCAGTGCGGCCAGGTGATCGGCCATTGCCTGACGGATCAGCCGCACGTTGGCGTGCGGATCATCACCGAGCTTGTCGCTCAGCGCCGCCGCGACCGGCGCGCTCAGTTCAACGAAATCACGGTTGAAATTCTTGCCGCTGCCCGCCTCGAAACGGCCCTGGAAATTGCCTTGCAGCAATTGCCCGAGACCGATCGGATTGGCCACCGGCACCAGCTCGATCACGCCGTTGAGCAAGCCTTGGGCTTCGAGTTCGCCGAGGCGCTTTTTCAGCTCCCAGGCGGTGCGCATGCCCGGCAGTTCATCAGCATGCAGGCTGGCCTGGATGTAGGCCTTGCGCTCGCCGCTGCCAAAACGGAAAACCGAAACCTTGCGCTCGCTGCCCAGATGGCTCCACGGCAATACGTGATCGATGCGTTGCATATCAGTGCTTCCGTGGCGCGAGGTAGCTCAGCCAGCGACGCTCGGCCAGTTTGAACAGCTTGACCAGAATGAAGGTCAGGCACAGGTAGAACACGCCGGCAGTGATGTACGCCTCGAACGGCAGATAGAACTGCGCGTTGACGGTGCGCGCCGCGCCAGTGATGTCGATCAGGGTCACGATCGACGCCAGACTGGTGGTCTGCAGCATCATGATCACTTCGTTGCTGTACTGCGGCAGCGCGCGGCGCAGGGCCGACGGCAGCAGGATGCGCTTGTACAGCTTGAAGCGCGACATGCCCATGGCCTTGGCCGCTTCGATCTCACCGTTCGGCGTGGCCTTGAGGCTGCCGGCAATGATTTCCGCGGTGTAGGCGCTGGTGTTGACCGCAAAGGCCAGGCAGGCGCAGAACGTTGCGCTGGACAGCCACGGCCACAAGAAGCTTTCGCGCACCGCTTCGAACTGGGCCAGACCGTAGTAGATCAGGAACAGTTGCACCAGCATCGGCGTGCCACGAATCACGTAGGTGTACAGCCACGCCGCGCCGTTGACGATAGGGTTTTTCGAGACGCGCATCAGCCCCAGCGGCAACGCCGCGAGCAGGCCGAAGAACAGCGACAGCGCGAGCAGTTTGAGGGTGGTCAGCAGGCCGCCGAAGTACAGCGGCAGTGCGTCCCAGATGACGTTGTAGTCGAAGATCATAGATCAGCCGCCCTTACGCCTACCGAGTAGCGCTTCTCAAGGTGACGCAATGCCAGCAACGAAACGCTGGTAATCACCAGGTACATCGCCGCCACTGCGAGGAAGAAGGTGAAAGGCTCACGCGTGGCATCCGCCGCCTGCTTGGCCTTGAACATCATGTCTTGCAGACCGACCACGGAAATCAGCGCGGTGGCCTTGGTCAGCACCAGCCAGTTGTTGGTAAAGCCCGGGATGGCCAGACGAATCATCTGCGGCACCATCACCCGGAAGAACACCTGAAAACTGCTCATGCCATAGGCCATGCCCGCTTCGGCCTGGCCTTTGGGGATCGCCATGAACGCGCCACGGAAAGTTTCCGACAGGTACGCACCGAAGATGAAACCGAGGGTGCCGATACCGGCGGCCAGCGGGTTCAGGTCGATGTAGTCGTCATAGCCAAGCATCGGCGCAACGCGGTTGAGCAGGTCCTGACCGCCGTAGAAGATCAGCAGGATCAGCACCAGGTCGGGAATCCCGCGGATCACCGTCGAATACAGGTCGCCCAGCCACGCCAGCCAGCGCACCGGCGACAGGCGCAACGCAACACCGATCAGCCCGAGAACGATGGCCAGAGCCATGGACGACAAGGCGAGCTGAAGCGTCAGCCATGCGCCATCGAGGATGACAGCCCCGTAGCCTTTCAACATGATTCAGGTCCTCGAAAGTTGGGATGAAAAAATGGCGCAAACCGCAGAGATTCTGTTGCTTGCGCCATTTCGGACTTGTCGCAGAGACGTCTTACTTGCCGTAGATGTCGAAGGCGAAGTACTTGTCCTGGATTGCTTTGTATTTGCCGTTTTCGCGGATGGCCGCGATGGCAGTGTTGATCTTGTCTTTCAGGGCGTCGCCCTTGCGCACCGCGATGCCTACGCCGTCGCCGAAGTATTTGACGTCGGTGAAGGCCGGACCAACGAACGCGAAGCCTTTGCCGGCGTCGGTTTTCAGGAAACCGTCGTCGAGCAGGGTGGCGTCAGCCACGGTACCGTCGAGGCGACCGGCAGCCACGTCGAGGTAGATTTCGTTCTGCGAGCCGTACGGCTTGATCTCGGCGCCCAGTGGCGCGAGAACTTCGCGGGCGAAACGCTCGTGGATCGAACCACGCTGTACGCCGATGTTCTTGCCCTTCAGCTCAGCCAGGTTTTCGCTGACCTGAGTGCCGGCCTTCATGACCAGACGTGCCGGGGTGTTGTAGTACTTGTTGGTAAAGTCGACCGACTTCTTGCGATCTTCGGTGATCGACATCGACGACAGGATCGCGTCGATCTTGCGCACTTTCAGTGCCGGGATCAGACCGTCGAACTCTTGCTCGACCCACACGCACTTGACCTTCATCTCTTCGCACAGCGCGTTGCCGATGTCGTAGTCGAAACCGACGATGCTGCCGTCCGGAGCTTTCGAGGCGAATGGAGGGTAAGCCGCTTCGATGCCGATCTTCACAGGTTTTTCGTCAGCGACGGCATTCAGCGACAGCACGGACAGTGCCAGGGCGCCAAGCAGCACAAGTTTCTTCATCTTGGGACTCCATCGGTAAAGGGCAAAAACGGCAGAGTGAGCGACAGCCCAATATGCGAATGGGTGAATCGGAAATCGGTTGCGCATCGGCGGAAATTTCCCGTTGAAACCGCAGGCGATTTCAACATCAGCCACGATGAGCGAGTGATCGGCATTCTAACGACAGGCCCGAAGCCGATATTTCTTCAATGCGACAACTAATTACAGATGCACCGAGAAAGCGGTTTGAGCTCATTGACAGCTCCGCAATTTCATGCAAGAGCGAAAGACAGTGAACCGATACATATTGCAAGTTGCGGGCCCATTATTCGCAAACCCTTCTAATCCGGCAAGCGCAGCGTTGTGCCTTATTTTTCAGCGGGGGTTTGGAGGCTCTAAAACGGGGCGTAGCGTTTCACTTCGCCCCGCTTTCGCGCGAACGGTTACACATTGGCTTGTGGCGGGTAACAGCGGGAAAGGTCTGACGGTGCAGATCGATAATTATTGGCTGGGTTGGTGCGGTTTCCTACAGATGGCTACAGCGGTGTCTGACAGATCGCCTTCGCGAGCAGGCTCGCTCCCACATTTGAAATGCGCCCACTTCCTTGTGGGAGCGAGCCTGCTCGCGAAGAGGCCAGCCCGGCCACCACAAAACCTCACAGCCATAAAAAAGCCCCGCCCGGCATCACCGGACAGGGCTCCTATGCTTCTAACGCTTAAGCAACATTCATGGTCTTGTGCGTATCAATCAAATGCTGCACCACGCCCGGATCCGCCAGGGTCGAGATATCGCCCAGCCCGTCGTATTCCGCCGTGGCAATCTTGCGCAGGATGCGGCGCATGATCTTGCCCGAACGGGTTTTCGGCAGCCCCGGTGCCCACTGGATCACGTCCGGCGAAGCAATCGGGCCGATCTCCTTGCGCACCCAGTTCTTCAGCTCCAGACGCAACTGCTCGGTCGGCTCCTCGCCGTTCTTCAAGGTCACGTAGACATAAATGCCCTGCCCCTTGATGTCATGCGGCACACCCACCACCGCCGCTTCAGCGACTTTCGGATGCGCAACCATCGCGCTCTCGATCTCGGCGGTGCCCATGCGGTGGCCGGACACGTTGAGCACGTCGTCCACGCGCCCGGTGATCCAGTAGTAACCGTCGGCGTCACGACGCGCGCCGTCACCGGTGAAGTACATGCCACGGAAAGTCTTGAAGTAGGTATCGACAAAGCGGTCGTGATCGCCATACAGCGTGCGCGCCTGGCCTGGCCACGAATCGAGAATCACCAGATTGCCTTCGGCCTCGCCCTCGATAATGTTGCCGAGGTTGTCGACCAGCGCCGGCACCACACCGAAGAACGGACGCGCCGCCGAACCTGGCTTGAGCGCATGAGCACCCGGCAGCGGGCTCATCATGTTGCCGCCGGTCTCGGTCTGCCACCAGGTATCGACGATCGGGCAACGGGACTTGCCGACATTCTTGTAGTACCAGTCCCAGGCTTCCGGATTGATCGGCTCACCCACCGAACCGAGCAGGCGCAAGCTGCTGCCATCGGCGCCTTCCACAGCGGCCTGACCCGAGGCCATCATCGCGCGGATCGCGGTCGGCGCGGTGTAGAGGATGTTGACCTTGTGCTTGTCGATGATCTTCGCCACCCGGGTGATGTCCGGGTAGTTCGGCACACCTTCGAACAGCACGGTGGTCGCGCCATTGGCCAGCGGGCCATAGACGATGTAACTGTGGCCGGTGACCCAGCCGACGTCGGCGGTGCACCAGTAGATTTCGCCCGGACGGTAGTCGAACACGCGCTCGTGGGTCATTGCCGCATACAGCAGATAACCGCCGGTGGTGTGCTGCACGCCCTTCGGCTTGCCGGTGGAGCCGGAGGTATAAAGGATGAACAGCGCTTCTTCGGCGCCCATCTCTTTCGGCGCGCAAACGGTGCCCGCGACTTTCATCAGGTCTTCGTACCAGATGTCGCGATGCTGGTTCCACTTGATGTCGCCACCGGTGCGCTTGCAGACGATGACTTTCTGGATGCTGCTGGTTTCGGGGTTGGTCAGCGCGTCGTCGACGTTGGCCTTGAGGGAAATCTTCTTGCCGGCGCGAATACCCTCGTCAGCGGTGATCACCACTTTCGATTTGCAGTCGATGATGCGACCGGCCAGCGCTTCCGGCGAGAAACCGCCGAACACGACCGAGTGAATCGCGCCGATCCGGGTGCAGGCCAGCATGGCGACCACGGCTTCGGGAATCATCGGCATGTAAATGGTCACCACGTCGCCACGGTGCACATCCTGACCACGCAGGGCGTTGGCCAGTTTGCACACTTGCTCGTGCAGTTCGCGGTAGGTGATGTTGCGGCTTTCGGAAGGATCGTCGCCTTCCCAGATGATCGCGACTTGATCGCCGCGCTCGGCCAGATGACGGTCGAGGCAGTTGTAGGAAACGTTCAGGGTGCCGTCGGCAAACCACTTGATGTCGACATGGTGATCGTCGAACGAGGTCTGTTTCACCGTGGTGAAGGGCTTGATCCAGTCAAGACGCTTGGCTTGCTCGCGCCAGAAGCCGTCCGGGTTGACGACCGACTGCTGGTACATGGCTTTGTAGGTCGCCTCGTCAGTCAGCGTGTTTGCCAGAACCTCGGGACGAACGGGATACAGAGAAGCCGCACTCATCTTTCCTACCTCGGTGTAATAGTTGTTTTTGTATGACCCCGTTGTAGCCGGGTGGGCTCCATAGAACCATTCGACGATGGTAGTAACAACCCTCCCCCCCCTGCACGCGCGCCCCTGTAGGAGCTGCCGAAGGCTGCGATCTTTTGATCTGCTTTTAAGATCAAAGTCAAAAGATCGCAGCCTTCGGCAGCTCCTACAGGGAATGGGGTGCTTGGGGGATTGTTACCAAATATGCCAAAAGTGTTTATCAAAACCCGGTCTGTTTACCCCGCGCCCGACTCCCTAAAATTGACCTCGCCAACAAGGCAACCGCGATTAACAACGTTACAGCCCCCACGAAGGCCGTTAATCCAGCTCTCCAAGTAACGCATCAAATACCCAAGCTCCACACGCAACCCTAAAAAGGTTGCGTGACCCCACTCGACCTCAAAAAGGTGAATTAGAAATGAAAGCTTTATTGGTTCTGGCCCTCAGCAGTCTGTGCGCAACCGCCATGGCAAACGAGGGTCCGACTGATGTCGCACAGCAACAACCGGTTATCGAGGAATACACTTACTCCACACACCTGGACATCGCCAAAGTTGTATCGATGAGCGAAATTCCAAATGTCTGCGAAGTAGTACCGGCAAAAATGGAATACGACGACTCCAAAGGCCAACGCCACATCCTGCGCTACAGCATCATGGGCAACGGCTGCACGAACTGAATCAGACTGCACCGAATCGGATCGCTCAACGCTACATTGAGGGTCGATTCCAGCCCGGCTTCGGTCGGGCTCAGTTGTGTCTGGAGACGCTCAGAAGGGTTGCAAAACACAAGATATAGTGAAAAACGCGCTTTTCTGGCTATTTTTTAAACAGAAAACCACCTGCCAAAAATTTAACGAAAAAAAATCTGCCGGCCTCGACTCCGCGCAAAGCCCTGTAATCCCTCGGTCGGATCGAAATCCACCCCCTCCTCGGCCTCGCCATGAGCCGATTCGCCGCACCACGCCGGTAAAAATTTCCCTATAATGCCGCCCCATACGGGTCAGCAATATTCCCTTACAGGGAGCAAAAGCCATTCTGAAGCCCCGCAACAGTGCCAGACGCTGATTGCGCCCATCAGAGGCTCTCGGAACCCGTCAAAATTTCTGTTTATTTGCCTGCGTGCAGCGCTGCAAAAAACGACATCCAACGCGGCTTGTTTGGCCGTGTGAAAAACCAACCCTTCAGGTTTCACACGGGCACAAGCCCTCACGCAGGAGACGACACGTCATGCTGAGCTGGGACGAATTCGATAAAGAAGACAGTGAAGTCGCAACCGTGAAAGGCGCCAACGCCGGCCACGCAAGCGAAGCCAACATGGACCGCCTCGACAACGCCGGCGGCGCCGCGGCGCTCGAAGCCCGCGCCGTGACCGCCGACGACTCGGCCGCCGTGGCCCGCGCCAAGGCTGCACTGAACTCCCTCGACGTCGCCGAAGGCCTCGCCGAACTCGAAGGCGCCTCCGCCCGTGTCGCCGTTGACGAAAAGCGCATGATCAACTGCCGCGCCGACCTCAACCAACTCGTGCCATTCAAGTACGACTGGGCCTGGCAGAAGTACCTGGACGGTTGCGCAAACCACTGGATGCCGCAAGAAGTCAACATGACCGCCGACATCGCCCTCTGGAAAAACCCGGAAGGCCTGACCGACGACGAGCGCCGCATCGTCATGCGCAACCTCGGCTTCTTCTCCACCGCCGACTCCCTGGTTGCCAACAACCTGGTCCTGGCCGTGTACCGCCTGATCACCAACCCGGAATGCCGCCAGTACATCCTGCGCCAGGCCTTCGAAGAAGCGATTCACACCCACGCCTACCAGTACTGCATCGAATCGCTGGCCATGGATGAAGGCGAAATCTTCAACATGTACCACGAGATCCCATCGGTCGCGAAAAAGGCAGCCTGGGGCCTGAAATACACTCGTTCGATCTCCGATCCGAAGTTCGAAACCGGCACCCCGGACACCGACAAAGAGTTGCTGCGCAACCTGATCGCCTACTACTGCGTTCTCGAAGGCATCTTCTTCTACTGCGGCTTCACCCAAATCCTCTCCATGGGCCGCCGCAACAAAATGACCGGCGTCGCCGAGCAGTTCCAATACATCCTGCGCGACGAATCCATGCACCTGAACTTCGGCATCGACGTGATCAACCAGATCAAAATCGAAAACCCACACCTGTGGGATGCCGAGATGAAGGAAGAAGCGACCCAGATGATTCTGCAGGGTACGCAGCTGGAGATCGAATACGCACGGGATACCATGCCTCGCGGGGTGTTGGGTATGAATGCGGCGATGATGGAGGATTATCTGAAGTTTATTGCTAACCGTCGGTTGTCGCAGATTGGTTTGAAAGAGGAATATCCAGGGACTACGAACCCGTTCCCTTGGATGAGCGAGATTATGGACTTGAAGAAAGAGAAGAATTTCTTTGAGACTCGCGTGATCGAATACCAAACTGGTGGTGCTCTGAGCTGGGACTAATAGCCTCGCTCCGTACGATTTGACGATTGCTGCCTGAGGCGGCGAGTCGAAAAAGCAAAAAGCCCCGATCTGATCGGGGCTTTTTTATGGGCGATCGGTGAGCCTTTTACGCCTACGTCACAGCGCTCAATCTCCTACAGCACTTACAGTCGCTTCCCATTGAAGCCTGCTGCAAGCACTACTAAGCTCTGTGGCAGGTGCCTAAGAAACGCCCAACGTAGAAAGCTTCGTCAGTGACACAGACGTGTAATTCGTCGGTGGCAACGGCTCTGCTCGTTGGGATTTCTTAAGTCCGCTCTACGTTGGGATCAGGCCCTCCCAAAATCCAAACGTAAAGGTCATAGATATGTCTGATCCATGCTCGGTAACCGTCTTCTCTCGCCACAATCTTTCTCTGCATGCTCTTCTATTAGAGAACCAGCCTTGGTTCTCCGCCCGCGATGTCGGCCGCTTGATGGGTTTCCATCTGAATGATCGGGTGGTCAACAAGCTAGATAACGATCAACGCCGCGTCATGCGGATCGAGTACTTTCGAGAACCAGAACAGCATCTGATGCTCAGTGAATCTGGGGTGTATGCGCTGTTGGTGTATCACTACGTTCCGGGAAATCGGTTGTTGCGTGAGTGGTTAACCAACGAGGTCGTGCCAACCTTGCGCGATGCGCAGGATTCGGGAAATTCAAATCGGCCAATGCTGAGCTTGTTGGATTGGCCGGAGATGTCTTTGAGTTTGTTGCATTGGCAGGATGAGGGCTGGATTCGGCTGCGGGATATGCCTTATCTGTTAAATGATCAGCCGCGACGACGAACGTTCGAAGCTAATCCTTGGTGGCGGCGGGTCGTAAATACGTTGCAGTTTTCCACACATTCGCTTAGGTCAAATCATCGAAAACCCAACGACCATTGAGAAGCCCTTTCAATTGCTCAACACTCAGTAATTGCTGAGGCTTTCTATGAACAATTGCATGGCAGTTTGCACAGAGAGGAATAAGGTCAGTCACCGGATCGACAACCTGTTCCTCTTCAAATTCGGAAATGGGTTTCACGTGATGTACATGAATAAAGCCCTTCGCGTGCGCTCCATACGCTTTTTCAAAGTCAAAATCACATGCTTTGCATAGAAGGCCATGAATAGCGATAGCCTGACGTCTAAGCTTGGGACAGCGCTCGTATCTCACACCGTAATAAGTAGATTTTCTACCTTCAGTACCAACGAGTACGGTTTCAAAATCCTCCATACCGTCAGCCTGGCTGAAGCCATCTGCCTGCGATGGCGTCAGCACAGCATTGGATGAGATTCGGTCGAACACGGCCTGATCAATGGACCGAACACCGTTACGCCAGTAATTGCTCTTTAGATTTGAGGGAATTTTCTCAAGGTACTCCCCCTCAAGCTTAATTGGGATTGCCAACTCAAACTGACGAAAATCCTCAATAGAGGCAAACAGGTCTCCTCGCTTACTGTTCTTGTCTGCATACACCCTTCCTATCCGGGCCAAGCCAAAATAATGAGGCGCAGAACTCAAACGTAACGCTGAGAAAGCCTTATTTTTCAATTTCCCTTTGTAGTAGATAACCTCTGTTCCCTGGATAAGGATTTCCTTGTACCGCCTCGGGAAGTGGTAGAGAACCCCAGTTTGATCGGCCCATTTTGACAAATCATTCTCGGCAATTACGGCTGGCATCCAGTCATCCTCTTATCAGAGGCTAGAGATTACCAAATCTAGAGAAAAGTCCTACACGACTTATGGAAGACTCTCACAACTGACTCAAACCAACGCTTCAGCCGTTCGGTGAGACAGGTGTTCCACCTCTCGCTCTTAAAATGCCTTGGCGGAGCCTAGAAAATGACCACATCACTGCACCAAAAAAGGAATTAGTAGGTGCACCACCACGCGCCTCCCGCTATTAATACCCCTCCCCCACTCAAGGATCCGAGCCCCACCATGAAATTCGATCTCGCCTACTGCCTCAGCCTCGACGACAAGTTGTCGATCTATGATGTTCGCGATCTCAATTTCGATGAGACGGTGGCGTTTGACTCTGCGAAGGAGCGCTTCCAGTGCCCCAACGATGCCTGTCGTTCGGCGTTCGGAGCTTCCAACGAGTTGGGTACGTTCAACGCCAAGAATGTGAATTACGTGCGCACGCCGCACTTCAAGAATCTGCCGACTACGCAGCATGTGGCGGGTTGTCCGTATGTGAGTTTGAAGGCGTCGGCGTCGGGTGTTGAGACGGCGGATGGCGAGGTGGATGACGGGCGTGAGGAGCATTTCCCATCCGAGTTATTGCTGACCCGGCGTGAGTATGTGCGTAAGCCTGTCGCGCCCGCGGGAGTGGCGGATGTGTTGCGCGATGATCCGGTGCGGGTGGCGGCGGACGCTGGTAAAGAGTCGGCGAGTCGTGAGTCGGCGCCGGACAAGACCAGTGTGTTTGCGCATCCGGTGGAGTGTTTCGTTTCCAACTTCGCCGACAAGGATTTGCTCAAGCGGATGCCGTTGAAGATTGGCGAGCATACGGCGCCGTACAGTTCGTTTTTCAAGAAGATCGAGTATCTGACAGACAACAAGGGGCTGATTTACTGGGGGCGGATCAAGAAGATCGAGGACTTCCACAGTGCCAGTTTTCGAATCGATTTCGAGGACAAGGTCTGGTTCAAGAAGCCGGAAGACAGCAAGAAGAAGCCGTATCCGGTCAGCGTTTATCTGAACAAGAAGCTGATCGACACCTACCGCAAGCGCAAGGCGTTTCTGGAGGAGATCAAGCACGCGGTGGATAGCGACAAGGCGTTGTTCTGTTTCTTTTATGGGGTGACGCCGGAGTTGAAGCAAGTGCCCGGCAAGAAGAACCCCGAAAAGCCGTTCGAGGTCTTCAATGCCAATATCGAGAACCTGGATCACTTCATTATTCGTGAAGCGCCAGGGTTGGAATGATGGCGGCGCGCTGAGACTCAATTCCTCGAACCCTGTCTCTCATACTCTTCCATAAAAGCCTTGCGCTCCATCTCGGCAATTTCCCGCGCGACTTGATGCCGACGCTCTTTCGCAGCATGCAGCTGGACATCATCGAGAAAGCAATAATGGCGCAGCCAGTGAAGCGTCATCTCCTCGTCCGGGAAGTAGTAGGACTTGGCTCCCTTGCTGTTTCTTGGCGTGTCGTTCATTTGTTCGTCGAAAACCATCGCCGTGACTTCATTGGGTGGCAAGCACCCTGTTCCAGCGACCTTGTTGCGGAAACACCAGGCAATTTCATCAATGTGTTTTTGCGCGCTGCGATGGCCACGCCGATAGAATCGCTGGTGCTCACAAGTCTGTAGCATCCGCGCCAACATCAACTCGGTGTCCAGCCATTGTCCGAGACCATGGTTCTGGGCATTGATCATCAGTCCATTCACCCAACGCTCGGTGAAGCGCACAACGAACCCGTGATCGTCGGCTTTTTTCACGTCAGCCAGGATCACGCAATAGCGGGTTTTGATGTGCAGGACCAACAACACATGTTTGCGCTGCACAGCGATCGCATGAACCAACCACTGTTCGTCCGCGCCGTTCAGCTCATCATCTTCAATAACCGATGAAGGCGGTTTGGTGTCCACCGGCGTGATCGTTTTGCCTTTATGGACTCGGCTGAAAAACTTGCTGGCGGCTTCGGTGCAATTGAAGATCAACATCCTGGTTCTCTGCTGGTGACTGGCGGGCGACGCCCAGTCGCCGATTCTGATTTCTTTCGCCCGTACCAATCAACGATTCATTTGAGCGAAATGCTCAGCAGCACGATGACGAGCAATCCAATATAGACCCAGGCATGCACTCCGTCCGGTATCCGCCCGATCCACCGCGCAGCCAATCTGATCCCCAGCAACGAACCAACCGTCAGCAGCGCAAACGCCAACACATCGACATATCCGACATACCAGACGCCCAGATCAGACTCGGTGAAGCCGGCCAGCGCCATGTACGTAAACGTCCCGGCCAATGCTACCGGCACGCTGAGCGGATTGGCCATGGACGTCGCTTCCGACATGCTCAGGCCGCAGCGGCGCAGCAGCGGCACGGTCATGACGCTTCCTCCTACG
The DNA here is from genome assembly GCF_057291835.1 of Pseudomonas sp. 1L-B-1-E-C1. NCBI lineage: Bacteria > Pseudomonadati > Pseudomonadota > Gammaproteobacteria > Pseudomonadales > Pseudomonadaceae > Pseudomonas > Pseudomonas sp. 1L-B-1-E-C1. The sequence continues at coordinate 297,576 of NZ_JBXAWN010000007.1, read as the reverse complement.
CCGAGGAAGGTCGCGATGGCGCCGATGCCTACACCGCCGGCGGATGTTTCCGTCGAGGTCAGTCGCCGTGGGATTGTCGTTTGGGACTGTGTGAGAAATCCCCGGCGCAGCAGGCAATCGACGATGGTCAGGCCCAGATAGGCGATGAAGGCGTAGCGGATCACTTCGCCGCTGACCCACATCGCGGCGATTGCGCCGACGACCGCGCCCAGGCCGATAAACCCGCCCAATGGCCAAAGGTAATCCCGAATGAGATTGCCCGCGCGCTGGTGTTTGCGTGTGGCGATCAGGGCGTTGACGATCATTACGCAGGTCGAGGTGGCCACGGCGATGTGCATGGCCGATTGCGCGATGGGATCGTCGGCTGCGTGACTGGCGGTGAGCATGCGATAGAGCAGCGGCACGATGACGAAGCCGCCACCAAAACCGAAGAGCACGGCGCTGATGCCGGTGAGGCAGCCGAACAGTGTCAGCAGGAGGTAGAACATGGTGGACGTCCAGTATTGGAAAAGCCCTCGACACTAGAGCCACATGCACTGGCCGGCTTCAGTAGTTCAGCCAATAATGTTCGCGTTTACGCCAATCGTCGGAACCACGCCTGATGCGCAATATTTCGATCAATCAGCTCGATGACACGCCTCGCACGGTAGTGGCCATCGGTACCGATTATTCCCACGGCCACCTACTCCCGTTTCATACGCATAGACGCGCGCAATTGCTTTACGGCGCCACCGGTGTGATGCAGGTCAGCACTCAAAATGGCAACTGGGTGGTGCCGCCGCAACGCGCGGTGTGGATTCCGCCGGGTGTGGCCCACGAGGTGTTGATGCTCGGAGTGAGCACGCGCAGCGTGTATATCGAACCGGGCAATGTGGATCTGGGGTCGGATTGCCAAGTGCTGAATGTCACGCCGCTACTGCGGCAATTACTGATGGAAGCAGTGGACGTGCCGCTGACGTACGACGAGTCTGGACGTGATGGCGTGCTGATCAATTTGCTGTTGCATGAACTGACACGCAGTGCGCCTCTTCCCCTACACATTCCTATGCCTGCCGAAGGAAAGCTCCTCAGTCTGTGTCAGACCTTTCTGAACATGCCCAATCCCCATCAATCCCCGCAGCATTGGGCAGACCAGTTACACATAAGCTTGCGTACCTTTAACAGATTGTTTCGGCAGCAGACCGGGCACAGCTTCCGCCAATGGCGACAGCAAGCCTGCGTGGTGCAGGCACTGGCACGGTTGGCGGCGGGGGAAGCGGTGACGCGGATTGCTCTGGATTTCGGCTACGAGAGCCCGGCGGCATTTTCGACGATGTTTAGGCGCGTGCTCGGACAGGCACCGTCCGTCTGGTTGGAGCCTGGAAACTAGGCAAATTCGAAAATTGCGTTTGATCCCAGCCGAAAACAACTGTACAAAAACACAGTACATTTTCAATCAGCACTTTTGAGCCCGGAGCACACCATGGCCTCTCTTGCGATGAACCACGTCCTCGAACGCATTGCCCTTTTCCAGTTCACTCCGACCCACTGCGTCCAGGCCCGCGCCATGCTGGGCTGGAGCGTTGAACAACTGTCGCGCGAGGCCGAAGTGGCGGTGGCAGATATTCAGCGGTTCGAAGCGCAGCAGGACGTGGCGGATGCCGCGAGACTGGCACTGGCTTATCGGTTTGAGGCGCAGGGGTTGGTGTTCTTTCCGGGGTTTGCACCGGGGCGCAGTGTCAGGGCGCAGGGTATGTCGGGGGAATCGGTGGGGCGTGGGGATTTTGCGATGGCTGAGTAAGGAGCGCTAAGGATGGATATCGAAAAAAGCACGGGCAACGTCTACGCAGATTTGGGACTGCAGGATGCCGATGAAATGCTGATCAAATCGGAATATGCGACAAAAATATCCGTGTTGATCAAGACTGCCAACCTGAACGAATCTGAAGCGGCACAAATAATTGGCATCGCCTTGGAAGCACTCCGTCAGATACTTAGTGGGAAGTTCAGGGATTTGTCTGTCGCTACGATGGCGGATTACCACCGCCGAATAATGGAGAGCGATATCTGATTCATCCGGTTCACCCCGAAGCGAACCGGAAGAAATCGTCAGGCGTTCTGCACCACCGCTTCCCCCTCCTCCTCCACCGCCATCCACCAAGCGCTCCCCCGTTCGGGTTGCGCAATGTTGAACGCTTCGCCCATTCGCGGTGTGGTAATGGCAATACTGCGTTCCCATGCGAGGGCGAGGATGCGGTCGAAGGGTTCGTGCCAGGCGTGCATGGCCAGGTCGAAGGTGCCGTTGTGGATCGGGAAGAGCCAACGGCCCTTGAGGTCGATGTGGGCTTGCAGGGTTTCTTCCGGTTGCATGTGCACGTGGGGCCATTCGACGTTGTAGGCGCCGGTTTCCATCAGGGTCAGATCGAACGGCCCGAACTGTTCGCCGATGCGTTTGAAGCCGTCGAAGTAACCGCTGTCGCCACTGAAGAAGATGCGTGTGTCGCCATCGATCATCACCCATGACGCCCACAGCGTGCTGTTGCCGTCGAACAGGCCGCGGCCCGAGAAGTGCTGCGACGGTGTGGCGATGAAGCGGATGCCGGCGATTTCGGTGCCCTGCCACCAATCGTACTGGCGCACTTTGCTGGCATCGATGCCCCATTTGATCAGGGTGTCGCCCACGCCCAGCGGAGTCAGGAAGTACGTGGTTTTGGCGGCGAGTTTGAGTACCGCTTCGTAGTCGAGATGGTCGTAATGATTGTGCGAGAGGACCACTGCCTCGATCGGCGGCAGTTGGTCAATGCTGATCGGTGGCTGATGAAAGCGTTTCGGCCCCGCCCATTGCACTGGCGAGGCGCGCTCGGCGAAGACCGGGTCGGTGATCCAGAACTTGTTGCGCATCTTCAGCAACAGGGTTGAATGCCCGAGGCGATAGACGCTGTGGTTGGGAGCGGCGAGCAGATCTTCGCGCGTCAGCGGCTGCACGGGAATGGCGGCGGTTGGACGGGTGTTGCGCGGTTTGTGGAAAATCATGTTCCACATGATTCGCAGCATTTTGCGCAGGCCTTCGCGTTGCACCGGCGCGTGATTGCGAAACAGCCCTTGATCCTGTCGAGAGGCTTCAGGCGTGGGAGTGTTATCCGGGAGAGAAACTGGATTGGCCATGACTGAACGACTCCGAAACCGTGTGATGCACGGTATTGCGCGGGAAATGAAAAAGGCCAGGCTGCACGCAAAGGCCAAACGCTCTGGTTTGTAAGGTGCGAGGATTAACGCAACATTACACTGAGCGGTGTAGTTTCTAGGTTGCATCAAAGCTGACGCCAAGTAAACTGCCGAGTGTAATTTCCTCCCTTCTCTGCCGAAGCCCGCTCATGACCGTTCCACGACGCCTCACCGACCGCAAACGCGAAGCCATCATCCAGGCGGCGATCGCCGAATTCCGTGCCCACGGGTTCGAAATCACCAGCATGGACAAGATCGCCGCCACCGCCGGCGTGTCGAAGCGTACGGTGTACAACCACTTCCCCAGCAAGGAGGAGCTGTTTGCCGAAATCCTCAATCAATTGTGGGCGCGGATCATTGCCGAGCCATCGGTGAGCTATACCCGCGATCAACCGCTGAGCGAGCAATTGCGGCAAATGTTGCGGGAGAAAGTGCAAATGATGGCTGACGAGAATTTCCTCACCCTCGCGCGGGTCGCAATCACCGCAACCATTCATTCCCCCGAGCGGGCGCAGAACATGATCGAGCGCATGGGCGAGCGCGAGGAAGGTCTGACTGTCTGGATACGCGCGGCACAAGCCGACGGCCGGCTCAAACCGGTGGATCCCGAGTTTGCTGCGCATCAAGTGCAAGGTTTGCTCAAGGCTTTCGCCTTCTGGCCACAGATCTCGCTCGGCCGCGCGGCCCTTGATCCAGACGCGCAGAACACGGTGGCGGAGTCGGCCCTGGAAATGTTTCTGGCGCGGTACCAGCGCTGACTCAGAGCGTGTGCCGAAGCGTGTACAACTAATCTCACGAAAAGTTATACAAACTTGCTAAAAATTCCTTCCTTGTACAACTTTATGAAGTTTTGTATAAGTAGCCATCTGCCAGTAACGGAACGCTGGCATTGAGCAGTCACCGCCGAATGCCGCCTGTGCATTTCGGTCTGCCGGCGCAGGAATAGGGACTGAATCCTTTTGATTTTCCCCACTCCCGAGTATCGCAAGCATGTTTTTCAATCGCCACAAAGCCGCCCTCGAAGAACTGCAACACACCGTTTTTGACCAAGCTGCAATGCTCGAAGCGATCAACCGCTCAATGGCGGTGATCGAGTTCGATCTTGATGGCGTGGTGTTGCGTGCCAATGACAATTTCTTCAAGACCATGGGTTACACGGCTGCCCAGGCGATCGGCCAGCCGCACCGGCATTTCTGCACGGCGGAATTCGGTCGTAGCGCCCAATACACTGAGTTGTGGTCGCGCCTGAAAAACGGCCAGTTCCAGTCGGGCACCTTTGAACGGGTCAACAGCAAAGGCCAGGCGATCTGGCTGGAGGCCAGTTACAACCCGATCAAGGATGCATCGGGACGGGTGATCAAAGTGGTCAAGTACGCGATGGATGTCACCAGCAAAGTGCAGCAGGAAAACGAGGCCAACGCCAAGTTGCAGGCAATCGATCGCGCGATGGCGGTGATCGAGTTCGACCTCGAGGGCAACATTCTTACCGCCAACCAGAATTTCCTCACGCGTATGGGTTACAACCTCGCGGAGCTCAAGGGCCAGCATCACCGTTTGTTCTGCACCCCGGCGCTGGTCAACAGCAGCGCCTATCAGGATTTCTGGCGGCGCCTGAATCAGGGAGAGTTCTTCCACGGTCAGTTCGAACGCGTGGACAAACGCGGCCAGACCGTGTGGCTGGAGGCCAACTACAACCCGGTCTACGACGCTTCGGGGCGCTTGTACAAAGTGGTCAAGTTCGCTTCGGACGTCACCGCCCGTGTCGAACAACACGAGCAGGACGCGCGCAGTGCCAGTACCGCTTATCACATCTCGGTGGCGACGCGAAAAGTCGCCGAGCAAGGTACGCAAGTGATTCAACAGGCTGCCAGCGAAATGCGCGAAATCGCCGAGGACATCAGCCAATCCTCGACCCTGATTGCGCAACTGGGCGACCGCTCCGAGCAGATCACCGCCATCGTCAACACCATCCGCGCGATCGCCGACCAGACCAACCTGCTCGCGCTGAACGCTGCCATCGAAGCCGCGCGCGCCGGTGAACAGGGGCGCGGTTTTGCCGTGGTCGCCGATGAAGTGCGGCAACTGGCGGCGCGCACCAGCGGCTCCACCGCCGAGATCTCGAACATGATCAGTCTGATCCAGAGCGAAACGCGGCAGGCGATCAAGAGCATGCAAGGCACTCGCGATCGTGCGGCCGAAGGCGTGGAACTGGCGAATCAGGCTGGCACGGTGATTCTGCAGATTCGTGATGGCGCAAGTGAAGCGGTGGATGCGGTGAGCATGTTTGCCAATGAGCGTGTGCCGGGGTGATGGTGGCGGCCTGAGTCGGTAGGGCCAAATTTGGATAGTGGGATGACAATGACGCCATTTATAGTGGCTGCCATCCATCAACAAGCGCAGGGGAAATCCCATGGAAAATCGCGCCATCCGCATCGCTTGGTTGGCGATTACGATCCGCAGGTCACCGCCCACCAAGCGATCCCGATTGCACTCGGCCTGGTCGCCGAACACCTGCAACGCACCGTGCAGTTCGAGTGGCTGGCCACTGAAGAAATCGGCACTGACACTATGCTGAATCAATTCGATGGCTTCTGGCGTGTAACTGCCAGCCCCTACAAAAGTGAAGAAGGTGCGATACGCGCGATCCGCTTTGCCCGCGAACAAGGCCGACCTTTTCTCGGCACCTGCGGCGGTTTTCAGCATGCGGTTCTGGAGTATTCGCGCAATGTACTGGGATGGGCTGATGCCGAGCACGGGGAAACTTCGCCAGAGTCCGAACGCGCTGTGCTCACACCGCTGACGTGTTCGTTGGTCGAGGCCGTGGACAGCATTCACCTCCTGCCCGGCTCGTTGACCGCCCAGGCGTACGAAAAGTCTGAAATTGAAGAAGGCTATCGCTGCCGTTATGGAGTGAATCCGCAGTTCGAACGGCAATTGTTGAGCGATCGGCTACAAGCGGTCGGCCATGATTCGGCGGGGATCTGCGCGCTGTCGAACTCAAAAACCATCCATTCTTTGTCGCTACGCTGTTCCAGCCGGAACGCGCCGCACTAAAAGGAAAAATGCCACCGCTGGTTCGCGCATTTATCGAAGCCTGCGGATTGCCGGATTGAGCGTTATGCACTCGGCCATTGAGGTTGGCGGCGCCCCCAACGCCGCCTTCGCGAGCAGGCTCGCTCCCACATTGGATCTGTGGCGTTCACAAAATCCCTGTGGGAGCGAGCCTGCTCGCGAAGAGGCTCGCAACCACACTACCAACCTCAGCTGCGCACCAGACTCCGCACCGCGACAATCTCCGGCACCTCGACCCTGCTCATATACACCCGCAACGGTTCGGTGATGTTAATGCGCTCGTCGATGTGTTGATCGAGCAGCAACTGAATCAGTTCGCGCTTGAGCGTCATGGTGGTGTCCGACAGCGGTGCCCAGACGAATTCACTGGCGGGGATGATGCCGTCATCGGCCACGTCCATGCCGAACGAATCTTCGCTGAAGCGCACGATGTACTGACCGGTCTTGCGGTTGAGGCCGACGAAGCCTTTGAGATCGTCGGCGGCCTGGCAGATGAGTTGGGAGGTGATGCGCATGGTAAACCTCACGAAAGATGATCGATGGTTTACACGCAGGGCAATGTATCGGCGCGCCCTCTGCCGGGGCATATGCCGTGGGCAAGCGTACTGCAAACAGCGCCACAAAAGTGCAGGAAATTTCCGTTTTGCGCGCTTTATGTCGGTCTGGCGATAGCCCTGCGGCGCTTCAGTTGTTAAAAGGGACGTCTTGAATAAAACCTGCGAAAGGAACTCGACCATGCCTGCTACTTTTACCCGAAGCGCTCTGGTGCTGAGTCTGTTGTTCGGCCTCGGTCAGGCGCATGCCGCCAGCCACCCCGAGCCCAAGGCAATCGCTGCCGCCCATGGCATTCCGCATCCGGCGGTGATCGCCCACCGTGGCGCGTCGTTCGATGCCCCGGAATCTACCGCAGCGGCCTACAAACTGGCCCGTGACCTGGGCGCCGATTACCTGGAAATGGATTTACAACGCAGCAAGGACGGCGTGCTCTTCGCCCTGCACGACGACAACCTGCAACGCACCACCGACATCGCCAGCAAATTCCCCGAGCGCAAGGACAGCCCGGCCACCGCGTTCACCATGGCCGAACTGAAAACCCTCGATGCCGGCAGCTGGTTCAACACTAAATACCCGGATCGCGCGCGACCTTCCTACGCCGGACTGAAAATTCTTACCCTCGATGAAATCATCGACATCGCCCGCGCCAACCCGCAGCACAAGCCGGGCCTGTACATCGAAACCAAAGAGCCGCAGCTGTTTCCCGGCATCGAACATGACCTGAAGGAAAAACTGCAGGATCGCGGCTGGCTCAGTCCGGCCGGTTCGAAACTGGCGAAAAGTGCGCTGGGCGTTGGTCAGGGCAAGGGCAAGGTGATCCTGCAAACCTTCGATAAATCCAGCCTCGAACTGCTGGAGAAAGAAATGCCGCAAGTGCCGAAGATCCTGCTGTTGTGGGTCGGCGAAGGCAGCATCGAGCCGAAATCCGCCGTGACGTTTGCTGCGTCCGGTGAGAAAGACAAAAACGTGTTCTACGGCAAGCAGGAGCCCAAATCCGAAGCTGAATTCAAGCAATGGGTCGACTACGCCAAGGCCCAGGGCGCGATCGGCACCGGCCCTTCGGCAAAACTGACCCATGGTGGTGACCAGAGCTATTCCGATCTGGTGCAACCGTGGATGAACCAGTACACCCACGACCAGGGCATGCTGGTGCACGTTTATACGGTCGACGAGCCGGTGGATTACGAAAAAGTCATGGCGGCGGGTGTGGATGGCATCTTTACCAACCGCGCCAGTGAACTGTTGAAGTTCTATAAACGTCCGGCGGCTGGCAGTGTTGATGAGGTTTTGAAGAAGAACGGTTTCTAACTCGTTATCGAGTCGCCTGCTTCGCGAGCAGGCTCGCTCCCGCAAAGAGCAGTTTTATCGCGAGGCAGAGATTTAAGGGTGAATTAAGTTGCGCTGGTTAATCTGAACCCACTTACACAGATCAACCACTTCAACGCACTGCCAAGGAATGAACCGATGAAAACTTTGACTGCCCTGTTTACCGCCGCTGCCCTGACTCTTACCGCTGGCCTGGCTCAGGCTGACGTGCGTATCGACCAGATCCCGCAACTGGTCAAGGACGGCAAGATCAAGTCGCTTGAATCGATGAACGAAGCAGCCCTGAAATTGCACCCGGGCGCCACGATTACCGACACTGACCTGGACAATCACTTCAACGGTTATGAGTACGAAGTTGAACTGAAAACTGCTGACGGCAAAGAGTTCGACGTGGACTTTGATGCCACCACCGGTAAAGTGCTGAGTGACAAGCAAGACACTTGATAGACCGCTGTTAAAGAGCCGCACGATTTAGGATCGTGCGGTTTTTTTATGATTTGCGTTTGAGTTTGTTGATGAATTGTCAGTGAAAACTTTACCCCCTCACCCCAGCCCTCTCCCCCAAGGGGGCGAGGGGGAAAGGGAGCAAATCGGGGAAATTTCGGAGCCTGAGTTCGCCTCAAAATTAAAAAACCATCACAAACGACTACCAGCCTGAGTACGCCCCGGCATTTCAGGTCGGCGTATCTCGAACAATCAACACGGTCAGTCCCCTCTCCCTCTGGGAGAGGGTTAGCGTGAGGGGAAAAGCCATCACGGCGAATTGCTGACGAACCGGTATCCAGCCAAATCACGCACTCAACCGCGCCGTCACTTCGTTCAACTGTCCCGACAACCCATGCAGATTCTGACTGGCACTTTCGGTGCGCTGTACGTTGTCCAGATTGGTGCTGGCAATCGCGGTAATTTCAGTCAGGTTGCGCGAGATATCCTCCGCCACCGACGTCTGCTCTTCGGCCGCAGTGGCGATCTGGCGGTTCATGTCGCGGATCGCTTCCACCGCCAGAGTGATGCGCTCCAGCATCGCGCCAGCCTGGGTCACCTGCTCGACGCTTTCATCGCTGCGTGCCTGGCCGCTCTCGATAGCATGCGCCGCGTCGACAGCGCCGGTCTGCACGTTCTGAATGATCTGGTTGATCTCGATAATCGACTCCGCCGTGCGCTGGGCGAGGTTGCGCACCTCATCGGCAACCACCGCGAAACCGCGCCCGGCCTCACCGGCCCGTGCCGCTTCGATGGCCGCGTTGAGTGCCAGCAGATTGGTCTGTTCGGCGATGCCGCGAATCACTTCCAGCACCTTGCCGATTCGACCGCTGTCGGCTTCCAGGCGACGGATCACCGTGGCCGTGTTGGCGATTTCGCCGCGCATCTGCGTGATGGAATGAATGGTGGTTTGCATGACCTTTTCGCCCTGCTGCGCCGACTGATCGGCATCGTCGGCAGCACGCGCGGCATCAGCGGCGTGACGGGCGACTTCCTGGGCGGTGGCGGACATTTCATTCATCGCCGTGGCCACCTGATCGGTGCGGTTGAATTGCTCGTTGGTGCCCCCGGCCATGGTCGTGGCAATGGCATTCAGCTCGCCGCTGGCGCTGTCCAGATCGCTGGCGCTGCGCTGCAACCGGGTGAAGGTGTCGGCAAGGAAATCGCGCAGGGTGTTCGCGGCGGCGGCGAGGTTGCCCAGCTCATCGCGACGCTCGCTGACCACGCGCTCGGCCAACTTGCCACGGCTCAAACGAGTGACGTAATCGATCAGTTTGCGAATCGGCTCGATCAGGTTGCGACTGACCAGCCACAGACTCAATAACCCGATCAACAAGCCTGACGCGAGCATCACCAACAGGCCCAGCCACACCGTACGATCGGCGGCTGCACTGATCAGCGCCGATTGCTCGGTACCCTGCTGGCGCAGCTCGGCGACCAGCGCACTCATCTGCTCACTGGTGACGCGGTCGACACCTTTGACAGCGGCGTCACCGGCGCTCGGATCACCACCGGCAGCCACGTAGGCATCGCGGCCTTTCTGATAGGCCGCGCCCAACTGGCGATGCTCTTCGCGCAAACGTTCGATGCGTGATTTCAGACTGGCCTCGATGCCTTTCTGCCCGGCCAGTTCGCCGAGAATGTTCTGCACGTCACGCTGACGCTCTTCGAACTGGCTCCAGTATTTCGCCAGATCCGCCGGTTGCTTGCCGCGCAACAGGACGTTTTTCCACTCTTGCACCTGCACCTTGAACTGCAGGTTGGCTTCATCGATCAGTTGCGACGTGTGCAACGGGCCGGCGATCAACTGGCTGTAGCTTTGCACGCCGTTGGAGAGGAAATGAAAGCAGGCCAGGGCGATCAACAGCATCGCCAATAGACTGCCGCTCAGCAGGGCGAGAATTTGCGCTCTCAGGGATTTTTGCAGCATTGCAAGGTACTCGAAGCAGGGATGAGGCACGCCCGAGCGGACGTGAAAAATGGCCGGACTTCCCTGTCGTCGCACCATGACCAGAAGCCAATGGCGTGCAAGCTAACTCACCTGGGATCGGCGCGCCAGAGCGCTTCTTGAGAATCTTCCGACAGTCGGTAACGCATTGATTTGACGTCATTTCGCTGTCACAAAATGGTCATGTGAGCTTGCGATGATGCCGCTCAGGTGAACCTGAAAATCCTCTACCAGACACCCTCCTCCCAGCGAGCCGCCATGAACCATAGCCTCGATATCAGCCATCGCGATTCGGATCTGTTTGGCCTGCTCTACGGCTTTCGCTTCCTGCCCGGTGAGCGCGGTCGGGAGATCGATTCGGCGACGGCGTTGCGCTGTTTGCAGGACGACAGCGACAGTGACGAATTCCTCTGGCTGCACCTGAACCTGGCCCATGCTGCGTGCGAGCGCTGGATGAAAAGTCATCTGCAATTGCCCGACGAATTTTTCGAGGCGTTGCACGAGGGTTCGCGGTCGACGCGCATCGAGCATGTTGACTCGGCGCTGCTGGCGGTGGTCAACGATGTGGTGTTCAACCTCAGCAGCATGGTCTCCTCCGATGTGTCGACGCTGTGGGTCTGCGTGCGCAGCAAGCTGATCGTCAGCGCGCGCCTGCAACCGCTGCATTCGGTGGACAAATTGCGCTCGTCGGTGAAGGCCGGCGAGTGCTTTCGTTCGCCGTCGGAATTGCTCGTGCACCTGCTGCGCGATCAGGGCGAAGTGCTGACGCAGATCGTGCGCAAGACCAGTCTGAGCGTCGATCAGGTCGAGGACCAGTTGCTTTCCTCACGCCTGTCGACCAACCGCGCCGAGCTTGGTGCCAATCGCCGCGTGCTGGTGCGTCTGCAACGCCTGCTGGCGCTGGAACCGGGCTCGCTACTGCGCTTGCTCAACCGTCCGCCGCCGTGGTTGCAGAAGGAGGACGTCAAGGAGCTGCGCAAATCCACCGAGGAGTTTGCGCTGATCATCAACGACCTCACCGCCCTCGGTGAACGGATCAAATTGCTGCAGGAAGAGATCGCTGCCAACCTCAACGAACAGAGCAACCGCACGCTGTTCACCCTGACGGTGGTGACGGTGCTGGCCTTGCCGATCAACATCATCGCCGGTTTTTTCGGGATGAATGTGGGGGGCGTGCCGCTGTCGCAGGATCCCCATGGGTTTTGGGTACTGGTTGCGCTGGTGGCGACGTTCACAGTGATCGCCGGGCGCTGGGCGTTTCGCAAGCGTGGGGATTACTAAAATCAAAAGATCGCAGCCTTCGGCAGCTCCTACATTTGCAATGTGTTCTGCTGTAGGAGCTGCCGAAGGCTGCGATCTTTTGGCATTTGCCCTCTGATCAATAGTCAGACCAATAAGCCAAACACTGACCTAAGGCAGTCTCTCTGTAACATTCTGCAACGATCATGGGCGACATTCCTTCCCTCGCTCAGGATTGTCCACCATGGCTACGCCCTCACTGACCGCCAGCCCTGCATCCGCCGCCAGTGGCAGACCGGCGCTCGACAAGAAAACCGGTCCGTTCACTTACGTCATCTTTTTCGCCGTGCTGGCCATGGGCATGCTGTTTACCGCCTACAGCCTGATGCACGACATGCACGAACTTGGCACGGTGGTCACCACCTGGACGCCGTTCCTGCTGCTCGGCGTGGCGTTGTTGATTGCGCTGGGCTTTGAGTTCGTCAACGGTTTCCACGACACCGCCAACGCCGTGGCGACGGTGATCTACACGCACTCACTGCCGCCGAATGTCGCGGTAGTCTGGTCGGGGTTCTTCAATTTCCTCGGTGTGCTGCTGTCGAGCGGTGCGGTGGCGTTCGGCATCATTGCGCTGTTGCCGGTGGAGCTGATTCTGCAGGTCGGCTCGTCCGCCGGGTTTGCGATGATCTTCGCCCTGTTGATCGCGGCGATTCTGTGGAACCTCGGCACCTGGTGGCTGGGTTTGCCAGCCTCTTCTTCGCACACGCTGATCGGCTCGATCATCGGCGTCGGCGTCGCCAATGCCTTGATGCACGGCCGCGATGGCACCAGCGGTGTCGACTGGGCGCAGGCAACCAAAATCGGTTATGCCTTGCTGCTGTCGCCGCTGGTGGGCTTCGGCTGTGCGGCGCTGTTGCTGCTGGCATTGCGCGCGTTCGTCAAGAACCGTGCGCTGTACAAAGCACCCGAAGGCAACGCCCCACCGCCGTGGTGGATTCGCGGTTTGCTCATCGCCACCTGCACCGGTGTGTCATTCGCCCACGGCTCCAACGACGGCCAGAAAGGCATGGGCCTGATCATGCTGATTCTGGTCGGCACACTGCCAATGGCCTACGCATTGAACCGGACCATGCCGGAAGAGCAATCGCTGCAATTCGCCGCCGTCGCCCAAGTCACTCAACAAGCGCTGGTGAAAAGTGCACCGCTGCCGGCACCTGCCGATCCGCGCCCGGTGCTCTCGGATTACGTGCGCAGCAAGGAACCGACGCCGCAACTGATTCCCGCCCTCGCCGCCCTGACCGGGCACATCGGCGAGGAAGTCAAAGGTTACGGTTCGCTGGCAAAAGTCCCGGCCGAAGCCATGGGCAACGTGCGCAACGACATGTACCTGGCCAGCGAAAGCATTCGCCTGATGGACAAGAACAAGGTCGGTAACTTCGATGCCGACACCAACAGCAAACTGCAGCTGTTCAAACAACAGATCGACAACGCCACGCGGTTTATTCCGCTGTGGGTGAAGATCGCCGTGGCCATCGCGCTGGGACTCGGCACCATGGTCGGCTGGAAGCGCATTGTCGTGACCGTCGGCGAGAAGATCGGCAAGACTCATCTGACGTACGCCCAGGGCGCTTCGGCGGAAACCGTGGCGATGCTGACCATCGGCGCGGCGGACATGTTCGGTTTGCCGGTATCGACAACCCATGTGTTGTCCTCCGGCGTGGCCGGAACCATGGTTGCCAATGGCGCCGGGTTGCAGATGACGACGATCCGCAATCTGTTGATGGCCTGGGTGTTGACCCTGCCAGCGGCCATCCTGCTGTCGGGCAGCCTTTACTGGCTGTTCACCCAAATCTTCTGACCCTGCGCAAATCCCCCTGTAGGAGCTGCCGAAGGCTGCGATCTTTTGATCTGGTTTTTACAAATCATAGTCAAAAGATCGCAGCCTTCGGCAGCTCCTACACAGGGTTGCATTCCCAAGTCAGAGCGTTGAGCGAACGACATCGCCGAGCCAATCCATAAACACCTGCACCCGCAGCGGCAAATGCCGTTGCCGCGCATACAGCAGGGAAATCGCCATTGGCGGCGCGGTGTATTGCGCCAGCACGGTCACCAGTTCGCCGTTCTCCAGATGCGGCTGCATGCCGGTGCGCGGCACCTGCGTCAGGCCGAAGCCACCCAGGCACGCCGCTTCGTAGGCATCGGTGCTGTTGACCGTGACACTGCCGGCCATTGGCACGCGCCGTACCTCGCCTTTCTCCTCATAGACAAACCCTTCCGAACGCGAGCCCAGCACGCCGACGTAATGCACCAGCCGATGCTGTGCCAGATCTTCCAGGGTTTGCGGCACGCCGTAACGTTCCAGGTAAGCCGGGCTGGCGCAGTTGACCATCGGGAAGTCGCCGAGATGCCGGGCGACCACCGACTGATCCGGCTGCGCGCCGATGCGCAACACGCAGTCGAAACCCTCACTCAGCAGATCGACACGGCGATCGGTGCTGCTGATTTCCATCTGCAGATTCGGGTGGCGATCCATGAATTCCGGCAGGCGCGGCATGATCAACCGTCGCGCGAGAATGTTCGGCATATCGACCCGGATGCGCCCCGTCAGCGAAGCCTCGTCCTGACGAAACAGCCCCTCGATCTCGTCCATGTGCGAGAGCAGATCCTTGCTGCGCTCGTACAACACCAAGCCATCCTGCGTCGCCTGCACCTTGCGCGTGGTGCGCTGCAACAGGCGCGTGCCGAGCAAGGCTTCAAGTGCCTGCACCTGCTCGGACACCGTGGAGCGCGGCAGGCCGAGGCTTTCACCGGCGAGAGTGAAACTCGACAGTTCGCTGACCCGAACGAAGGTACGCAGCAGTTCCAGTTTGTTCATCACAGGCCTCGGTGATTGTTCGGCTGAACCGATCAGTGATTCCGCTTTTGCCGTGTTTATCACCTCAGGGCGGATAAATACACTTCTTCCATCACCACCCAACGCAATCGAGGAAGTCCGCATGAATCGCAAAATCGCACTGATCACTGGCGCCAGTCGTGGCCTGGGCCGCAGCGCCGCCCTGCACCTCGCCGCGCAAGGCATCGACATCATCGGCACCTACAACAGCCGCGCCGACGAGGCGCAAACTCTGGTCAGCGAATTACAGGCACTCGGCGCGCACGCGGCGATGCTGCAACTGGACGTCGGCCGCAGCGAAAACTTCCCCGCGTTCGCCGCGCAGGTTGCCCAAGCACTGGAGCAGACCTTTGAGCGGCAGCGCTTTGATTTCCTCATCAACAATGCCGGCATCGGCGTGCATGCGCTGTTCAGCGAGACCACCCCGGAGCAGTTCGATCTGCTGATGAACGTGCAACTGAAAGGGCCGTTCTTTCTGACTCAGCAACTGCTGCCGCTGATCAACGACGGTGGGCGCATCGTCAATATTTCCAGCGGCCTGACCCGCTTCAGCCTGCCGGGTTATGGCGCCTACGCGGCGATGAAAGGCGCGATGGAAGTGCTGACCCGTTATCAGGCCAAGGAGCTTGGCGCGCGGCAGATTGGTGTGAACGTTCTTGCGCCCGGCGCGATTGAAACCGACTTCGGCGGCGGCACGGTACGCGACAACAGTGCTGTCAACGCGATGGTTGCCAGCAATACCGCGCTGGGTCGCGTGGGGCAGGCGGATGATATTGGCGGTGCACTGGCGCTGCTGCTGTCGCCGGGTGGACAGTGGATCAACGGCCAACGGGTCGAGGCATCGGGCGGCATGTTCCTCTAACTGCAAACACCGAATCTGTAGGAGCTGCGGAACGCTGCGATCTTTTGCCTTTGATTTTTTAAAAACAAGATCAAAAGATCGCAGCGTTCCGCAGCTCCTACAGGGGGCTCGCGGATTTAACTTTGATAGGTGCGGCGCGCCATGAAGCGCTCGCGCAGGACGTCGTAACCCCAGTGGTAGACATAGGTGTACGGCAGGAAAAACAGCAGCACGCCGATGTCGAGCAACAACGCCTGCCACAGGCTGACCGACAGCCACCATGCAATCAGCGGCACGCCCATCACGATCAGCCCGCCTTCGAAAAGCAACGCATGCACCACACGGACCCAAGCGTTGTGCGCGAGATTCATCCGCGCCAATGCACGGTCGAAAAAACGGTTGAACACCACGTTCCACGCCAGCGCCAACATCGCAATCAGTACGGTGACGGCACCCATGTCGAGCAGCGGCTTTTGCATGATCCACGCCAGCAACGGTGTGCAGATGAGAATGGCGAGAAGTTCGAAACCGATAGCCTGAAAAACGCGTTCGATAATGGACTTGTGGGCAGTCATGGCCTGACTCCTTGTTTGACGATGGTTGCCATGATCCAACCGATTCCCGATACTTCATAACCAATAACCATCGATCAAGGCGATAGTTCATGGCTTCGCAGGAAGTGCTGTTGGCGTTTGTGCAGGCGGCGACGCAAGGCTCGTTTTCCGCCGCTGCGCGCAAGTTGGGGCGCAGTCAGTCGACCATCAGCGCAGCGGTCGCCAGTCTGGAAATCGATCTGGATTTGCAACTGTTTGACCGCAGCAGCCGCAAACCCACGCTCACCCCCGCCGGCCACGTCATGCTGCAGAAAGCCGAAGCGATTCTGGCCGCCACCAGTCGCCTGGAGATGAGCGCACGGCAATTGGCGCAAGGCGTGGAACCGAAGTTGACCGTGGCGATTTCCGATACCTATCAGTCGTATCGCTTTGAGGCGGCACTCGTCGGTTTCGAACAGCGTTATCCGGAGCTGGAGCTGGAATGTCTGATTGCCGAATGCGATGACCTGATCGAACTGGTCCAGCGCGGCCGGGCGCATCTGGCCTTCGCGGAAATGCAGGACAACTACCCGCCGGATCTGGTCACCTCGACCGTGGCCGAGCGCACGGAGATTGCCTTGTTCGTCAGCCGCGAGCATGCGTTGGCGAAGCTTGAGCATGTCGATCAGCAGATTCTCGAGCAACATCGCGAGCTGCGGCTGGCGACCATCGTCAATCCGTATGACAGCCGTGGCAAAGGCCGGGTGTGGTCGGCGCCGAGTTATCTGATGCTGCTGGAAATGGCGGAAAAAGGCTTTGGCTGGGCCCCGTTGCCGAGGTGGCTGGTGCAACGTTATGCCAATGATTTGCTTACAGAGCTCGACGTGCGCGGCTGGCCGAAACCGGTTTTTGTCGATGCCTTGTGGTCGCGCTTGTATCCGCCGGGGCCGGCGGGGAGCTGGTTGCTTAGCAAGATGCTCGAATAAGCGGTGCTGCCATTCGCGAGCAGGCTCGCTCCCACAATTGGAATGCGTTCACCTGTGGGAGCGAGCCTGCTCGCGAAAGGGCCAGCAGCATCGACGCAGATTCCAGATCAATCCAGTTCCTTCAGTCGCCCCTCGATAAACCGCCGCTCCGGCTCCTGCCGCGTCAGCTCCAGCGCCCGCTGATACGCCGCCCTCGCCGCCTCCACCCGCCCCAACTGCCGGCAAAACTCCGCCCGCGCCGAATGCGCCAGGTGGTAATCCTGCAACTCGCCCCGCGCCAGAATCCCTTCGATCACCAACAACCCGGCCAACGCCCCATCACGCTTGGCCACCGCCACCGCGCGGTTCAGCTCGATCACCGGCGACGGCAACGCACGCAGCAACACGTCGTACAGACCGACAATCTGCTGCCAGTCCGTTTCCGCCGCCGACGGCGCTTCCGCATGCACCGCTGCAATCGCCGCTTGCAGGCAATATGGTCCGAAGCGTCGCGTACTCAGGGCGCGTTCGACCAGCGCGCAACCTTCGGCCATCAACCCGGCATTCCACAACGACCGATCCTGATCGTCGAGCAATACCAGTTCACCGCTCGGCGAGGTGCGTGCCGGCCGGCGTGATTCGTGCAGCAGCATCAGCGCCAGCAGGCCCATGACTTCCGGTTCCGGCAGCAACTCCATGAGCAGGCGCCCCAGGCGAATGGCTTCGCGCGTCAGATCCTCGCGGGTCAGCTCGGCGCCGACAGAAGCCGAATAGCCTTCGTTGAATACCAGATAAATCACCCGCAACACGCTGTCCAGGCGCTCGGGCAATTCGTTCAGCGTGGGTACCTGATAAGGGATTTTCGCGTCGCGGATCTTCGCTTTGGCACGGACGATGCGCTGGGCAATCGCCGCCGGTGCCGAGAGAAAAGCACGGGCGATTTCTTCGGTGGTGAGGTCGCAGACTTCGCGCAAGGTCAGCGGCACTTGCGCATCCGCCGCCAGTGCCGGGTGGCAGCAGGTGAAGATCAGCCGCAAGCGATCGTCTTCCACGTCTTCGCCACTCCAGTCAGCCTGTTCCAGCTCATCGAGTTGTGCCAGCAGCAACGGTTGCGACGCCTTGAACCGCGCGCGCCGACGCAACACATCGATGGCTTTGAATCGTCCGGTCGAGACCAGCCAGGTACGCGGGTTGTCCGGCACGCCGTCGCGCTGCCAGCGCTCGACCGCGACGAAGAACGCCTCGTGCAAGGCCTCTTCGGCGAGGTCGAAATCACCAAGCAGGCGAATCAGCGTCGCCAGGATCCGCCGCGAATCCTCGCGGTAGACCTGCTCGACCCGCGCCCTGACGTCAGACATTCAACTGCCGCACCGGACGCACTTCAACGCTGCCGACCCGGGCTGCGGGAATGTTGCCGGCGAGCTGAATCGCTTCGTTGAGATCCTTGGCATCGATCAGGTAGAAACCGGCCAATTGCTCCTTGGTTTCAGCGAAAGGCCCATCGATGATCGATAACTTGCCATTGCGCATCCGTACCGTGGTTGCGGTTTCTACCGACTCCAACGCTTCGGCGGCGATCATCCGCCCGCTGCCCTGCACCGACTCGGCGTAGGCCCAGCATTCGGCGTCCTCGGGACTGTCGGGCGAGGAGTGCAACAGGCGTTCATCGCTGTAGACCAGGCATAGATATTTCATGGCGATCTCCTGATTCGAACGGATCAACTATGGCTGAAGATCAGGGAGTCACATCGAACAGCGTCGCGCCGCTCATCGGATCGAACGGTGCCGACCAGTGCTCGTGAGCAATCTTCCACGTCCCGCCAACCTGCCGGTAACAGGCGGTGACACGCATCCAGCAACTCTGGGTTTCGCCCTTGTCATTGGTGCCGCCGCAGTTGGCCACCCAGTGCGCGAAGGCAATGTTGTCGGCGCTTTCGATGGCGATTTCGTGGAACTCGAAGATGTGCGGGCCGGGGCACATCTCCATGCACTCGACCCAGTGCGCGCGGTAGGCCGCTTTGCCCTTGAATTGCAGGGCCTTGATCGCATCGAACGAGACAATGTCGTCGGCGTACAAGGCCATGACTTTCTCGACATCCTTGGCCATCACCGCTTCGCGATAGCTGTTGATCAGAGTCTGGATATCAGTCTGTGCGCTCATGGTGTTCTCCGTGGTTTTTTGTGGTGAAGACACCCTTAGTCGTTTGCCCTTTGCGCGGATCGACACGGCAAACAAAAAAATTTCGCTGACGACAATATCGCTAGAATCCAAGGCTCACTCTTTGTAGGAAAAAGGAAATTCCCGTGTCAGCCCAACTCGTGCCTTACGACAGCCTCAGCCCTTTGCAGCGTCAGCAAGTCGAGGCCATTGAAATCCACCCCGAGCAGATCAGATTCTCCGGCGACATCCACGGTGCCTTGCACACCCTGCTGTCGAAACCCGGCCCCGGCGTGAAGGGATTCGCCCTGCTCGCAGACGAGGTACCGGTGGCATTTCTGCTGCTCAAGCGCCCGCCTGTGTTGCCCGACTGGGCCGACGAACACAGCGCCACGTTGCATGCCTTGCAGGTCGATCGCCGCGCGCAGGGCAAGGGCTACGGCAAGGCGTGCCTGCAAGCGCTGCCCGCTATCGCCCGTGAAGCATGGCCGGAAATCAAAGGACTGGAATTGTCGGTGGACGCTGATAACGAGGCGGCGATTGCGCTGTATGCCAGGCATGGCTATGTCGACAGCGGCGAAGCGTACAAGGGCCGGATCGGTTACGAGCGGCGGATGGGGCTGTTTTTCTGAGTCTCCAGAAACTCTCTGCTGACACACCCCGATCCTCTGTAGGAGCTGCCGAAGGCTGCGATCTTTTGATCCTCAGCTTATTAACAGCAAGATCAAAAGATCGCAGCCTTCGGCAGCTCCTACAGTTGTGATAGGTGTTGGCTTCAGAGGGTCAGGATCATCTCGTGCCACGCCATGCCGCCGTGGTCGGACTCCGACGGTTTGATGTAAGCAAAGCCAAACCCGGCGTACAACGCAATGTGCTGCTCTTTGCACATCAGATGAATCGTCGCTTTATCCATCCCGCGCATGCGCTCGATGAATTCGCCGAGCAGGCGCTTGGCCAGGCCCTGCCCCTGGTAATCCGGGTGCACCACCACTGACATGATCACCACGTTCGGGCCTTTCGGGTCGTGGCCGATCAGTTCCTTGAAGGCCTCGTCGGACATCTGCACGTCGAACGCCGCGCCGGCATTGATGAAACCGGCGACTACACCGTCCACCTCGGCGACGACAAAGCCGTCCGGCCAGGTGGCAATGCGCGTGGCGATCTTCTCGCGGGTGGCGGCTTCGTCGCCTTCGTAGGCGACGGTTTCGATGGCGTAGCAGCGCTCGAGGTCGGCGGCGCTGACGTTGCGGATCACGGTGTTCATGGCAACTCGAAATCTGTGGAAACAAGGCCCGCCAGCATAAAGCACAACCGCCGGGGCGGACATGCTTCGCCTCGATTCGAACGCTGGTCAGGCCTTGAGCGGCAGCCAGATTTCCAGGGTGCCGGTGTTGAGTTTCGGATTGAAATCCTCGCTGTAGCGCTCGAACTCCGGTGCGTCCGCCGCTTCGTACCCGGACTGCGGCAGCCAGGTTTTCCAGATGTACTGGAAGGTGTCGGGGAGTTGCGTCAGGGGTCCTTTGTGCTCGAACACCGCATATTTCTGCGGCTGGATTTCAACCCAGCGATACTGCTCCGGCAGCTCGTCGAGCTTGTCGATCTGCACCCCGGCGATGTATTCGAAACCGCCCTCGCCGTCCGCATTGCAGCAAACGCCGTAGGTCACTTCATTGACTTGCGCGGGGATTTTTCCCAGATGCGGGATGAGCTTTTCCCATAACGCCGGAATGTCTTCGGTGGTCTCCTGAGTGAATCGCCCGCCGAAACCGGCAATCAGCAGAAATTGCCCGTGTTCGAAGCGAGGCTCGGCTATTTCGACGCGTTTTTGTTCATCCATGACGCGACTCCTGAGAACGGAAAAGTGGGTTCGGCTGGGAGTATAGAAAGCCCGACCCGTTTCGCACGTTTACAGCGCATGCAACTGCTCGACGGCGCCTGAACCGACAAACTCGTTGTAACCCGAAACGATCACGTACACCGCGAAATAGCAGAAGATCGCTGCCGATGCCAGATAGGAGTAGCGCAGAAGCTTATCGCCCAATAACTTGCCACCGTGGCTGGCGGCGAAGCACAGACCGGCCGACCACAGCAGCCCGGCGCAGAGAAAGCCGCCCAAAAACAGCGCCGAGCTCAACGGACCACCGCCACCGGATCGGGCGATCAACGTACCGCCGACAGCAGCAAACCAGAGAATCGCACTCGGCGAAGACATGGCGAGGAAGATGCCGCGAAAGAATTCCTTGCGATGAGAGTTCTGCCCCACTTCCGCCGTTTCCGCCAGCAGCGCTTCGTGGTGAATCGCCGAATAAATCATCTTCGCCGCGAAGTAGATCAGCAGCGCCGAGCCACCGATCCACAGCACCCAGCGCACGCTTTCGTACTGCAGCAAAACGGTCATGCCGGCCAGTGCCAGCACCGCATAAATCAAGTCGCCGACGCAGGTGCCCAGGCCGAGGGCGAAGCCCTGAAAGTAGCCGCGCTGCATGGCCAGGGTGATCATCGCGATGTTGGCCACGCCGATATCCAGGCACAGCGAAAGGCTCAGCAGGAAGCCGCTGGTGAATTCCATTGACCGATTTTCCTTGAAAAAAATGTTTACAACCGCGCTGGACAGTATGCCATCACTGCCCTTATCTTCCGCCACAGGTCACCGCAGTGACCAGCGTCGCTCGGACGGTTCCGGGCGCTTACGTTATCCGAGGCAACAATGGCCGAACAAGGTTCGCCGCGCCGCTTTGCGCGCATAGATCGACTCCCCCCTTACGTTTTCAACATCACCGCCGAGCTGAAGATGGCCGCTCGCCGCCGTGGTGAAGACATCATCGACCTGAGCATGGGCAATCCCGACGGCGCCACGCCGCCGCACATTGTCGAAAAACTGGTGCAGGTCGCCCAACGTGAAGACACCCACGGTTACTCGACGTCCAAGGGCATTCCGCGCCTGCGCCGGGCGCTTTCCAACTGGTACAAGCAGCGCTACGACGTCGATATCGACCCGGAAAGCGAAGCCATCGTCACCATCGGTTCCAAGGAAGGCCTGGCGCACTTGATGCTGGCGACCCTGGATCAGGGCGACACCGTACTGGTGCCGAATCCGAGCTATCCGATTCACATCTACGGCGCGGTGATTGCCGGCGCTCAGGTGCGTTCGGTGCCGCTGGTGCCGGGGGTGGATTTCTTCGATGAGCTGGAGCGGGCGATTCGCGGTTCGATCCCCAAACCGAAAATGATGATCCTCGGCTTCCCGTCGAACCCGACCGCGCAGTGCGTGGAGCTGGATTTCTTCGAGCGGGTGATCGCCCTGGCCAAGCAATACGACGTGTTGGTCATCCACGACCTGGCGTACGCCGACATCGTCTACGACGGCTGGAAAGCCCCGTCGATCATGCAGGTGCCGGGGGCCAAGGACATTGCAGTGGAGTTTTTCACCCTGTCCAAGAGCTACAACATGGCCGGCTGGCGCATCGGTTTCATGGTCGGCAACCCGGAATTGGTCAGCGCCCTGGCGCGGATCAAGAGCTATCACGACTACGGCACCTTCACCCCGCTGCAAGTGGCGGCGATTGCCGCGCTCGAAGGCGACCAGCAATGCGTGCGCGACATCGCCGAGCAGTATCGCCAGCGGCGTAACGTGCTGGTCAAGGGCCTGCATGAATTGGGCTGGATGGTCGAGAACCCGAAGGCGTCGATGTATGTCTGGGCGAAGATTCCCGAGGCATATGCGCATCTGGGTTCGCTGGAGTTCGCCAAGAAACTGCTGGCCGAGGCCAAGGTCTGCGTCTCGCCGGGGGTGGGGTTTGGTGAATATGGGGACGACCACGTGCGCTTTGCGCTGATCGAAAACCAGGATCGCATACGTCAGGCCGTGCGCGGGATTCGCGGGATGTTTCGCGCGGATGGGTTAGTTAGCAAATAACTGAGACACATCCCCTGTAGGAGCTGCCGAAGGCTGCGATCTTTTGATCTTGTTTTTTACAATCAAAAGATCGCAGCCTCGTTTCACTCGACAGCTCCTACAGGTGCCGTGTTTACAAGTTCATTACCCACAAAAAAACCGCATCACTGCGGTTTTTTTGTGCCTGCAAACTGCCGCTTAAACGAACAGCGACAACAGCAGGATAAAGCCCAACGCGACGATGGACAGAATGGTTTCCATCGCGGTCCAGGTCTTGAAGGTTTCGGCCACGGTCATGTTGAAGTACTGCTTGACCAGCCAGAAACCGGCGTCGTTGACGTGGGACAGGATCAGCGAGCCGGCGCCGGTGGCCAGCACCAGCAGCTCACGGTTGACGCCCGGAATCATGCCGACAACCGGCACCACAATGCCCGCGCCAGTGATGGTCGCCACGGTCGCCGAACCGGTGGCGATACGAATCACCGCCGCCACCAGCCACGCCAACAGGATCGGCGAGATCTGCGCGCTCACTGCCATGTGGCCGATCACGTCACCCACGCCGCTGGTCACCAGCATCTGCTTGAAGCCACCGCCGGCACCAATGATCAGGATGATCGCGGCGGTTGGCGCCAGGCTCGCGTCGAGCCACTTGAGCATCTGGTTGGAACCGATGCCCTGCTTGTAGCCAAAGGTATACAGCGACAGCAGCAACGCCAGCAGCAGTGCGGAGATCGGGTGGCCGATCATGTCCATCCAGATGCGGAAGAAATTGCCGTCCGGCAGCGCCACGTCAGCGAAGGTTTTCAGCAGCATCAGGAACACCGGCAGGAGCACGGTGACCAGAGTGATGCTGAAGCTCGGCAGGTTGGCCGAATCGTTTTCGCGGGCCAGTTGATCGACCAGCTCCTGATTCGGGTGACCCGGAATGTGCTTGGCGATGAAGGTACCGAAGATCGGACCGGCAATGATGGCGGTCGGCAGCGCGACGATCAGGCCGTAGAGAATGGTCTTGCCGATGTCAGCGCCGAACACGCCGATGGCCAGCAGCGGGCCCGGGTGCGGCGGTACCAGACCGTGCACCGCAGAGAGGCCGGCGAGCAGCGGGATACCGATCTTGATGATCGATACACCAGTGCGACGAGCGACGATGAACACCAGCGGAATCAGCAGCACGAAGCCGATTTCGAAGAACAGCGGAATGCCCACCAGGAACGCAGCGAACATCATTGCCCACTGCACCTTGTCCTTGCCGAAGGCGCGGATCAGGGTCTGGGCGATCTGATCGGCGCCGCCGGATTCGGCCATCATCTTGCCGAGCATGGTGCCCAGGGCGAGGATGATGCCGACGAAACCGAGCACGCCACCGAAGCCATCCTGGAACGCCTTGATGATGGTGTTGATCGGCATGCCGGAAGTCAGGCCGAGGAACGCGGCGGCGATGGTCAGGGCGATAAAGGGGTGAATCTTGAATTTGGTGATCAGGATAATCAGGCCGATTACCGTGACCACCGCATCGAGCAGCAGGAACGTCTCGTGGGACATGCCAAACATGGGGGGTGTCTCCTGGATTGTTGTTGTTATTAAAGCGGGTTGAACAGAAGTCGGGAGGACAGCGCTGTCTTTTTCAACATACTCATACCGCCTGTTTCAGGCCGTTGGCCTGCCACCAGACATGAGCCTGTAGAGCCAGCTCTTCGACGCTGTGCACCGAGGCGTTGAGCGCCAGGGTCAGCGGCTCGCCCTTGGGCGATTCGAGGGTGGCGAACTGGCTTTCGATCAACGTCGCCGGCATGAAGTGGCCCGGGCGGTGCGATACACGCTCGGCGGCGACTTCCGGGGTCAATTCAAGAAACACGAAACCCAGGCCCGGCAGGGCACTGCGCAGACGTTCGCGGTAACTGTGTTTAAGGGCCGAGCAGGTCAACACCGGGCGCTGGCCGTCGGCATCGACGCGACGCAGTTCATCGCACAGGCTGTCGAGCCAGCCGGCGCGGTCTTCGTCGTTCAGGGGGATCCCCGCGCTCATCTTTTCGATGTTCGCGGCCGGATGGAAAGTATCGCCTTCAATGGCAGTGGCGCCGCTCAAATGGCACAGGGCCTGGCTGACGCACGTCTTGCCGCAACCGGCAACGCCCATGATGACCAGGGCGGTGATGGGATGACTCATATAACACCTCAGCGCGCAGACAGCGCTACCTTTGCTAGCTATGACTCTAGTGCACAGGCAGAAGTTGCCGACGCCTTCTTGTCGTTTTTTTGGGTTGCAGCAGGTTTGTTCCCGATGCCAAAGCGCGCAGATCAGGCAGGACCGCGCTCACGCATTTGCAGCTGCATCAGGACAGCGCTACCTTAGTGCCTTGATTTTTGTTTGGCAAGCCGCCCGATGACCTCCCCCAAGAACGATAAAAATACCCGCACCACCGGCCGTCCGACCCTCAACGAAGTAGCCCGCCTGGCCGGCGTCAGCCCGATTACCGCCTCGCGCGCCCTGCGCGGGGTAAGCACGGTGGCCACCGAACTGGTGGAAAAAGTGCAGAAAGCCGCGCTCGAACTCAACTATGTGGTCAACCCCGCCGCCCGCGCGCTGGCCTCGGCGCAGAGCCATTCGGTGGTGGTGCTGGTGCCGTCGCTGTCCAACCTGCTGTTCATCGACACACTGGAAGCCATTCATCGGGTGCTGACGCCCAAGGGCTTCGAAGTGCTGATCGGCAACTTCCACTACTCGCGCGATGAAGAAGAAAATCTCCTGCGCAATTACATGGCTTACCAGCCGCGCGGGTTTCTGCTGACCGGTTTTGATCGCACGGAAAGTTCGCGGCGGATGATAGAGGCCAGCAACATTCCCTGCGTGTACATGATGGAGCTGGACAGCGCCGCCGGGGTCAATTGCGTAGGCTTTTCGCAGTTGAGCGCGGGTGAAACTGCCGCCGAACATCTTCTGTCCCGTGGGCGTAAACGTCTGGCCTACATCGGCGCGCAGCTGGACCAGCGCACCTTGCTGCGCGGTGAGGGTTTCCGCAAAGCATTGCAGAGGGCGGGCCGCTACGACCCGGATCTGGAGGTGCTGACGCCGCGTGCTTCGTCGGTGGGTTTGGGGGGCGAGTTGTTTTTGCAACTGCTGGCGGCGCATCCGGATGTCGATGCGATTTTCTTCGGCAACGATGACCTGGCCCAAGGTGCACTGCTGGAAGCCTTGCGCAACGGCATCAAGATTCCCGAGCAGGTGGCGATTCTCGGTTTCAACGACCTGCCAATGTCCGAGCACATGGTCCCGCGCCTGAGCAGCATCAACACCCCGCGTGAGGCAATCGGCCGGCGCGCGGCGGAGCAGATGCTGACGTTGATGGCGGGCAACAAAGTGGCGCGGCCGGCGGAGGATATGGGGTTTGAGTTGAAGGTGCGCGAGAGTACCTGAAACTCACGCGATCCCCTGTAGGAGCTGCCGAAGGCTGCGATCTTTTGATTTTGCTTTCAAGAACAAGATCAAAAGATCGCAGCCTTCGGCAGCTCCTACAGGGGTTTTGTGTTGGGCTCAATGGCTGAGCAGGTCCACCAAAGCCTGCGCGCCCTTCTGCAATGGCTGGCTCTTGAGCCACACCGCGTGTACCGGCAGCGCCAGGCCATTTTCGATGTTGCGAAAATTCAGCCGTTTCAAGCGTCCCGCGTCCAGCCATGGCTGCACCACTGACAGCGGAAAATTGCCCCAGCCCAATCCCGCTTCAACCATTTCCATCGCCGTCTCGAGGTTGTCCGTGCGCCAGTAGGATTCCGCCACCAACGGCCGGGTCTCGCTGATTGGCAAGTCGCGACTGGCGACGATGATCTGCCGCACCTGCAGCAGATCTTCGAGAAACACATCGCGCCCCTGCAGCAACGGACTGTCCGCCGCCAGCGTGGCGATCATGCGCTCGCTGCCGACGAACTGAAACCGCTCCAGCGCATTCACGCTCAACCCGGCGAAGGCCAGGCACACGCTGACCCGGCCGCTGTGCAACATCGCCAGCACATCATCCTGCGGCGCGGTCAGCACTTCGATGTCGAGCAACGGATGCCGCTCGGCAATCACTTTGATCGCTGCCAGCAAGCGCCGCCGATCAATGTCCGCGACCACGCCGATCGACAACCTGCTTTCCAGCCCCAGCGATAACTCCACCGCGTGCACTTGCAGTTGCTTGAGCTGTTCGGCGATAAGTCGCGCGTGCGGCACCAGTGATTGGGCCATCGCCGTGGGTTGCGGTTCGCGATGGCTGCGGTCGAACAACGGGTAACCGAGTTCCGCTTCAAGGTTGGCAATGCCCATGCTCACCGCCGAAGGCACCTTGCCCAACTGCCGCGCGGCGGCGGAAAACGAGCCGCGCTCGATCACCGCGAGAAACAATTCGATACTGTCGCTATTGAAATTCAACCTGCCCACCTATCAATAAAACTGAAAGCTACCGACTTTTTCTGTCAGGTCTATTGAAGCTATCTTTCGTCGCCTTCGCCAGCGCTGCTGGTCAACATTCGGCAATAAAGAGGCAAATCTGCATGCAAGGCGTGAAACGCAAACTGGTCTACGTGTCGCTCTACGAAGTGATTGGGATGACCTTCTCGGCCCTCGGTCTGGCGTTGCTGTCGGGCACGTCGCCGGGCAGCACCGGGCCGCTGGCAGTGATCATCACCAGCATCGCCGTGACCTGGAATTTCATCTACACCTCGTTGTTCGAACGCTGGGAAAGTCGCCAGATCTCACGCACCCGCACGGTGAAACGACGCATCGCCCATGCGGTCGGCTTTCAACTGACGCTGATCGTGTTTCTGATTCCGCTGATCGCGTGGTGGATGAACATCAGTCTGGTGCAGGCATTCCTGCTGGATCTGGCGCTGATCATTTTCATCCCGTGCTACACGTTCGTGTTCAACTGGTTGTTCGACCGCATCTTCGGCCTGCCGAGCTCGGCGCTGCCGGATTCTGCCGCTGCGGCATAAATCACTAATTCGTAAGAAGATATTGCGAGAAATCAGCGGTTTAACCAGGTAACCAGCCAATATTCACAATCCGTGAACTCCGATAGCAGGCTAAGCTTTTCCATCAATAAAAAATGGATCAGCTTATGACTGCTCACGCTCCCGCCGCCGCGCTCAGTGACGGCATCGACCCGGTACGCGCCGCCGAGATTTCCGCCCGCATCGACCGGCTGCCCGCTGTCGCCACGATCTGGCGTCTGGTGGCGCTGCTGTCGATCGGTGGATTTTTCGAACTCTACGACCTGTTCCAGACCGCGTATATCAGCCCCGGCCTGATTCGCGACGGCTCGTTTGCCACTGGCAACCAAGGCGTATTCGGCTTCTCCGATCAGGCGGCGTTTGCCTCGGCGACCTTCCTCGGCCTGTTTCTCGGCGCCAGCCTGCTCAGCCCGTTGGCGGATCGCTTCGGCCGCCGGGCGATCTTCACCTTCGCACTGATCTGGTACACCGTGGCCACGGTGCTGATGGGCATTCAGACCTCGGCGCTGGGCATCATCGGCATGCGTTTTCTGGTCGGCATCGGCTTGGGTATCGAATTGGTGACCATCGACGCCTACCTCTCGGAACTGGTGCCGAAACGCATGCGCAGCTCGGCGTTCGCCTTTGCGTTTTTCGTGCAGTTCCTCTCGGTGCCGGCGGTGGCCTTGATGTCGTGGTGGCTGGTGCCGCAAGCGCCGTTCGGCGTGTCAGGCTGGCGCTGGGTGGTATTGGCCAGCGCGGTGTTCGCGCTGTTTATCTGGTGGCTGCGCAAGCGTCTGCCGGAATCGCCGCGCTGGCTGGCGCAACACGGTCGCTTCGATGAAGCCAACCGCATCCTCGATAACCTCGAAGCGCGCTGCGCCAAGGATCACGGCAAAGCGCTCGATACGCCGGAACCGGTGCCTGTGGATGTCGAAGGCAAGGGCCGCTTCGCCGATATCTGGCAGCCGCCCTACCGGCGCCGCGCGTTGATGCTGATCGTTTTCCACATCTTTCAGGCGATCGGTTTCTTTGGTTTCGGCAACTGGTTGCCGGCGCTGCTTTCCGGCCAGGGTGTCAGCGTCACCCACAGTCTGATGTACGCGTTCATCATCACCCTCGCCTACCCGCTCGGGCCGTTGCTGTTCGTCAAGTTCGCCAACCGCTTCGAAAACAAATGGCAGATCGTCGGCTCGGCCCTCGGCGCGATGACTTTCGGCACCCTGTTCGCCCTGCAGACCAGCGCGTTCGGGCTGATCTTCTGCGGGGTGATGATCACCTTTTGCAATGCCTGGCTGAGCTTCAGTTATCACTCCTATCAGAGCGAACTGTTCCCGACCAACATCCGCGCCCGCGCGGTCGGGTTCTGCTATTCGTTCAGTCGTTTGTCGACGGTGTTCAGCAGTCTGTTGATTGGCATGTTTCTGGATAACTTCGGCACGCCGGGGGTGTTGGCATTCATTGCCAGCAGCATGCTGATCGTGATGCTGACCATCGGCTGGTTCGGCCCACGCACGCGCAATCTGGCCCTGGAGAATATTGCCCATCGCTGAAGGCCAATACAGGACTCCACTGTGGGAGCGAGCCTGCTCGCGAAGGCGCCGTGTCAGACAGGCATGTATTAGCTGACATAACGCTTTCGCGAGCAGGCTCGCTCCCACATTGGGCATTGGTGATGTTGAAACAGGTCAGTTCAATTGCAGGGTTTCATTGAACTGGCTGATCGCATCCACTACATGCCGCGAACCCTGCTGAATCTCGAGGATCACCTCGCCCGCCTCGTTCGCCAGTTCCACGCCCAGCCCGGTGCGACTCAGACTCGACTGCATACTCGACACTGCGCTCAGCGACAGGTCATGGTTCTTGCGCACCACGTCGACGATTTCCACAGTCGCCTGACTGGTCCGCGCCGCGAGGCTACGCACCTCGTCCGCTACCACGGCAAAACCGCGCCCGTGTTCCCCGGCACGCGCCGCTTCAATCGCCGCGTTGAGCGCCAGCAGATTGGTCTGATCGGCGATGCCGCGAATGGTCTGGACGATGCTGCCGATAATGTCCGACTGTTTGCTCACCGCATCGATACTCACCGCCGCCTCGTTCAGGTCGCGGGAAATGTCCTGAATGATCTGCACGGTCTGCTGCACCACCTGTGAGCCTTTTTGCGCGCAGGCGTCGTTTTGTACCGAAGTGCTGTGGGCCGATTCCGCAGCATTTTGCAGGGTGGTCATCTGCTTGGTGATGTCACTGGCGAACTTGACCACTTTGTACAAGCGGCCCTTGGCGTCGAACAGCGGGTTATACGAAGCCTCCAGATAAACCATCTGCCCGGACTTGTTCTTGCGTTCGAAACGGTGCGAGTGATATTCGCCGCGGTTGAGCGAAGCCCAGAATGCCTTGTACTGCGCGGATTCGGCTTCGGCGCGGTGACAGAACAGGCTGTGGTGCTGGCCGACAATTTCATTGTGCGTGTACTGCATGGTTTGCAGGAAGTTGTCGTTGGCGCTGATGACATTGCCTTCAGGGGTGAACTCGATCACTGCCATGGAACGGCCGATCGCCGCCAGCATGGCTTCTTCTTCATGCTCTTTGTTGATGCGTGCGGTGATGTCCGCCGCCACCTTGATGACACTTCTGACTTGTTTGTCGGGCCCGAATACCGGCATGTAACTGGCTTCAAGCCAGATTTCCCGACCGCTCTTGTTCAACCGCAGAAATGTCCCGCTGAGGGGTTCGCCACGGGCCAGGTCGCGCCACAACTTCGCGTAGTTCTCGCTGCGATAAAAGCTTTCTTCGCAGAAGATCCGATGGTGTTTGCCGCGCACTTCATCGGCGCTGTAGCCCATGGTCTTGCAGAAGTTCTCATTGGCGTCGAGGACGATGCCTTCGGGCGTGAACTCGATCATGGCCATCGAGCGGCTGATCGCTTCGATTTTCGCGTTGGCCTCGGTCAGCGCGCAGCTGAAGCGCTCGATTTCCCGCAGGTCAGCCTTGCGATGTAGGTTGAACATGGTTGTATCACCTTCCGCGCGTTCTTTGATTTGATGAAAGTCCAGGTCCTTCAAGATCCACCACTACGTTCCACAGAACAGGCACACGCCTTCCTCCAAGGGAGGAAGTTGTCAGGTGATAAATGATGATCAATCGGAGGGGTCGTGCAGCGACGCTCTGATCAAGACATCCTTTTCTTGATAGCCCGCATGCGGGCCAGCCCTAACGCGTAGAAGAACTTCCATGTAGGTGACGCTCCTTGTTGGTTCAGTGTCGGTGCCTTGGATCGCGCACTCTGGCAGCATGAATCACGGACCAACCCTGCGCCGCTGTCATGGATGGCATGACGGTCGACATGGTTAGTTACCTGCAAGGATAGCCAGCCTGACGCCGGGCGCAAGGCCACTAGTCGGCCAGTATCTGGCATTTTTTGTACAAGAAACGGTTCAGCGCGGGGAAAAATGGTGCCTGGGCGGACGCTTTCGCGAGCAAGCTCGCTCCCACAGGGAATCGATCCCCCCTGTAGGATTGAGCCTGCTCGCGATAGCGTTAGTTGCAGCACCACAAAAACATCAGAAAAACACTACAAACTTCCCCTTACCTTGGCCGCCACCTCCCCCGGCACCCAAACCGCCCACACCTGCGGCTGATCACGCAAAAACGCCTCGGCCACCGCCCGCGGTTGCAGGCGTTTTTCACTCATGCCGGCCAGTGTCTGGTTGAGCAGATCAATCGGCAGATCGACTTTTTCAAAGAACGCGACCAGCTCCGGGTACTGCGCCTTGAACGGCGCCGACACGCCAATCGCCAGGCTCGCCGGCATCGAACGCGTGCCCTTTGGATTCGGGTTGTTGGCATCGGCCAGGGTTTTCCATGCCTCGGCATCGAACGGTGGCTCTTCCAGCTTCACCAGTTTGAACCGCCCGAGCAGCGGCGTGGGCGACCAGTAATAGAACAGCACCGGTTTGCCACGTTTGATCGACGACGCCACCTCGGCATCCAGTGCCGCGCCAGAGCCGGTACGGAAGTTGACGAAGCTGTCAGTCAAGCCATAGGCCTTGAGCTTCTGGCTGTTGACGATTTCCGAGGTCCAGCCGGTCGGGCTGTTGAGAAAGCGCCCACGCTTCGGGTCTTCCGGGTCACGGAACACATCCTTGTAGCGCGGCAGGTCGGCGACCGATTTCAACTCCGGCGCCAGCGCCTTGATCCCGCGTTCCGGGTCGCCCTTGATCACGTATTCCGGCACCCACCAGCCTTCGGTGGCACCTTTGACCGTGTCGCCGAGGCCGAATACCTTGCCCTCGGCGGCAGCCTTGACCCACGCCGGACTGCGCCCGGCCCACTCTTCGCCGATTACCTGGATGTCGTTTTTCGCCAATGCTGCTTCCAGGCTGACGGTGCTGCCCGGAAGCGTATCGGTCGGATAGCCGTAGCCTTTTTCGACGATCAGGCGCAGCACTTCGGTGATGAAACTGCCGCTCTCCCAAGTGATATCGCCGAAGTGGATGGGTGCGGTTTTCTCCGCCGCTGAAACAGCGCCGACGCTCAGGCTCAGCGCCAGCAGCGTGCGGCCGAGCAGGGTTTTGATCGATGTCATGCAGACCTCTTTTCTTCCAGGAATTGGTTGGCGCTGTGGCGATCGCACAGCGCCTGGGAACGAGCCATGTACACGCTGACCGAACGCTGCGAGATGCCCAGCTCGGCAGCGATTTGCGGGTAGGTCAGGCCATCGATGCGCGCCAGCAGAAAGGTCGAACGGACCTTGGCCGGCAAGCGATGCAGGCTGCGATCGAGGCGATCGAGAGTTTGCGAGAGCTGAGCGAGGTGTTCAGGCGACGCCGCGACATCGAGGTCGGACTGCTGACGATGCCGGCGTTGCAGATCCGCACGGCGCCAGTGCTGATAAAGCAGACGTTGCGCGATCGTCGTCAGCAAGGCGCGAGGTTCGCGAATCGCCGTCAGCGATGGCGCTTCGAGCAATTGGGCGAAGGTTTCGCCAGCAATGTCTTCAGCACAGGCCACGTCGCGCGAGTGTCGACGCAGGTAATGACAGAGCCAGTGATAATGCGCGCGGAACAGGCGTTCCACGGTGTCGCGATGGGATTGATTGGCGCCGGACATAGGGGCTCCTGGGCAAGGGTCGCTGAATGTCCGGTGTTCCGGTGGCGCGATCGTAGCAAGGCGCCTTATGCGTTAATAATATTTAAATCTTCTTTTTATATTCGATTGGGAAATTACAGCCAGTTAACGCAAATTGCTGTAACCGCGATCTATCGCCTCCCGTTGATAGTCAAGGAGGATCTGATAGTCGTCTTCGCTGGCCGGCAAAATTTCAGGCAAACCCAAGGTCTGCATCACATCAGGCAATTCATTCAAGGCGCGATTCATCGCTTGCAGCAGCCGTTCGACCTGCTCGTCGCTGGCGCCGGCAGCCGTAATGAATGGCAGCGTGGGACTCAACGCACTGCCCGCGACCACGCGCAAACCGCTGACTTCTTCCGGCGCATGCCGGGAGATATAAGCGAACGTGACGCTGTCGATCGCGGCCAGATCGGCGAGGTTTTCCCGCAGCCAGCGCAGGCTCTCGCGGTGACCGCCACTGATGCCGACACTGGCGAAAAACCGGCCGTTCTCCTGCAGCGGTGCCAGACGCTGGCGCAGCAGGTTCATGCCGCTGTTGGAGTCTTCGCTGTTGATCACGCCACGGCTATGGCAAAACTCCGCCAAGGTGTCGCGCGGATCATCGGCGCGGCCAAGGATCAGGCTGCAATGCTGGCCGGCGCTGGCGTCAGGCAATTCATAGCGCGGCCGACCGATGACGCGAACCCGGCCACGCAGCGCTGTCATCAGCGGATAGCCGCAGGTCTGAGTGAGTAGCAGATCGGGTGATAACCACAGTTCGGCCAGCGTCAGGTTTGTCGCGTCGAGACGGCTATGGCCAAGGTGTTCGAGGATGCGCGTGAGCCACTGTTCATTGGCCACGCGGACGGGCTCGGGGGCTGGGTACATCAGCAGTTCGGCGTGGTGTTCGGTCATCGAAGCTTTTCCATTCGGTGAAATACCCTGTGGGAGCGAGCCTGCTCGCGAAGGCTTTGTCCCATTCAGAATAGTTTGGACTGATACACCGTTTTCGCGAGCAGGCTCGCTCCCACAGGGGTTTGCGGTGGCCTGACAATCAGTGAAACGGATGCTCAGGGCTATCAATCGGTTTGAAGCCATGTTGTCGCCACAGCTGTCCATACCCGCGCACGACAAACCCGCCACTGCGCGCAATCCACTGCTCGCGGTGCAGCCGGTAGACCTTGGGCAAGTCGTACCACGCCAGCCCCGGCAAGTCGTGATGCACCAGATGAAAATTCAAGTTGAGAAACAGCCAGCGCCATGGCCAGCCGGCCTCGTTGAGCACGGTGCGCTGCTCGGCCTGGGCATGCGGTCGATGCTCATGAAACGAACGGATCATCGCGATCGACAGTGCCGGTACGCTGATCAGCAACAGGTAATGCCACACCGGCAAAATGCTGTAGCGGGCAATGAAACCCAGCATCAGTAGAGTGACGAAGCCGTGGCTCAACCACATCAGCCAGGCTTGCGGATCAGCGTTTCTCAAGCGCTTTAGCTCCTCACGCGCCAACGCAATCAACGCCAGCGGCGCGCCAATCGCAAAGCGTCCGAGCACCGTTTTGTTCAGCCAGTGCACGCTGCGCTCGAACACCGAGCCGCCGTGCCAGTTGGCAGTGGTCAGATAGCGACTTTCCGGATCGATACCGGGCACCGTCAGATCGTCATCGCGGTGGTGCCGCAGATGACTGTCGCGATACAGCGTGTACGGATACCACACGGCAAACGGCGCGTAGCCGAGGATTTTATTGATGAATGTCGAGCGGGTCGGATGGCCGTGAAGCAGCTCATGCTGCAGCGACAACCACAACACCAGCAGCGGGATCAGCAGCAACGTACTCAAGCCGCGTCCCAGCCAGGCGCTGTTGAGTACGATGGCGAACCAGCCGGCGTACACACCGATCAGCAACAGCCAGGTCGGCCATTCGCTGCGGGCGGTAAAGCGCTGGCGCAGGGTTTCGATTTGCTGGCGATGCTTGGCATCAAAGTAAAAAGCCATGGCGCTGCTCGGAACGGGAATCGTCCCCTTCTGTGCAACTACGGCATTGAATCTTGCAGATTATTTTTCAGATGGAGTGGAAGCCCGAGAGACGGGCTTCCGAAGGGTTTGCTCAATGGCCGAAGATGTCGACTTTCTTGGCTTTCTTTTCTGCGCGTTTTTCAATCGCGGTCTTGGCCGGCTTCTTCTTCGCGGCTTTCTTTGAATCCATACCTTTGGACATGATCGATACTCCACTCACAGGGGTGTGAGTTCAGGTATACACCTATCCCGACCGGCGCGTTCTTTTATAATCGGCGCTTTTCGAACCGACAGTCCGAACCATGCCCGACATCCACTACAGCCAGCTCGACGAACCGTTGTGGCCGCTGATGAACAAGTTCTACCGCAGCCACCAGTCGTCGATGAAAGCCGTGCGCGAGGCGCAACTGTGGGTCGCGCGGCGCGGCGAGATCGTGGCGGCGCTGTGCCTGCGGCCGGTATCGGGCGGCCGTTGGCTGACGGGGTTGTTTGTCGATCCGGGGTGTCGCGAGCAGGGAATTGCCGGGCAGTTGATTGCGGCGGCGGTCAAGGATGTCGACGAGCCGGTGTGGCTGTTTTGCCATCCGGATTTGCGCGGGTTTTATGAGCGGCGCGGGTTCAGCGTTGATCCAGCACTGCCGCAGGCAATGGCCGAACGGTTGAGCCGGTATGCGCGGAGCAAGCCGATGATTGCGATGGGGCTGGTTTAAGATCAAAAGATCGCAGCCTTCGGCAGCTCCTACACCGATCCCTGTAGGAGCTGCCGAAGGCTGCGATCTTTTGATTCTGGTTAATCGTCAGCCATGGGATCAAGATCCGGGAACAGCACTTCAGTAAAACCGAACTTGCTGAAATCGGTAATCCGCGATGGATAAAGCCGGCCGATCAGGTGATCGCATTCATGCTGCACCACTCGCGCATGAAAACCCGAGGCCACGCGCATGATCGGCTCACCCTTGGGATCAAAGCCTTCGTAGCGAATCTGCTGATAGCGATCCACCGCGCCGCGCAGGCCCGGCACCGACAGGCAGCCTTCAAAGCCCTCCTCCGTCAGCGGATTCAATGGCGTGATCAGCGGATTGATCAGGATCGTCTGCGGCACCGCTTCGGCGTCTGGGTAACGCTCGCTGTGCTCGAAGCCGAAGATCACCAGTTGCAGATCGACGCCGATCTGCGGTGCCGCCAGACCAACGCCGCCGACGCTTTCCATGGTCTGGAACATGTCGTCGATCAGTTGCCACAGCTCGGCGCTGTTGAACATCTCCGGCGGAACCGGCGGGGCGATGCGCAGCAAACGCTCGTCGCCCATTTTCAGAATTTCACGAATCATGGTCGCGCTTCATCAGTGTCCGGCTTGAGCGAATGATCGCGGCCCAGGCCCGAGACGTGTTGTTTGGTGGATTCGTCGGGCTCGCCAGGGGCTTTCTCGCCCTTGTCCTTGCCCTCGGCGGACATGTGCTCGATCACCGCATTCATCTCTGCGCCGAGCAACAGTACCGCCGCGGAAATATAGAAATACAGCAAGAGCACGATGATCGCCCCGATGCTGCCATACATCGCGTTGTAGTTGGCGAAGGTTTTCACGTAGAAGGCAAAGCCCAGTGAGGCGAGAATCCACACCACCACCGCCAGCACCGAACCTGGGGTGATGAAGCGGAAGTCCTGTTTGACGTCGGGCATCACGTAGTAGATCAGCGCCACCGCGACCATCATCAGAATCACGATCACCGGCCAGCGCGCGATGGTCCACACCGTGACGATGAAGTCTTCCAGCCCCACTTGTGCGGCGATCCAGCCCATCACCTGCGGCCCGAGGACCATCAGCGCCGCGGCGATCAGCAGCATGCCGGCGATGCCGACCGTGTAGACGATCGACAGGGGAAAGCGCTTCCAGACCGGCCGGCCTTCGACCACGTCGTAAGCGGCGTTCATCGCGCTCATCATCAGGCGCACGCCGGCGGACGCGGTGTACAGGGCGATAACGATACCGATTGAAAGCAGACCACCCTTGGATTGCTGCAGCTGGTCGATCACCGGGTTGACCTGCTCCAGCGCCTGCGGCGGCAGGACCAGCTCGGATTGCAGGCGCAGCCAGGAGAAGAAGTCCGGCAGATGCAGGAAACCGATCAGGGCAATCAGGAAGAGAATGAACGGAAACAGCGAGAACAGCATCTGGTAGGCCAGTGCCGAGGCGTAGGTCGACATTTCGTCATCGACGAACTCAGTGACCGTGCGCACCATCACCCGGTGCAGGGGCAGACCTTTCATGTCCGGAAATATCATTCGCGTCTCCTTGCGCCGCAAAAGGTTGAAGTCGTGGCGACTCAGGGGCCGTTGTTTACCTCAAGGTAGCCTGTTTGGCGATCCTTTGGCGGATGACCGCAGGGTTCTGATACAAAAACGGCCATCCTTGGATGGCCGCTCGTGTGATTCGTTCAAGGCTCGGTTACGCCTTGTCGACGCCTTTCTTCACAGCGTCCTTGGCGTTGCCGACCGCTTGCTGGGCTTCGCCTTTTTTCTCTTGAACTTTGCCTTCCGCGCGCAGTTTGTCGTTGTCAGTGGCCTTGCCGACGCCCTGTTTGACGTTACCGACAGCTTCGTTGGCCATGCCTTTTACTTTATCGCCTGTGCTACTCATGGTGTTTCTCCGTGATGCATATAGGGAAGAAAAGTCATTACGTAACGATTGACCGGTGCGCTTGGCGCCGAGTTTCATTTATTTTGCCGGCATTTCGTCGTGGCACGCAGGTTGCGCTTTATGTTTGCCGGCGTTGCCCCGAGAATGCTCAGCCTACGGGCGTCGCGCCCCGCACACCGATTCGCAGGAATGTCATGAAGCTCAATAAAACCCAGGCCATCGCCCGTCGCAACCAGCAACTGGGCGGCGCCGTGCTCGGCACCAACAACTGCCACTTTGCCGAACTGAACCGCAACCGCAACATCTGGTGGTTCGACCTGCCGGTGTCGCGCCTGGCCATCGGTCAGTACGAGTGGATTCACTTGCTGCTGCACACCCCGGCCACTGATGAGTTGCTGCACTTGAAAGTGCCAACGGTGTTCCTGCGCGAAAAGCTCGAAGGCCTGGTGATTCGCAACGAAGGCAAACGCAAGGCGGCGCTGAGCCTGGAACTGAGTGCGGACAAGGATTCGTATCTGCAGGACATGCGTCCGGCCGGGACCAACGTGAATTTTGCGCCGTTTCGTCAGTAGGATTTGTGGCGTCTGCCCTTCCCCTCACCCTAGCCCTCTCCCAGAGGGAGAGGGGACCGAATGGGGGATATTCAAGAGATACGCCGACCTGATCGAGCTTGCCGAATCCATAATCGCCTCGGTTTTTCAGGTCGATGCACAACCCCAGACACCTTGGTCGGCTCCCTCTCCCTCGGGAGAGGGCCGGGGTGAGGGGCCGCTTCACCGCATGATCAAAGCCCTGCTCTGCACCCACAAAAAAGCCCCGCATCTGCGAGGCTTCCTGTTCAAGCGGCGCTCTTGGCCTTGAGCTTCTTCAGCTCTTCATCACGCAATTCGCGGCGCAGGATCTTGCCGACGTTGGTGGTCGGCAGCGCGTCGCGGAATTCCACCGAGCGCGGCACCTTGTAGCCGGTGACGTTGGCGCGCATGTGGTCCATGACCTGCTCCTTGGTCAGGGTCACACCCGGTTTGGCGACGATGAAAATCTTGATCGCCTCACCTGATTTCTCGTCCGGCACACCGATCGCCGCACACTGCAACACGCCCGGTAAAGTCGCCAGTACGTCTTCCAGTTCGTTCGGATAGACGTTGAAACCAGACACCAGAATCATGTCTTTCTTGCGATCGACAATGCGCATGTAGCCGTCCGGCTGGATCAGCGCGATGTCACCGGTTTTCAGCCAGCCGTCGCTGTCGAGCATTTCATCGGTGGCTTCCTGACGCTGCCAGTAGCCTTTCATCACTTGCGGGCCCTTGACGCACAGCTCGCCGATTTCGCCCAGCGGTTGCTCGACACCGGCATCGTCGATGACTTTGCACAGGGTCGACGGCACCGGAATGCCGATCGTGCCGATCTGGATGTGCTGGATCGGGTTGACCGTGGCCACCGGGCTGGTTTCGGTCATGCCGTAGCCTTCGCAGATGGCGCAACCGGTCACGGCTTTCCAGCGCTCGGCTGCGGCCAATTGCAGGGCCATGCCGCCGGACAGGGTGACTTTCAGCGCGGAGAAATCCAGCTTGCGGAAACCTTCGTTGTTGCACAGCGCCACGAACAGGGTGTTCAGACCGACGAAACCGCTGAACTTCCACTTCGACAGCTCCTTGACCATCGCCGGCAGGTCGCGCGGGTTGCTGATCAGGATGTTGTGGTTGCCGATCAGCATCATCGCCATGCAATGAAAGGTGAACGCATAGATGTGATACAGCGGCAGCGGCGTGATCAGGATCTCGCAGCCTTCGTTGAGGTTGGAGCCCATCAGCGCCTTGCATTGCAGCATGTTGGCGACCAGGTTGCGGTGGGTGAGCATCGCGCCCTTGGCCACACCGGTGGTGCCGCCGGTGTATTGCAGCACCGCGACATCGCCGCTGTCCGGGTTCGCTTCGGCCACTGGCTGGCCGTGGCCCTTGCTCAGCACGTCGTTGAACTTGATGGCTTTGGGCAAGTGATAGGCCGGGACCATTTTCTTCACGTACTTGATGACGCTGTTGATCAGCAGGCGCTTGATCGGCGGGAGCAGGTCGGCGACTTCGGTGACGATGATGTGCTTGACGCCGGTCTTCGGCACCACGGCTTCGGCCAGGTGCGCCATGTTCGCCAGGCACACCAGTGCTTTGGCACCGGAGTCGTTGAATTGGTGTTCCATTTCCCGCGCGGTGTACAGCGGGTTGGTATTGACCACGATCAGGCCGGCGCGAATGGCACCGAAGACCGCGACCGGGTACTGCAGGACGTTGGGCAATTGCACGGCGATTCGATCACCGGGCTGCAAGTCGGTATGCTGTTGCAGATACGCAGCAAAGGCACCGGACAGCTCGTACAGTTCACCGTAGGTGATTGTCTTGCCCAGGTTGCTGAAAGCCGGTTTGTTGGCGAAGCGTTGGCAGGATTGCTTCAACACTGCCTGAATGTTCGGATACTCGTCTGGATTGATCTCGGCTGCGATTCCAGCCGGGTACTTATCCTTCCAAAAGTCTTCGATCATGGAAGCCCACTCCTCAGCAACGCGAATTCTTCACCGCATTTGATGCGATTATTATTGGTGTGTGTTTTGTATTGGTGAATCCGGCGTTTTACAGGCCGAGAAGTCACAAAGCGCGCCGAGAGTAGCAGCTTTGCCAAGGGTCGACCAGAGCCAAACGTGGGCCCTACAGTCACATTGATGACTCAAGACTTGCCAGCGGTCATTTTAGAGCAAAAATCCTATTAACCTGTGAAAGCCCCGCTGCCAGGGGGATTTAAAGCAAAAGATCGCAGCCTTCGGCAGCTCCTACATTTGGAATGCGTTTCCTGTAGGAGCTGCCGAAGGCTGCGATCTTTTCGCTTGTAACCTTTAGGCGATATCCCGCAACTCGCGCCGCAGAATTTTCCCTACAGGCGTCATCGGCAACGACTCACGCAGCACGATGTGTTTCGGCACCTTGTAGGCAGTGAAATTCTCTTTGCAATAGGCCTTCAGCTCTTCCAGGCTGACGCCGGTTTCCCGCGCCACCACAAACAGCTTCACCGCTTCCCCCGAACGCTCGTCCGGCACACCGATTACCGCGCAGTTGGCGACTTTCGGGTGGGCCATGACCACGTCTTCGATTTCGTTCGGATACACGTTGAAGCCGGAGACGATGATCATGTCCTTTTTGCGATCAACGATGCGCACAAAACCGTCGGGGTCGATCACCGCAATATCGCCGGACTTGAACCAGCCCTCGGCATCCAGCACCTCAGCGGTGGCCTCGGGTTTGTTCCAGTAGCCCTTCATGATCTGCGGGCCTTTGATGCACAGCTCGCCACGCTCGCCTAGCGGTTGCTCGACGCCGTCATCGTTGATGATTTTCACCAGCGTGCCCGGCACCGGCAGGCCGACGGTGCCGAGGCGCGACTGATCGCCATACGGGTTGGTGCAGGCCACTGGCGAAGTTTCGGTCAGGCCGTAACCTTCGGTGATGCGGCAACCGGTCATCTGCTCCCAACGCTCGGCGGTGGCCTTGACCAGCGCGGTGCCGCCGGAGTTGGTCAGCTTCAGGCCGGAGAAATCCAGGGTCTTGAAATCGGGATGGTCCATCAGCGCAACGAACAAGGTGTTCAAACCCAGCAGTGCCGAGAAGCGCCAGTTTTTCAGCTCCTTGATGAAGCCGGCGATGTCGCGCGGATTGGAGATCAGCACGTTGTGGTTGCCCGACACCATCATGCACATGCAATTCGCGGTGAAGGCATAGATGTGGTACAGCGGCAGCGGCGCGATCATCACTTCCTGGCCCTCGCGCAACAGCGGCTGACCGTCCGGGCCGAGCTGGGCCAGACAGGCGCGCACCTGCTGCATGTTCGCTACCAGATTGCCGTGGGTCAGCATCGCACCCTTGGCCAGGCCAGTGGTGCCACCGGTGTATTGCAGCACGGCGATGTCATCGAGGCCGACGCTCAGCGGTTTGATACCCAGGCCACGGCCCATGCGCAGCGCACTTTTGAAGGCGATCGCCTGGGGCAGTGAATACTCGGGAACCAGTTTTTTCACCTTGCTGACCACGGTATTGACCAGCCAGCCCTTGGCGGCGGGCATCAGGTCGCCCATCTTCGCTTCGATCAGGTATTGGATATCGGTGTCGGGTAGCACTTCCTGGACTTTCTGCCCGAACAGGTTCAAGTACACCAGCGCACGCGCGCCGGAATCCTTGAACTGGTGGCGCATCTCCCGTGGCGTGTACAGCGGGTTGGTGTTGACCACGATCAGCCCGGCGCGCAGCGCGCCGAACACGGCAATCGGATAATGCAGAACGTTGGGCATCTGCACCGCAATGCGATCCCCCGGCACCAGATCGGTATGGGCCTGCAGGTAACCGGCGAACGCCGCGCTCTGGCGCTCGAGTTCGGCGTAGGTCAGGGTGATGCCCATGCTGCTGAACGCCGGGCGGTCAGCGAACTTCTTGCAGGAACGCTCAAACACTTCGATGACCGACTTGAACTCGCCCATGTCGATGTCCAGCGGTACGCCGGCCGGGCGTTTGTCATTCCAGAAATCAGGTTGCATTGTTCTTGTCCTCTTTACCTGAACCGATCCGGGAGCCGCTTTCTGTCGTTTCTGCTTCGTCCATTGAAGGCGAAAAGCACAAAGCGGAGCTTCACGGACACTAGCAGCTATGGCCATTGAGGCAAATATGACGCAAGCCGTCATTGATCGCGTGAATCTTCCCGCCGTGGCGTGGGCTGATCAGACGCGCTATACACTGTGGCGATGCTGAGCAAAGGAATCGCCATGACCCACGACACCTTCTGGCTGGATGCGAGTGACCGCAGCCGCCTGTACGTCAACCGCTGGCTGCCGGCCACGCCATTGAAAGCGGTGATTCTTCTCGCTCATGGCATGGCCGAGCACAGCGCTCGCTACGCCCGCCTCGCCGACACGTTTTGCGACAAAGACTATGGCGTCTACGCACCGGATCTGCGCGGCCATGGCCGCACCGCCGACAACGGCACCCTCGGCCATTTCGCCGATGACGATGGCTGGTGCAAGGTCGTTGGCGATCTGGCCAGCCTCAACCAGCACATCGGCCAGCAACATCCCGGCGTGCCGATCATTCTGCTCGGGCACAGCATGGGCAGTTATCTGGCCCAGGCCTATCTGCTGCACCACAGCGCCAGCCTGCACGGGGCGATTCTCAGCGGTTCGAATTTCCAGCCAGTGGCCCTGTATCGCGCCGCCCGGCAGATTGCCCGGCTGGAAAAACTGCGTCAGGGCGGCAAGGGTCGCAGCGCGTTGATCGAGTGGCTGTCGTTCGGCTCGTTCAACAAT
Organism: Pseudomonas sp. 1L-B-1-E-C1; assembly: GCF_057291835.1. Lineage (NCBI taxonomy): Bacteria > Pseudomonadati > Pseudomonadota > Gammaproteobacteria > Pseudomonadales > Pseudomonadaceae > Pseudomonas > Pseudomonas sp. 1L-B-1-E-C1. Next base: position 254,400 of record NZ_JBXAWN010000007.1, on the reverse strand, counting down.
AAATTCAAACCGCTGCGCACCCGTTTCGACTGGCTGAGCCGCGATCCTGCCGAGGTCGACAAGTACGCCGCCGACCCGTTGTGTGGCTTTCGCTGTACCAATCAGTTCTGGATCGATCTGCTCGGCGGCTTGCAGCAAATCAGCAAAGCGTCCAATCTCGCGCAGATCGATCCGGGGCTGCCGCTGCTGGTGATTGGCGGCGAATGTGATCCGGTGAGCGAGGGCAAGCGTCTGACTGATCTGGCCAACGCCTTGCGCAGGGCCGGCAGCCAGCACCTGCAACTGAAGATCTACCCGCAGGCCCGGCACGAATTGTTCAACGAAAGCAATCGCGACGAAGTGACCGCCGATGTGCTCGCCTGGATCGACCAGGCCCTGAGCCATCCGCGCCCGCAGCGCAGCGAATAATTTTTTGTGGATTCACAGAAATCCGTCACAGGAAGCGATACCGATGACCCAGGTTACCAACATCCCTTACGAAGCCCTCGAAGTCGGCCAGACCGCCAGCTACAGCAAGACTGTCGAAGAGCGCGACATTCAGCTGTTCGCCGCGATGTCGGGCGACCACAACCCGGTGCACCTGGACGCCGAGTTTGCCGCCGCGAGCATGTTCAAGGAACGCATCGCCCACGGCATGTTCAGCGGTGCACTGATCAGCGCAGCGGTCGCTTGCGAACTGCCTGGGCCGGGCACTATTTATATCGGTCAGCAGATGAGCTTTCAGAAACCGGTGAAGATTGGCGACACGTTGACGGTGCGTCTGGAAATTCTCGAGAAACTGCCGAAATTTCGCGTACGCATTGCCACGCGCGTATTCAACCAGCGTGATGAGTTGGTGGTGGATGGCGAGGCGGAGATTCTCGCGCCGCGCAAGCAGCAGACGGTGACGTTGCCGACATTGCCGGCGATCAGTATTGGTTGATCGAAAAGATCGCAGCCTTCGGCAGCTCCTACTTTGGAATGCATTCCCCCGTAGGAGCTGCCGCAGGCTGCGATCTTCGCTTTCCAGACGCGCACAAAAAAACGCCAGACTAGCTGGCGTTTTTTGTAGCCGACTAACTCTTACGAGTTGGCACGAGCCTGGTTACGCAGGGCTTTCACCTGGTCGTGGTTGCGTTGTACGCCGTGGTACTGACGCTCAACCAGGTCACGAATACCCACCAGATTGTGCTTGCTGATTTTTTCCAGCGCTTCTTTGTAAGCCTTCAGCGCATGGTCTTCACCGCGCTCGGCTTCGTTCAGCACAGCCTCTTCGTCTTTGCCGGTGAACATCGATTTCACGTCGACCCAGCGACGGTGCAGATCACCGGCAACGCTGGTCGAGGTTTCCGGATCACCGCCCAGCGAACGTACCTGAGCCTGCAGCTCGGCAGCTGCGGTGGCGCAGTCGGCGGCGCGAGTCACAAACAGGGATTTCAGTTCTGGATGCTTGATGTCTTCGGCGCAAGTCTTGAACCCTTCCTGACCGTCCTTGCAGGTTTCAATCAGGTCGTTGAGTACAGAAATGGCTTCTTTATTCATGTCGGTCATTTTTCAATTCCTTGCGATGGGTTGAAGATGCAAGGGATATTGCAGTGTGCGTGCCAGCTTTCTGATCAATTAAAAATGCTTTATTTTCAATTGGTTACGAAAGATTGAACCATCTGTATGCTGGTTTTTTGCATGATCTGTCATTTGGCCTGCATGCAGAATGCCTGTATTTTCCAGACTGATCTGAAAACCAACGAAGCGTGCTGATGAATCCGGAAAAACTCGAACTGCTGATCACCCGCGAGATGCCTTTCGGCAAGTACAAGGGCCGAATCATTGCCGACCTGCCTGGCCCCTATCTGAACTGGTTCGCTCGTGAAGGCTTTCCCCACAGCGAACTCGGTGGTCTGCTCGCGCTGATGCAGGAGATCGACCACAACGGCCTGTCCGACCTGCTTGAGCCGCTACGCGCCAAACATGGCAAACCCGCCCCGCGCCACTGAAGCGCCCTCCTCTCTTGAGCCACGCCGACCATGCCTGACAACACCCGCCGAGCCCGTGATGAAGCTTTCTGGCAAACCTTTGCCGACCGATACGATGTGCAGCCCGGTCCGGTCAACCTGGAGAACGGTTACTTCGGGCGCCTGTCGCGCACGGTGATCGAGGAATACCAGCGCAACATCGAGCTGATCAACACCAGCAACTCGGTTTACGTGCGCCAGCGCTTTGAACAGCACGACAACCTCGAGATCCGCGCGCAACTGGCCGAACTGATTGGCGTACGCGCGCAAAGCGTGGCCCTGACGCGTAACGCCACCGAAGGCCTGCAATCGCTGATCCGCAATTACAATCGCCTGCAGCCGGGCGACCAGGTGCTGATCTGCGACCTCGACTACGACACGGTCAAAGGCGCCATGCGCTGGCTGGCGAAACACCGCGGCGTCGAGGTGATCGAAATTGCCCACCGCCATCCGGCCAGCTTCGACAGCCTGCTGGAAAGCTATCGCGAGGCTTTTGTCCGCCACCCGAAAATCAAATTGATGGCCCTGACCCACGTCACCCACCGCACCGGTCTGGTCATGCCGGTGCAGGCCATCGCCGCGCTGGCCAAAGAGCATGGGGTCGACATTATCCTCGACGGTGCCCACGCCCTCGGCCAGATCGAATTCGATCTGCAAGCGTTGGGCATCGCTTTCGCCGGCTACAACCTGCACAAGTGGATCGGCGCGCCGCTGACCCTTGGCTTTATCTACATCGCCCCGCAGCGTCTGGCCGACATCGATCCGGACATGGGCGAGATGCATTATCCGGTGACCGACATTCGCGCGCGCACCTCGTACAGCACGCCGAACATTCCAGCGCTGATGACCCTGCCGCTGGTGTTCGAAGAGCACAACGCCCTCGGCGGTGCCGCAGCCAAAAGCGCACGCCTGAATTACCTGCGCAATCTCTGGGTCAGCGCCGTGCGCCACCTGCCGGGCATCGAAGTAATGACGCCGGATGACCCGCAACTGTATTGCGGCATCACCTCGCTGCGTTTCACGCGTCATGAAGATCAACAGGTCATGGTTGAGCGCCTGCTCAGCGAGTTCAACCTGTTCACCGTGGTACGCACCGGCGCCGCGTCCGGGCCATGCATTCGCATCACGCCGGGGCTGACCACCACGGCTGGCGAGATGGAGCTATTGGTCCGCGCGTTGAACCACCTGCGCTAAAACCGCACAGCGTTATTCTTTTCGTAGCCTGCGAGGCCGATCTGCGAAGACACGGCAAAGGTATCGATGCCGAGGGTCTGGCAAGCGAAGGCGCCGTCTTCGAGATCCTCTCCGGCGATCGGCTGCAGCACCAGCAGTACAGCGTCCTCGGCGACGAGTGCGCAGCTGCAGCGGCCGGGCAGATGCAAGGTTCCGGCCCAGGCCTCGTGGTGTGCTGGCGCGCCGTTATCGTCACTGGGGATGTATACGTTCAGAGTGAGGCACGACGTGCCCGGCACCGGGCGATCCGGATAGACGCTGGTAAAACGGACGATGCCATGGTTATCGGTCAATTGATCGCCGCCCAGGCAGATGTTGGTATCGATCGTCTGTTGAATTCGCACCAGCGCGCCGCTGACCGGCTGGCCAGTCATGGCGTCGGCCAGCGACAGACGCAGGATCAGTGGCAGGCCTTCGACGCCTTGGCTGATGTTGCGCACCTGCGGTTGGCTGCGCCGATCGCGACTGCCGAGCGCCAACCGCTTCGCTTGATAACGGGAATGTGGCGCAAGGGGCAGAGACTGAAAATCGTCCATGAGGCGTTCTCTCTTCCATAAGATGAACGCAGGTTAACCCCGGCGAACGGACCGCGTGCGTTAACTATGTATCGCGGCATGTATGTTTACTTTCTTCGGCGCAAAAAAAAGGTGCGCCGACCAAGCGCACCATAAAGCCGTAAAGCACACAACGAGGTGTAGGGGTAAAGATCAGTCCAGCAGCGCCAGGGCCTCTGCGGTGCATTCCTGAATGCGGGCCCAGTCGCCGTTCTTGATCCACTCCGGATCGAGCATCCAGCTACCGCCCACGCACATGACGTTTTTCAGCGCCATGTAGCTCTTGATATTGGCCGGGCCGACGCCGCCAGTCGGGCAGAATTTCACTTCGCCGAACGGACCACCGAGGGCCTTGATTGCCGCTACGCCACCGCTGACTTCCGCCGGGAACAGCTTGAAGCGGCGATACCCAAGACCGTAGCCTTCCATGATCCCCGAGGCGTTGCTGATGCCCGGCAGCAGCGGAATCGGGCTGTCGACGCTGGCTTCGAGCAGGTCGCGGGTGATGCCCGGGGTGACGATGAATTGCGAGCCTGCCGCTTCCGCCGCCGCGAGCATGTTGCGATCGAGCACGGTGCCTGCACCGGTCATCAGTTCCGGACGCTGTTCGCGCAGGATCTGGATGGCTTTGAGGCCGAACTGCGAACGCAGAGTCACCTCCAGCGCGGTCAGGCCACCGGCGGCGAGGGCGTCGGCCAGTGGCAGCACGTCTTGTTCGCGGGCGATGGTGATCACCGGCAGGATCCGCGCTTTGGCGCAGAGACTGTCGATCAGGGCAACTTTGTCCGCCATGGAAACGGTCGGGGATGGGGTTGTCATAGCGGCTGTTCCTTGGCTCATGGGCACCAGTAAATCTCTAACGTAGGTTGCAGAAACGCGCGCACCGGCATGGCCGCGACGTCATCGGATGCCAGCGCGGCATTCAGGGTGGTCAGTTTCGATTGACCGGAAATCGACAGAATCTTGTGTTTGGCCGAAGCCAGCAGCGCACGGCTCATGGTCAGGCGCTGACGTGGCACGCTGGGCGCCAGCATCGGCCAGCAACGGCGCGTGCCATCGGCTTGCAGGGCTTCGGCGAGGTTCGGGCTGTCGGGGAACAGCGACGCGGTGTGACCGTCATCGCCCATGCCCAGCACCAGCACGTCGATCGGTGGCAGCTCGGCGAGCAGACGATCAGCCTGTTCAGCTGCCTGCTCGACGTTGGCCGCCGCGCTGTAGAGGCTGAGGAACTGCGCCTTCGCCGCCGGACCTTTGAGCAGGTACTGCTTGAGCAGACCGGCGTTGCTGTCGGCGTGTTCGACCGGCACCCAACGCTCGTCGGCCAGGGTCACAACGACCTTCGACCAGTCCAGCTCCTGCCTGGCCAGGTGCTGGAAAAACGCCACCGGGCTGCGCCCGCCGGACACCACCAGCACCGCGTTGCCGCGCGCGGCAATGGCCTCGCTCAGTTGCTTGGCAACGTTCAGCGCCAGGCCTTCGGCAAGCAAAACCGGGCTGTTGAATTCGTGGGCAGTCACGCCCGCCGGCAGTTGCACATCAGATATCGCCATACCACGACCTCCCGTCCCGCGTGATCAAAGCAATGGAGCTCATCGGCCCCCACGACCCGGCCGCATACGGCTTGGGCGCGTCGCCGGATTTTTTCCACCCGGCGATCAGCTGGTCACACCACTTCCACGCGGCTTCGATTTCATCTTTACGGACAAACAGGTTCTGATTGCCGTTCATCACTTCCAGCAACAACCGCTCGTAGGCATCGGGGATCCGCGCGCTACGCCAGGTGTCGGAGAAATTCAGTTGCAGCGGCCCGCTGCGCAGTTGCATGCCCTTGTCCAGGCCCTGCTCTTTGGTCATCACGCGCAAGGAAATGCCTTCGTCCGGTTGCAGGCGAATGATCAGTTTGTTGCTGATCTGCAGGCGCTGCTCCGGGGCGAAGATGTAATGCGATGGTTCCTTGAAATGGATGACGATCTGCGACAGCTTTTGCGGCATGCGCTTGCCGGTGCGCAAATAGAACGGCACGCCGGCCCAGCGCCAGTTGCGGATATCGGCACGCAGGGCGACGAAGGTTTCGGTGTCGCTCTGGGTATTGGAATTCGGTTCTTCGAGGTAGCCCGGTACCGATTTACCTTCGCTGTGACCGGCGATGTACTGGCCGCGCACCACTTGTGTGGTCAGGCCTTCCGGGCTGATCGGCGCCAGCGCCTTGAGCACTTTCACCTTTTCGTCACGGATGCTGTCGGCGGACAGGTCGGCCGGTGGGTCCATGGCGATCAGGCAGAGCAACTGCAACAGGTGATTCTGGATCATGTCGCGCAGTTGGCCGGCCTTGTCGAAGTAGCCCCAACGGCCTTCGATGCCGACCTTCTCGGCCACGGTGATTTCCACGTGGGAGATGTAATTCTGGTTCCACTGGGTTTCGAACAGGCTGTTGGCGAAACGCAGGGCGATCAGGTTCTGAACGGTTTCCTTGCCCAGATAGTGGTCGATGCGGTAAGTGCGGTCTTCCGGGAAGAACTGCGCCACTGCGTCGTTGACCTTGCGCGACGATTCCAGGTCAGAGCCGATCGGCTTTTCCAGGACCACACGGGTGTTCTCGGCCAGACCGACTTTTTCCAGGTTCTCGCAGATCGCGCCGTACACCGCCGCCGGGGTGGCGAAGTAGGCGATCATGCGCTGGCTGCTGCCGGCCAGTTCCGCCAGCGCCACGTAATCTTCGGCCTTGAGGAAGTCGACGTGCAGGTAGGTCAGGCGCGCGAGAAAGCGTTCGGCCACAGTTTCGTTCAGCTCTTTGCCGACGTAACGGCGCAATTCGGCGGCGATGAACGCCATGTGCTGCTGCTCGCTGCCGGGCTCACGAGCCAGCGCGATGATCCGCGTGTCTTCGTGCAGCAGGTCGGCACCGTCAAGGTGATAAAGGGCAGGAAACAGCTTGCGCAGGGCCAGATCGCCCAACGCGCCGAACAAGGCAAAGGTGCACGGTTCAACCGTAATGGAAGGCATGATGTTTGTTCTTTTATCAAGTTAAGCTACAAATACCTTTTTTCAAGGCATCACTCAAGGGAAAATGTAGTAATAACCACAACATTTTCGCAGAATACTCAATCCGAGTGGTGGTCGCCCGGACGCATCAGTAGGATAGGCCACCGTCACGGGCCATATCAAAGGCCCAATTTGCATAGCCCGACGCAACTCTGCGTTGGTGAATCAGGAATTCCATATGGACCGCGTGCGAAATTTACTGGAACAGATCCAGAGTCGCCTTGAAGAGCTGAACAAGGCCGAACGTAAGGTCGCCGAGGTGATCCTGCTCAACCCGCAGCAGGCCACCCGCTTCAGCATCGCCGCCCTCGCCCAGGCCGCCTCGGTCAGCGAACCGACGGTCAACCGTTTCTGCCGTTCATTCGGTGTCAGCGGTTATCCCGAACTCAAGCTGCAATTGGCCCAGAGCCTGGCCAGTGGCGCGGCGTATGTCAGCCGCGCGGTCGAGGCCGACGACAATCCCGAAGCCTACACGCAGAAGATTTTCGGCAGCGCCATCGCCTCCCTGGACAGCGCTTGCCAGGCGCTGGACCCGAACCTGATCAGCCGCGCCGTCGACCTGTTGATCCAGGCGCGGCAGATCCACTTTTTCGGCCTCGGTGCTTCGGCCCCGGTGGCGCTGGACGCGCAGCACAAGTTTTTCCGCTTCAACCTCGCGGTCACCGCGCATGCCGATGTGCTGATGCAGCGGATGATTGCTTCGGTGGCGCACACCGGTGAGCTGTTCGTGATCATTTCCTACACCGGGCGTACGCGCGAACTGGTGGAAGTGGCGCGGATCGCCCGGGAGAACGGCGCGTCCGTGCTGGGCCTGACGGCGGAGAATTCGCCGCTGGCCAAGGCCAGTACGCTGAGCCTGAACATTCCGCTGCCGGAAGACACCGACATCTATATGCCGATGACCTCGCGGATCATTCAGTTGACCGTGCTGGATGTTTTGGCGACGGGGATGACCTTGCGCCGTGGCGTGGATTTCCAGCCGCATCTGCGCAAGATCAAAGAGAGCCTGAATGCGAGCCGGTATCCGGTCGGGGATGAGTTCAATTAGGACGCTTCGCGTAAAAGATCGCAGCCTTCGGCAGCTCCTACAGGAACGCATTCCAAGGTAGGAGCTGCCGAAGGCTGCGATCTTTTGATCTTCAGGCCGCCGCCCACGCCTGCAAACTTAAATGCGCCTTCTCCCCCGGCGCCAAGTGCAGACTGTCGGTGCCGCCCGCCGCCGCTTCCACGCAAACGAATTCCGATACTTCGTCCCAGCTCACCCCCAGCAACGGCCGCGCGCCCGGATGCCAGACGACGGTGTCGCCACTGTCACCGGTATCGATGCACAACTCGCGCTGCCAGGCGTGATCCTTGAGCTGCAATTCGCCGTCATGCTGGAACACCCGCTGGCAGCCGCCATCGACGCGCAACTCACCTTCCTGCTGGCAAACCTGACGGTTCAACTGGTCATAACCCTGCGCGCCTTCGAGGCCAGACAGCGCTATCTCACCAACATCGCCAATACGCCAGTAAGCGTGCAAAGCCTGGCTCAACTGGCACGGCATGTCGTCCTGATGCTCAGTGCTCAGGCGTAATTCCATGCGTTCGCCCAGATGCGCGTGCAGGTCAACCTGCCAATCGCACAGCTGCAATTGCCAGTGCAGGCGCACGCCATCTTCAGCGCTGCTGCTGTCGAGCAACTTCCAGTCAAGCAGTCGCGCCCAGCCATGGGACGGCCAGGCATTTTCGCTCGGATGACGTCCATACCACGGCCAGCACACCGGCACGCCACCGCGGATCGCGCCGACATGCGGCCACTTCGCCGCGCACCACAACCACGGCTTCTGCCCGCGCGGTTGAAAGTGCAGCAACTGCGCGCCCTGACGACTGAACACCGCCTGACACAGCGGATGATCGATCACCAGCACGTCGCGCATCTGATAGCGCTCCCAGGCGAACACCGGTCGCTCGCGCAGGGACTTGAAGAAGCGTTGCAGCGGATGCTCATGCATTTGCCACGATCCTGAAATCATTGGGCTGCGCCTCGCCCCAAAAAAAAGCGGACAGCCTGGGCTGTCCGCAAAATGCGCACATAGAGAGGAGCTTATCGCAGACGCGTCAGAACGTTGACTGAATTTTCAGGCCAGCGACCAAAGCGTTATCGACTTCATCCACACCGCCCGGATGGGTGATGTATTGCAGGTTGGGACGCACGGTCAGCCAGTTGGTGACGTGGATGCCGTAGTTGAGCTCGTAGTTGTATTCAGTTTCACGAATCGGCGAGAACGCGGCGTTGTCGTAGTCGGACACACCGTTGGAAGCGTTCAGCAGTTCAGCGTTGCGCTTGACGTCCTTGTTGACGTGGATACGCGCCGCGCCGATGCCGATGTCATCCTTCGGACGCGCATCGAACGGGCCTTTGTAGACAAACATCACCGACTGGTAGTTGTCGATGAAGTTGGTGTCCTTGTCGTGGAAGGTCGCGTTGGCGGCGATGTTCAGACCGCGAGTAGCATCACCGTTGTGGCTGGTGAGTTGTTGTTGCGCGACGAACCAGTAGCCGTGCTTGCTGCTGTGCGACTTGTAGTCGTCACCAGTGGTTGCCGCGTCGAAACCGTTGACGTCTTCGCGAACATCGTCGGCATCGGCCGTGCTCTTGTAGTAACCGACGCGGTATTCGCCCGGCAGGCTGTTGACCTTCGGCGACCAGACCAATTCAACCGGCAGCACGGTACCCTTGGTGCCGCTGCCGCTGAGCTTGAAGCCGTTGCCGTGTTCCAGCTGCGACGGGTTCTGGTTGTACGCGCCGATCTGCGCGTAGAGCTCGTCGTTGATGTTGTACTTCACACGGATCGCGGCCTGGCTGACTGGCCAGTTGTACCAGATGTTGGTCGCCCAGTTACCCACTTGCGAACCGCAGAACGCGAGGTTCTGGAAGTCGCACGGGAAGGTGTTGAAGTCTTCGCCTTCGCCGAAGTAACCGGCCTTGACGTCGAGCTTGTTGTCGAAGAACTGGTGTTGGATCCACAGTTGGGTCAGACGCACCATGTGGCCACGGCCGTAGACTTCCTGCGAGGAGCTGAGGGTGCCGGCACGCGGATCGCCAACGCGGTCGTTGGAGATGTTGTAGCCGTTACGGTTGGTCAGCTGGATTTTCGCTTGCGTGTTGTCCCAGCCCCACAGTTTCTGCAGGTCGAGGGCCACGCCGAGGCCGAACTGGTCGCTGTAGCGGCCGGTCTTGTCGTCGTCATAACCACCGTGCAGGTTGGCGCCCATCTCGCCAACGTAGTCGGCCTTGATGTCGATACCCTGCTCGATCAGCTTGGTGCGCTCACCGCCCCAGTCGCCGGTCATCCATTTGGAGTCGGAGCTGAAGGCATCCGCCGCCATTGCATTACCGGCCAGCACCAGTGCAGCTGCCGCAGAAACCTGGCAGATCAACCGGGCATTGACGTGTTTCTTTTTCATCCCTACATCCTCGTCTTTATTGTTATTAACTGTTTTTATCTAACGCGGTTTACATAAAGTGCGGTGCTCGACAGGCCGGGCACCGCTTGCCCCCTGTGGGAGCGAGCCTGCTCGCGAATGCGGTTTTACATTCAACATCTCTGTCGACTGATACACCGTCATCGCGAGCAGGCTCACTCCTACACTGTTTTTCAGCGCCCTTTGAATTGGGCGACGTTCGCAGACCGCGCATCGGTCTGCGGTTGGCCGGCAGTGCCGAGGCGCTCGCCGGTATTGGCGTCGAACAACAACACTTTCGATGGATCGAATTGCAGCGTCAGGCTTTCGCCCACCTGCGGTGCCACGTCCGGCGCCAGTCGGCAGCAGACTTTGGTGTCATTCAGATTGACGAACACCAGCGTGTCCGGACCGGTCGGCTCCGTGACCTGCACTTCCGCGCGGATGCTTGGCAGACCATTGCCCTCGCCGTTCGCCAGACAGATCTGCTCCGGGCGGAGGCCGAGGATCACTTCGCGGTCTTCGAGCCCGGCGTCCTGCGTGCTCATCGGCAATTCACAACGCGCCTGACCGCTGTCGAGCAGCGCCAGCAGACGACCGTCCTTGCGCTGCAAACGCAGGGGGATGAAGTTCATCGGCGGCGAACCGATGAAGCTGGCGACGAACAGGTTCGCCGGGTCGTTATAGATGTCTTTCGGCGTACCGAACTGCTGGATGATGCCATCCTTCATCACCGCGACTTTGTCGCCCAGGGTCATCGCTTCGATCTGGTCGTGGGTCACGTAGACCGTGGTGGTTTTCAGGCGCTGGTGCATCAGTTTCATTTCGGTGCGCATCTCGACGCGCAGCTTGGCGTCGAGGTTGGACAGCGGTTCGTCGAACAGATAAATCTTCGGACGCCGCGCCAGGGCACGACCCATCGCCACGCGCTGTTGTTGACCACCGGAGAGCTGGCCCGGCTTGCGATTGAGCAGGTGTTCGATCTGCAACAGCTTGGCCACGCGGGCGACTTCTTCGTCGATCGCCGCCTGCGGCATCTTGCGGATCTTCAGGCCGAACTCGATGTTCTCGCGCACACTCATGGTCGGGTACAGCGCGTAGGACTGGAACACCATGGCGATGTCGCGATCCTTGGGGCTCATGCCGCTGACGTCCTGATCACCGATCATGATCGCGCCGCCGGTGATGGTTTCCAGACCGGCGATGCAGTTCATCAAGGTCGATTTGCCGCAGCCCGACGGGCCGACGAGGATCAGGAATTCACCGTCCTTGATCGACAGTTCGATGTTCTTCAGGGTGTCCGGCAGGCCGGCCCCGTAGGTCTTGTTTACGTTGCGAAGTTCAAGCGTAGCCATGATTACCCCTTGACCGCGCCGGCCGTCAGCCCGCGCACGAAATACTTGCCTGCGACCACATAGACCAGCAGGGTCGGCAGGCCGGCGATCATCGCCGCTGCCATATCCACGTTGTATTCCTTGGCGCCGGTGCTGGTGTTGACCAGGTTGTTCAGCGCCACGGTGATCGGTTGCGAATCACCGCTGGAGAACACCACCCCGAACAGGAAGTCGTTCCAGATCTGGGTGAACTGCCAGATCAGGCAGACCATGATGATCGGCGTCGACATCGGCAGGATGATGCGGCGGAAAATCGTGAAGAACCCCGCGCCATCCAGGCGCGCAGCCTTGACCAGCGCATCGGGAATGCTCACGTAGTAGTTGCGGAAGAACAGCGTGGTGAACGCCAGACCGTAAACTACGTGGACGAAGACCAGCCCGGTGGTAGTGCTCGCCAGGCCCATCTTGCCGAGGGTGAACGAGGCCGGCAGCAGCACGGTCTGGAACGGCAGGAAGCAGCCGAACAGCAGCAGACCGAAAAACAGCTGCGAACCCCGAAAGCGCCACATCGACAGCACGTAACCGTTCAACGCACCGATGGCGGTGGAGATGATTACGGCGGGTACGGTGATCTTGATCGAGTTCCAGAAGTAGCCGTCAACCGTGGCCCAGGCCTTGACCCAGCCGATGCCGCTGACCACGGTCGGCCAGCTCAACAGGTTGCCGGTGCTGATGTCTTCCGGCGTCTTGAAGCTGGTCAGCAACATGACCACCAGCGGCACCAGATAGAGAAACACCGCGAAGATCAGCACCGCGTAGATCGCGATGCGGCTCAAGCTGATGGCGGGTTTGGCAGCGAGACTAGTCATTACGCTTGGTCCTCAGCTCGGAGTACAGGTAAGGCACGATGATCGCGAGGATCGCACCGAGCATCAGAATCGCACTGGCCGAGCCCATGCCCATCTGGCCGCGACTGAAAGTGAAGGAATACATGAACATCGCTGGCAGGTCGGAGGAATAACCCGGGCCGCCGGCGGTCATTGCCGCAACGAGGTCGAAGCTCTTGATCGCGATGTGCGCAAGGATCATCACCGCACTGAAGAACACCGGACGCAGGCTTGGCAGTACGACTTTCCAGTAGATGCGCGGCATGCTCGCGCCGTCGATCTGCGCGGCACGGATGATCGATTGATCGACGCCACGCAGGCCGGCAAGGAACATCGCCATGATGAAGCCCGAGGCTTGCCACACAGCGGCGATCACCAGGCAATAAATCACGCGATCGGGGTCGATCAGCCAGTCCAGACGGAAGCCTTCCCAGCCCCAGTCACGCAACAATTTGTCCAGGCCCATGCCCGGGTTGAGCAGCCATTTCCACGCGGTACCGGTGACGATCATCGAGAGCGCCATCGGGTAGAGGTAAATGGTGCGGATAAAGCCTTCGCGACGGATGCGCTGGTCGAGGAACACCGCCAGCAACACGCCGATCACCAGGGTGATGCCGATGAACATGCCGCCGAACACGGCGAGGTTCTTGCTCGCCACCCACCAGCGATCGTTGTCGAACAACCGCGCGTATTGCGCCAGACCGGCCCACTTGTAGTTGGGCAGGAAGGTCGACGTGGTGAACGACAGAATGAACGTCCACAGGATGTAGCCATAGAAGCCCACCAGCACGATGAACATGCTCGGCGCCAGCACCAGTTTCGGTAGCCAGCGCTGCAATGCATCGAACGGCGAGGCCTTGCTGAACACAGCAACAGAACTCATGGGGAAATCCACAATAAGATTACAAACATCTTCCCTTGTGGGAGCGAGCCTGCTCGCGAAAACGCTGTGTCAGTCGACGGATGTAGCAACTGACACGACGCCTTCGCGAGCAGGCTCGCTCCCACAGGGTCGAACCTGCTTTCGGTTATTTAGCCGACTGAACTGCCGCGCCAAGTTTCTTCGCAGCATCGGCCGGGTCGGCTTTCGGGTCGTTGATGTAGTTGGTGACTACGTCAAAGAACGCGCCCTGCACCGCCAGCGTGGTTGCCATGTTGTGCGCCATGCTTGGTTGCAGGCCGCCGGACTTGGCGTCCGCGAGGAAGTCCTTGGCAGCGGTCTGTGCGCAGGAATCGAAGCCGAGCTTGTCCATGTTGTTCAACATGTCGTTGCGAACAGGGATCGAGCCTTTGTTGATGCTGAAGACTTTCTGGAAATTCTCACCCAGCACGACTTTGGCGATGTCCTGCTGACCGGCCGCAGTGCCTGCGTCCTTTTGCTTGAACACGGCCAGCGAGTCGATGTTGTAGGTGAACGCCTTGTCGGTGCCCGGGAACGCTACGCACTCGTAGTCCTTGCCGGCGACTTTCTTGGCGGCGGTCCATTCGGACTTGGCCCAGTCACCCATGATCTGCATGCCGGCCTTGCCGTTGATGACCTTGGCCGCTTCGAGGTTCCAGTCCTGACCCTTGCCGTCAGCGTCCATGTAGGTCGCGACTTTCTTCAGTTCGGTGAGCGCCTTGACCATTTCCGGGCCGGTCAGCGCCTTGTTGTCGAGATCGACCAGGGCTTTCTTGTAGCCATCCACGCCCATGACCGAGAGCACCACCGCTTCGAACACGGTGCTGTCCTGCCAAGGCTGACCGCCGTGGGCCAGCGGAATGAAGCCCGCGGCTTTCAGCTTGTCGCCGGCCGCGTAGAACTCTTCGAGGGTGGTTGGATTCTTGGTGATGCCGGCTTTCTTGAAGACTTCCGGGTTGATCCACAGCCAGTTCACACGGTGAATGTTCACCGGCACGGCCACGTAATCACCGTCGTACTTCACGGTATCGGAGACTTTCTTGTCGAGCAGACTGTCCCACTTTTCCGACTTGGCGACGTCTTTCAAAACGTCAGTGTCGAGCAGACCGGTCGACGCCCATTCCTGGATGTCCGGGCCTTTGATCTGGGCGACGCCAGGCGGGTTGCCGGCAACGGCACGGCTCTTCAGCACGGTCATGGCAGTCGCACCGCCACCACCGGCGACAGCGCCGTCCTTCCAGGTGAAACCGTCTTTTTCGACTTGGGCCTTGAGCACATCGACAGCGGCTTTTTCGCCACCGGAAGTCCACCAGTGCACGACTTCGACCGAACCTTTGGAGTCGGCAGCGGAGACACTGAGCGGCAGGATTGCGAGCGGGAACAGGGAGGCGACAGAAATGACAGTAGCGAGGCGAGAAATCGCATTCATTCGAGATGTACCTTTCTTGTTGTTATGCATTGCAAGTCTGGTGCTTGCGCTGCACGGAGTTTAAACAGAGCGTTTCGCTTCGCAGGTAACGAAGGGACGCGTAAATGTCACGACATGGTTACACAGGAACAGGCCGAGATAACCGCGCCAAAGCCGTGGCCATGCTCGGCGCCAGCGGCAACCGCGGAATCAGCACAGCCTGCCAGGCGTGATACAGATCGGGCTTGCCCGGCCAGATATCGGCACTGGGCACATTCTGCGGATTGAGTTCGTGGTGCCAGCTGCCGTTGCAGCGGTCGATGAAATTCGTCTCACAGAATTCCCAGAACAGTCGGTACCAGGTTTCGTATTGCGCGTCGCCGGTACGTTTGAGCAAGGCACTGGCGGCGGCGCTGGCTTCGGCATGCGTCCAGTGCAGGCGATGGCGAACGACGGCCTGGTTATCCCAATCGAGGGTGTAGACGATGCCCGGCGCACCATCGACATCCCAGCCGTTGCGGCAATTGTGTTCGAAGAGTTTCTGCGCATCGGTCGCCAACCAGCCCGGCGTCAGCATGCCAGCCTGCACCCGCGCGGCTTCAAGATGCAGCAGCAAGCGCGCCCATTCGAAACCATGGCCCGGCGTGGTGCCGTAAGGACGGAAACCGTCAGCAGGATTGTCGTGGTTGTAGTCGCGTAGCGGCTGCCAGTCGCGATCGAAGTGTTCGATGACCATGTAATCATTGGCCGCCGCGTGACCGTGGATCACCCGCTCGACGATGCGCTGGGCGCGCACCAGCCAGCGCGGATCTTCGGTGACATCAGCCAGCGCGAGGAATGCTTCGGTCGCGTGCATGTTGCTGTTGGCGCCGCGATAGGCTTCTTCTTCGCTCCAGTCGCGATTGAAGAATTCGCGCATGGCGCCCTCTTCTTCGCTCCAGAAATAAGTGTCGATGATATCGATTGCGTCATCGAGCAAGGCCTGGGCGCCGGGCCGTTGCGCGACCACGGCGGAACTGGCGGCGAGCGCGACGAAGGCATGCAGATAGGCGTTCTTGCCGGTGTTGTCGTCGCGGTGCCGGGCAACTGCAAACCAGCCACCGTGCAGCGCATCACGCAGCGGCCCGCGCAGAGCGGCGATACCGTGATCGATCAGCTCGGCGAACCCCGGCAGCCCCTGAATGTGGGCCATGGCGAAGCTGTGGGTCATGCGCGCGGTGTTCATGGTTTCGGCTTGCGCGTGCGCCGGCAGACGGCCGCGCTCGTCGAGGTTGCCGAAACCTTCTGGCAGCTTTGAGGCCTTGGCAAAATCCAGCAGACGCAGGCCTTCGGCGGCGAGCCATTGCTGGTGGGCAGGCGCGTTCAGCCAACTGCTGAAGTCTGGGTGAAAGGTGTCCATGGAGTGACCCTTTTTTGTTGTTAGGACTGCGGGCAGTCTAAACAACGGGCCGGGGCGGGCTTGTAACGAAGGGGACGGTGTTTGTCACTGGCTTGTGACATTAGCAAAGCGAAGTCAAAAGATCGCAGCCTTCGGCAGCTCCTACATGGAAACGCATTCCAAATGTAGGAGCTGCCGAAGGCTGCGATCTTTTGATCTTCAATCAACCGAACGCGGCAACTGCAACGTCACCCGCAACCCACCTTCACGCAGGTTCTGCAACGTCACCTCGCCGCCATGGCTATGGGCAATGTTGCGCGCAATACCCAGACCGAGTCCGTAGCCCTGCTGCTGCCCCGCCAGGCGGAAGTGCGGTTCGAACACCTGCTCCAAGCGCTGCTGCGGCACACCCGGCCCTTCGTCGTCGACGTGCAAAACAAACGCGCTGTCATCGTCATCGATGTGCAGATGCGCGTTCTGCCCGTACTTCAAGGCGTTGTCGATCAGATTGCCGATGCAGCGCTTTAGCGCCAGCGGTTTGCCCGGATATGCCGACAGCGCGCGGCCATGCTGGGTCACGCGACCATTGCCGTTCGGCGCCAGGTACGGCTCGACCAGACAATCGAGCACGTGATTGAGATCCACCGGCTCGATGTTCTCGTGGATGTCGGTGTCTTTCACGCATTGCAGCGCGCCTTTGACCAGCAGCTCCAGCTCATCCAGATCGCGGCCGAACTTGGCTTGCAGCTGTTCGTCTTCGAGCAGTTCGACGCGCAAGCGCAAGCGGGTGATCGGCGTGCGCAAGTCGTGGGAAATCGCGCTGAACAACTGACTGCGCTCGGTCAGGTAACGGCTGATGCGTTCGCGCATGGTATTGAACGCGCGGCCGACTTCGACCACTTCACTGCCACCGCCCTCCGCCACTGGCTCGACGTCGGCGCCCAGCGACAGATCCCGCGCCGCCCGCGCCAGACGCTTGAGCGGCCGGCTCTGCCAGTGCACCAGCAGGCCGATGAACAACAACAGAAAACCGCTGGTGAGGACGATAAACCACACCTGCTGCGCCGGCAGGCCTTGCTCTTCAAGACTGGTGTAGGGCTCGGGCAGCAACGAGGCGATGTATAGCCACTCGCCCGGGGCCATCTGAATTTGTGTGACCAGCACCGGCGGATTCACCGGTTCCAGGGTCAATGCGTAATGCGCCCAGGAGCGCGGCAATTCATCGAGTTTCAGCCCGGCGTTGAAAATGCGCAGGTCTTCGGGGCTGACGAAGGTCACCGAAATATCCGTGTCATGGCCCAGAGACTGGCGCAGCACTTCGTCCACCGCCTGCATCACTGCGGCCTTGCGCGGCGTTACCGGCAGCACGTCCATGCCCAGCGGTTTGTCGTTGAGGGTCACGACAAATCGGGTGCCGCCCATGCTGCGCAATTGATCGAGCACCAGCGGTCGATAGGCGACGGGCAAGGAACGGAAATAGCTGACGCTGGCGGTCATCGAATGCGCCAGACTGCGGGCGCTGGTGACCAGACCTTCGAGTTGAGTGGCGCGCAGTTGCGAAACCCAGATCACGCTCGACAGCGTCTGTGCGAACAGCACCGCCAGCAGGGTCAGCAGCAACATCCGTCCGAGCAATGAGCGCGGCACCGGCACGCGGCTGGCGAACTTGCGCAGCGCCTCAGTGAGCATTGCCGGCAACCACATTGGCTGCCAACTGATAACCGCTGCCACGCACGGTGCGGATCAGCCGTGGCGGTTTTTCGGTGTCGCGCAGGCGTTGACGCAAACGGCTGACGGCCATGTCGACGATGCGATCGAGCGGCATCAGATCGCGGCCACGGGTGGCGTTGCCGATGGTGTCGCGGTCGAGGATTTGCTGCGGGTGGTCGAGGAACAGTTTCAGCAGAGCAAAATCGGCGCCGGAAAGAATCACTTCCTCGCCGTCGGTGTGGAACAGCCGATGACTGACCGTGTCCAGGCGCCAGTCGTCAAAGGCCAGCACTTCACTGCCGCTGCGTTCGTGGGCGAATTGCGCGCGGCGCAGCAGGGCCTTGATTCGCGCTTGCAGTTCGCGCGGGCTGAACGGTTTGCCGAGGTAGTCGTCGGCGCCGAGCTCCAGACCGATCACGCGGTCGGCTTCGTCGGAACTGGCGGTCAGCATGATGATCGGCACCTGCGCCTGACGCGGATGCTGGCGCACCCAACGGCACAGGCTGAAACCATCTTCGTCGGGCAGCATGACATCGAGGATCACCAGATCGCTCGGCGCTTCGTTGAGCGCCTGCCGAAAACCGGCACCATCGGCGGTGGCCCGCACCTGAAACCCGGCGCGGGTCAGGTAGGTTTCCAGCAACTCGCGTATTTCCTGGTCGTCATCGACCAACAATATCGACTTGTTGACTGAGCTCACTTCGAAGGCATCCTTGTTGTTGGAGTTGGGGCGGATTATGCCTTAAGCGCTGATCTTACAAACATCACAAAACCACTGTGGGGGCGAGCCTGCTCGCGAATCGGGTTTACCTTCAACGCATTTGCTGACTGATACACCGCTTTCGCGAGCAGGCTCGCTCCCACATGGGCGATTGCATTTCAGGGTCGAGTTGCTTGATCCAGCGCGACGCCGGCGCCGACCAGGCCGGAATACGGCGCCGTCACCAGCCACACCGGGATGCCTTGGAAATACTCGCTCATGCAGCCCTTGTCGGCGAAGCAGCGAGCGAAGCCGCTTTCGAGGAAGAAATCGGCGAACCGTGGAATCACCCCGCCGACGATAAACACGCCGCCGCGCGCGCCGGTGGTGAGCACGTTGTTACCGGCGACGCGACCGAGCCAGCAGCAGAACTGCTCGAGCACTTCCAGAGCAATCGGGTCACCGGCCAGGCCGGCGGCAGTGATCGCTTCGGGCGTTTCGAGCGTCGGCTCATGGCCGTCCACCGCGCAGATCGCCCGGTACAGCCGCGGCAGGCCGCCGCCGCTCAATGCGGTTTCCGCGCTGACATGGCCAATTTCGTTGTAGATGTGCTGCCACAGTTGTGTTTCGCGCGGGCTGCTCAGCGGCAGGTCGACGTGGCCGCCCTCGCCCGGCAGCGCGGCAAAGCGACCTTCGCCCAGATCGAGCAAGGTGCCGACTCCCAGGCCAGTGCCCGGGCCAATCACCACCGCCGGGCGCAATGGCTCCGGCGTGCCTTCGCAGACCACGCGGAATTCGCCAGGCTGCAAGCGGGTCATGCCCAGCGCCATCGCCGAGAAGTCGTTGGTCAGCAACAATTGTTCGACCTGCAAGGTCTTGCAGAACGCGCTGCGACTGAGGCGCCAGTGATTGTTGGTGAACTTGAATTCATCGCCGCTGACCGGGCCTGCCACCGACAGGCACACCGATCCGATCGAACCCGGCGCCAGGCCAAGACCGCTCAGGTACAGGCCGATCGCCTCTTCCGGCGTGGCGAAGTCGGCCGTGGCCAGCACCTGAACCGATTGCAGTTGCTGGTTTTGCCACAACGCGAAACGTGCGTTGGTGCCTCCGATGTCACCGACCAAAGCCAGTTTCAATTAAGCGTCTCCAGGGCAGAAGTGAAGGCGCTGGCGCCCTGCTCCGCCGAGCTGAAGGCCATGCGCATGAAGCCAAACAGCTCGCGGCCGCTGCCAATGTTGTTGCCCAACAGGCCCTTGGCAGGTTCGCGCGCTGCAAATTCGGCGGCGTCGACCTTCAGTTCCAAGGTGCCTTTGACGCCATCGACGCGGATGATATCGCCCTCTTGCACGCGCGCCAAAGCACCACCGACATAAGCTTCGGGGCTGACGTGAATCGCCGCCGGGATTTTCCCCGACGCGCCGGACATGCGCCCATCGGTCACCAGCGCCACTTTGAAGCCGCGGTCCTGCAGCACGCCGAGGAACGGCGTCATCTTGTGCAGCTCCGGCATGCCGTTGGAACGCGGGCCCTGGAAGCGCATCACGGCGACGAAATCCTTCTCCAGCAGACCAGCCTTGAACGCATCGGCCAGATCCTGCTGATCCTGGAACACCATCGCCGGTGCTTCGACGATCTGGTTTTCCAGCGCAACGGCAGACACCTTCATCACGCCGCGACCGAGGTTGCCTTCCATTACCCGCAAGCCACCCTCTTGCGAGAACGCACGGGACACCGGACGCAGGATGTTTTCGTCGAGGCTGTCGGTCGGGCCTTCGCGCCAGACCAGTTCGCCGTTATCGAGGAACGGCTCCTTGGTGTACTGGCTCAGACCATGACCGAGCACGGTGTTGACGTCTTCGTGCAGCAGTCCGGCACCGAGCAGTTCGCGGATCAGGAACGACATGCCGCCGGCGGCCTGGAAGTGGTTGATGTCGGCCTTGCCGTTCGGATAAACGTGACTCAGGGTCGGCACGACTTCGGAGAGGTCGGCCATGTCTTGCCAGGTCAGTTGAATGCCCGCCGCCATGGCAATGGCCGGCATGTGCAGGGTGTGGTTGGTCGAGCCGCCGGTGGCGTGCAGGGCAACGATGGAGTTGACCAGCGCCTTCTCGTCGACGATTTCGCCGATCGGCATGAAGTTGCCGTTCTGCTTGGTCAGGCGCGTCACCTGATGCGCGGCTTCGCGGGTCAGCGCGTCGCGCAGCGGTGTGTTCGGGTTGACGAAGGACGCGCCCGGCAAGTGCAGGCCCATGACTTCCATCAGCAACTGATTGGTGTTGGCGGTGCCGTAGAACGTGCAGGTGCCCGGGCTGTGGTAGGACTTCATCTCCGATTCCAGCAGCTCTTCGCGGGTCGCCTTGCCTTCGGCGTACTTCTGGCGGACGTCGGCTTTTTCCTTGTTGGAAATCCCCGACACCATCGGCCCGCCCGGTACGAAAATGGTCGGCAAATGACCGAAGCGCAGCGAGCCCATCATCAGGCCCGGAACGATCTTGTCGCAGATGCCGAGCATCAGCGCGCCGTCGAACATGTTGTGCGACAGCGCCACGGCAGTCGACATGGCGATCACTTCGCGGCTCGGCAGGCTCAGTTCCATGCCCGGCTCGCCCTGGGTCACGCCATCGCACATGGCCGGGGTGCCGCCGGCGAACTGGCCGACCGAGCCGATTTCGCGCAGTGCGTTCTTGATTTGTTGTGGAAAGACTTCGTACGGCTGATGCGCCGAGAGCATGTCGTTATACGAAGAAACAATGGCGATGTTCGCCGAGTTCATCATCCGCAGGCTGTGCTTGTCTTCGGTGCCGCAACCGGCCACGCCATGGGCGAAGTTGGCGCATTGCAGCTTGCCGCGCATCGGGCCGTCGGTGGCGGCGCCGCGAATCAATGCAAGGTAAGCCTGACGCGTGGCGCGGCTGCGGGCGATAAGCCGTTCGGTGACCTCAAGAACGCGGGGATGCATGTGTAGAACTCCAGGCTAACGGATGTGGCGACCTGATTGTCTATGCTGGTCAAACGCCGTTGTTGTTGGAATGACAGACGGTTTTTTTGACCATTCGGACCAGTTGATTCAGGTCACTCGTTGTAGATAAAACAAAATATTGCCACTAAAAAGGCTTGTTTTCTATTTTTATGCGAATAATCTTGTAATTCCAACAACAAAACGACGGCGGCGCTGTTCCATGACTCTTCGAATCGCAATCAATGGTTTTGGCCGCATCGGCCGTAATGTCCTGCGCGCACTGTATACCCAAGGCTATCGTCAAGACCTGCAGATCGTCGCGATCAACGATCTGGGTGACAGTTCGATCAATGCCCATCTGCTCAAATACGACACCGTCCACGGCACGTTCGACGCCGAAGTGGCGCACGATAACGAAAGCCTGACGGTCAATGGCGATCGCATCGCAGTCAGCGCCATTCGCAACCCGGCCGACCTGCCGTGGGCCGCAGAAAAAATCGACGTGGTCTTCGAATGCACCGGTCTGTTTACCGACCGTGCCAAAGCCGCCGCGCATATTACCGCTGGCGCCCGCAAGGTAATCATCTCAGCGCCGGCCAAAGGCGCCGACGCCACCGTCGTTTACGGCGTCAACCACGACATTCTGCGTCAGTCGCACCAGATCATTTCCAACGCTTCGTGCACCACCAACTGCCTCGCGCCAGTGGCGCAAGTGCTGCATCGTGAGCTGGGTATCGAAAGCGGCTTGATGACCACCATTCACGCCTACACCAACGACCAGAACCTCACCGACGTCTATCACAGCGACCCGTACCGCGCCCGTTCGGCCACGCAGAACATGATCCCGAGCAAGACCGGCGCTGCCGAAGCGGTGGGCCTGGTGCTGCCGGAACTGGCCGGCAAACTGACCGGCATGGCCGTGCGTGTGCCGGTGATCAACGTGTCGCTGGTCGACCTCACCGTGCAATTGAAAAAAGAAGCCAGCGCCGACGAGGTCAACGCCCTGCTGAAAGCGGCCAGCCAGCATTCGAAGATTCTCGGTTACAACACCTTGCCGCTGGTTTCCAGCGACTTCAACCACAACCCGCTGTCGTCGATCTTCGACGCCAACCACACCAAAGTCAGCGGCAAGTTGCTCAAGGTGCTGGCCTGGTACGACAACGAATGGGGCTTCTCCAACCGCATGCTGGATAACTGCCTGGCGTTGTGTAACGCCGAATAAACGGGCGTTCCTTGATTTGACGCACATCCCTGTAGGAGCTGCCGAAGGCTGCGATCTTTTGATTTTGACTTTTTAAAAACAAGATCAAAAGATCGCAGCCTTCGGCGGCTCCTACAGGGGGGCCAATTTTACCCTGAGCTTTACCGATCTCTGACAAATCAACGCTTGACCATTCAGCTGGATGATAAGCATTATCATTCGCTCGAAATGGATCAGGTCCTCCCGTGAGTCAATCGCGCTTCAACCACGTCTTCCTCGCCCAGCGCACTTCCCTGCTGCGCACGCTGGAACGGATGGTCAACAATCACAGCACCGCTGAAGACCTGTTGCAGGAGACTTACCTGCGCGTGACCCGGGCGTTGAGCGAGCGGGCCATCGATCACCTTGAACCCTTTGTCTTCCAGACCGCGCGCAATCTGGCGCTGGATCATTTGCGTGCGCGCAAGATCCATGCGCGAACCATGGTCGATGACGTGCCTCAGGACGTGGTGCAGAGCATCGCTGCACCCGCCAGCAGCGCCGAAGACGCCGCCCATGCCGAACAACTGCTGGAGCGTTTGAACGTGAGCCTCAGCCAACTCAGCCCGCGTCAGCAGCAGATCTTCATCCTCAGCCGTTTGCACGGGCACAGCTATCAGGAAATCGCTGATGAACTGCACGTGTCGCTGAGCACCGTGCAGAAGGAACTGAAACTGATCATGACGATTTGCATCGGCGTCGCCGAACGCTTGAATGGCGACTGAAGCTGTAGGGCTTTTCTGTAAGTGGCAGGATCGACTGCACTGATCACCATGCTTTGCTACCCTTGCCCGACTTTTACGCTGCAATAAAAAACAGCCGTGCACAGACACTGCCGAGGAACCACCGTGACGCACACCCACCGCCCGCCTTCGCCCGATTCGGCGCGGGACGCTGCAGCTGCAATGGACCAGGCGCTGGACTGGCTCATCGTGCTCGGCAGCCCGGACGAGGAACAGACCCGGCAATTTCATGCCTGGCTGGCGGCGGATCCGTTGAATGCCGAGGCGTTCGCCAAGGCCCAGGCGATCTGGGACGGCCCGCAAGTCGCGCTGTGCGCCGAAGCCCTGGCAGCAAAACCGGCAAAGATCACTTTCCTCAAACGCTTGCGTCCGCACTGGAAACCGCTGGCCAGCGCTGCGGTGTTGATCCTCGGTCTGTTCAGCTTCAGCAACCTGCCGATGCGCCTGCAGGCCGATCACCTGACCGTGGTCGGCGAGCGGCAGCGCCTGCAACTGGAAGACGGCTCGAAGGTGCTGCTCAACACCAATTCAGCATTCTCCAGCACCATCAATGATCAACAACGCGTGGCCCGGCTGTTTCAGGGCGAGGCGTTTTTCGAGATCGCCAGCGGGCGCAATCAGCCGCTGGAGATCGATGCGGGGCCGGTAACGGCCAGTGTGCACGACACCGCATTCGCCGTGCGCTACCTCGACGGGGTCGCGCAGGTGAATGTGCAGCGTGGCGATGTCGATCTGCGCGCCACCCACAACGATGCCCGCGTGCGCTTGCGTGCCGGGGAAAGCATTCGGATCGGTCCCAACGGATTTGATCGTCCGGCCAAGCTCGACGCCAATGCGGATCTGGCGTGGATTGAAGGCCGTCTGGTGTTCGAGAACTGTCCGCTCAATCAGGTGCTGGCCGAGCTGCGCCGCTACTACCCGGGCTGGATCATCAACAACAACGAACAACTGGCCGACGTCGCCGTCACCGGCAATTACCGTCTCGACCAGCCGCTCGACGTGGTGCGCTCCCTCGCCCACATCACCTCGGCACGCCTGCAGGAATTCCCCGCGCTGGTTATCTTGAACTAAATGAGAATTATTTTTACTCGATAGCCAACGGCAGTACGTCTCGTTATAGCCAATGCAATTGATTCGCATCTAACCATGCCGATCAGCACCTATAAAGATTCGTGCGACACGGAGCGCTATCGATGTCCTCACGCCTTACCCGCCAGACTGCTTCCCCCTCCCGCGTACTGTCCCTGCTGACCGCGGCCATCCTCATGGCCGGCACCGCGCCGCTGCTCGCAGCCACCGAGCAACCGGCGCGCAACATGGGCGATTACCCGTTCGCCATCGGCCAGCAACCGCTGGTCTCAGCGCTGAATGCCTTTACCGCCGTGACCGGTTGGCAGGTCGGCTTGCCGGCAGAGCTGGGTCAGAACGTCTCGTCGCCGGGCGTGCGCGGTTCGCTGCCGCCGGAGAAAGCCCTCGAGCGCCTTTTGGTGGGGACCAACCTGAGCTTTCGCAAGCTGAGCAACGACAACGTCGTACTGGAAAAACGCAGCGGCAGCGGCACGCTGAATCTCGATCAAGTGACGATCAGCGCGACGCGTCAGGAACAGTCGGTCAACAGCGTGCCTTCGACAGTCAGCGTGCATGATCGCGATGAACTCGACCGCAACAACGTCAACACCATCAAGGATCTGGTGCGCTACGAGCCGGGCGTTTCAGTCGGCGGTGCCGGTCAGCGCGGCGGCATCAGCGGCTACAACATTCGCGGCATCGACGGCGACCGCATCCTGACTCAAGTCGACGGCGTGGAGATCCCCAACGGTTTCTTCAACGGCCCGTACGCCAAGAGCCAGCGCAACTACGTCGACCCGGAAATCGTCAAGCGAGTGGAAATCCTCCGTGGCCCGGCCTCAGTGCTGTACGGCAGCAACGCCATCGGCGGCGCGGTCAGTTACTACACGCTGGACGCCGACGACATCATCAAACCGGGCAAGGACGTCGGCGCGCGGTTGAAAAGCGGTTACAGCTCCGCCGACGACAGCTGGCTGAAATCTGCCACCGTCGCCGGGCGCAGCGGTGAGTTCGACGGTCTGCTGCATTACAGTCAGCGCGACGGTCACGAAAGCGAATCCTTCGGCAGCCACAACGGCACTGGCCTTGCGCGCACCGCGGCCAACCCCGAAGACGTCCGTGCGACCAACGTGCTGGCCAAGCTCGGCTGGAACTACAACGACGATTCGCGCCTGGGCCTGACCTACGAAAAGTACAAGGACGACCGCGACACCGATCAGAAAAGTGCCTACGGCGGCCCGTACTTCAACGGCGCCCCGACCATCCCTGACAGCGTACTGCCTGGCGGCATGTACCAGTGGCGCACCGGCAACGACACCATCACCCGCGAGCGTTTCGGCATCGAACATTCGTTCGCCCTCGACAGCCTGCTGGTCGATAACGTCAAGTGGAGTCTCAACCATCAGACTGCCAAGACCGACCAGAGCACCGAAGAGTATTACTTCCCGATGACCCGCAGGGTGCTGCGTACCCGCGACACGATCTACCAGGAAAAACAGTGGGTGTTCGACGCGCAACTGGACAAGGCCTTCGCCATCGGTGACACCGATCACCTGCTGACTTACGGCACCACGATCAAGCAGCAGAAAGTCACCGGTTCACGCAGCGGCGACGGCACATGCCTGGCAGTCGGTCGCGGCTGCACGGCGATCGGCGCGACCAGTGCGGCGGACGTGCTGGCCAAGGCCAGTGATTTCCCCGATCCGACCATCAACACCTACAGCCTGTTTGCCCAGGATCAGATCAGTTGGAACGACTGGACCTTCCTGCCGGGTCTGCGCTACGACTACACCCAGCTCAAGCCGCACATCACTGAGGAGTTCCTCAACACCGTGAACGCCGACGGCCAGGGCACGGTCAGCGACAAAAACAAGACCTGGCACAAAGTCTCGCCGAAATTCGGCCTGACCTATGCGCTGACGGAACACTACACCTGGTACGGCCAGTACGCCGAAGGCTTCCGCACGCCGACGGCGAAAGCCCTGTACGGGCGTTTCGAGAACAACACCAGCGGCTACACCGTGGCGCCCAATTCCGACCTTGAGCCGGAAAAAAGCAAAGGCTTCGAAACCGGCCTGCGCGGCAATTTCGAGCAGGGTTCGTTCGACGTCGCGGTGTTCTATAACAAGTACCGCGACTTCATCAACGAAGACGCAGTCAAGCCGGGCGACGATCAGTTGACCTTCCAGAGCAACAACATCAAGCGCGCTACCATCAAGGGCGCGGAAGTCAAAGGTCGCTTGAATCTGGATGCTTTCGGCGCGCCGCAAGGCCTGTACACCCAAGGCTCGATCGCCTACGCCTACGGGCGCAACAACGACAACGGCGAGCCGATCAACAGCGTCAACCCGCTCACCGGGGTGTTCGGCCTCGGTTACGACCAGCACACCTACGGCGGTTTGCTGAGCTGGACCGTGGTGAAGAAGAAGGACCGTGTCGACGACAGCAACTTCAAATCGCCGGACGGCGTCAGCAGTCAGTTCAAGACCCCGGGCTTCGGCATTCTCGATCTGGCCGGCTATTACAAAGTCACCGACGACGTCACCGTCAGCGGCGGCCTCTACAACCTCACCGACAAGAAATACTGGCTGTGGGACGACGTGCGCGGTTACGACAGCGTCGGCGAAGCCTCGGTGACGCAACCGGCCAATCTCGATCGTCTGACCCAACCGGGACGCAACTTCGCGATCAACCTGATCTGGGACATCTGACCCGCCCGGCCTCACTGCGCGTGTTATCGCCGCGCAGTGGGTTTTTTTACTGTCCGGCGCCCGCCCGTACGTCTTGTTATCAAGCGCCTCATTCATCAAGGACACCCCCATGACTGCCTCGGAAAAAGCCCTGCGTTCGCAACGCCTGAACCAGATCACCCATGAGCCGCACAGCAAACTCGATGCGCTGGTCAAAGCCCACGCGCCGTTCGAAAGTCGCGCCAGCTTCGCCCGTTTCGTCGTCGCGCAATACCTGTTCCAGGCGGAACTGGTCGAGCTGTACAACGACGCTGAACTGACCGCGATCGTCCCTGACCTGCCGGCCCGCTGCCGCGCCGAAGCGGCCAAGGCTGACCTCGCCGACCTCGATACCGACGTCCCGGCCCCAGTGGCTGGCGCGCTGAAAAACCCGAGCAAGGCGCGGGCGCTGGGCTGGATCTTCGTGTCGGAGGGCTCCAAGCTCGGCGCGGCGTTCCTGATCAAGCGCGCCGTGGCGCTCGATTTGAGCGAAACCTTCGGCGCCCGGCATTTGGCTGAACCGCAAGGTGGCCGCGCCGAGGGCTGGAAAAGCTTTGTGCGCACCCTCGATGCGTTGCAATTCACGGCAGAGGAAGAGGCCGAAGTGGAGCAAGGCGCGCTGGACGCGTTCAACCGCTTCACCGTGCTGCTGGAACAGGCTTATGCGACAGAAGCCGAACCTGCCTGAGCGCCACGAATATCCCTGTGTAGGAGCTGCCGAAGGCTGCGATCTTTTGATGTTGCTTTAAAGATCAAAAGATCGCAGCCTTCGGCAGCTCCTACAGGGGGCTGCGTAAGTCTGTAAGATCTCCGTTCCGCTTCGGAAGCCACCGCTGAGCCCATGCCCGCACCCGCCCCATCAAAACTCGCCCGTCTGCTGTTCGCTCTGCTGGCCTATGTCAGCCTCGGCATTGGCCTGATCGCCATCGTCGTGCCCGGCCTGCCGACCACCGAGTTCATCCTCCTTGCCGCGTGGGCCGCGACCCGCAGTTCGCCGCGCCTGAGCGCCTGGCTGGAAAACCATCGTCTGTTCGGGCCGATCCTGAGTAACTGGCGCAACGGCAAGATCATCGCGCGCAAGGCCAAGCTCAGTGCCACCGTGAGCATGCTGCTGTGCGCGACATTGATGCTGGTGCTGCTCGATCACGGTTGGCCGATCTATCTGGCGATCGCCGGGATGGGCCTGGGCAATCTGTGGATCTGGTCGCGTCCGGAATCCCCCGTCGCTGCAGCGAAACATTCCTGTAATTAAAGACTTTTCAGCACTTTCCCCTGCGCAAACGTTTAGCGGCGACCGTCTGTCGGCGAGCGCCTCATGCCGTCTCGCTCGGCGCCGATGAGCATTGAATGGCGCTGAATGGATTTGGCAAACCGGGCTGCGGCCCAGGCCACCTGTCTATTCCATTCGCGAGATCGCCCCATGTTCGACGCTCTGTCCATTCGCCTGAAAATCGTCCTGCTCTCCGGCCTGTGCCTGCTCGGAGTGGTGGCGCTGATTGTCAGCATGAACATCTACCAGACCAACCAGAACGACGAACTGGTCAGTCAATCCAGCAACCAGTTGCTCACCGCCAGCGTGCAGAACCTGTTGCAGGCCAAGGCTGCCGAGCAAGCAGTGCGGGTGCAGAAAACCTTTGGCGAAAGCCTGCTGGTGGTCACCGCCCTCGCCGACCAGATCAAGGATCTGCGGACGATGGCGGCCAAGCGTTCGCTCGAAGCCGGCGCTGTTCGTGAAGAGTTGAATCAGAGCCTGAAAACCGCGTTCGAGCGCAACGATAAAGTCCTGGGCATCTGGCTGGCGTTCGAACCCAACGGCCTCGACGGCAAGGACAGCGAATTCGCCAACGATGCCGCGCGGCAATCCAACGAAGCCGGGCGCTTCGCCTCGTACTGGAGCCGTGCCGCCGGCGCCGCGCTGAATACGATCATGGTCGAAGATGACCTGACCAAGACCACCCTCAGCGTCAGCGGCACGCCGTACAACAGCTGGTACACCTGCCCTCGCGACAACAAGCGCACCTGCCTGCTCGATCCGTATGCCGACACGGTTGGTGGCAAGGAAATGCTCATGACGACCATTTCCGTGCCAGTGATGGTCGACGGCAAAGCGATCGGCGTGGTCGGTGTCGACATCGCCCTCGACGCGCTGCAAGCCGCCGCCGTCGACTCGCAGCGCAGCCTGTTCAACAACGCCGGCCACATGTTGATCGTCTCCGGCAGCGGCGTGCTCGCGGCCGACAGTGCTGACGCGACGCGGGTCGGCAAAAAGATCAGTGACACCCTCGGCGCGGACGGCAAGGACGTATTGCAATTGGTCGGCAGCGGCACGGCGAAAATCCTCGAACAGGGCGATTTGATTCGCGCGGTTTACCCGGTTGATCCGATCGGCAATTCGCGGGCGTGGGGCGTGGTCATCGACCTGCCCAAACAAGTGCTGCTGGCTGACTCGGTGAAGCTGCAAGCGGTGCTGGATGATGCGCAGGAAACCGGCGTGATCACTGCTCTGCTGGTCGCCGTGGTGGCCGGTCTGATCGGCCTGCTGCTCACCTGGCTCACCGCCTCCGGCGTCACCCGTCCGATCAACAGCGTCGCCGACATGCTGAAGAACATCGCCAGCGGCGAAGGCGATCTGACCCAGCGTCTGAACTACAGCAAAAAAGATGAACTGGGCGAACTGGTGAACTGGTTCAACCGCTTCCTCGACAAGCTGCAGCCGACCATCGCGCAAATCAAACAGAGCATCACCGAAGCCCGTGGCACGGCTGATCAGTCTTCGGAAATCGCCCGGCAGACCAGCGAAGGCATGCAGGTGCAGTTCCGCGAAATCGATCAGGTCGCCACCGCGTCCAACGAAATGAGCGCCACCGCCCACGATGTCGCCAACAGTGCCTCGAACGCCGCCAATGCGGCCAAGGGTGCCGATCAGTCGGCGAAGGACGGCATGGCGATCATCGAGCGCAGCACCCGCGACATCAATCAACTGGCCGATGAAGTCAGCAAAGCGGTGACCGAGGTCGAAGCGCTGGCGGTCAACAGCGAGCAGATCGGTTCGGTGCTGGAAGTGATCCGCAGCATCGCCGAACAGACCAACCTGCTGGCCCTCAACGCTGCTATCGAAGCCGCCCGCGCCGGCGAAAGCGGTCGCGGTTTTGCCGTGGTCGCTGACGAGGTGCGCAACCTGGCCAAACGCACGCAGGATTCGGTGGAGGAAATCCGCGTGGTCATCGAGCGCATCCAGACCGGCACCCGCGGCGTGGTCGCCACCATGCATTCCAGCCAGACCCAGGCGCACAACAACGCCGGGCAGATTCGTCAGGCGGTCGATGCGCTGGGCAAGATCAGCGACGCGGTGACGGTGATCAGCGACATGAACCTGCAGATCGCCAGTGCCGCCGAAGAGCAGAGCGCCGTGGCCGAAGAGGTCAACCGCAACGTCTCGGCGATTCGCACCGTCACCGAAACCCTGACCGAACAGGCCACGGAATCAGCGGCGATCAGCAGCCAGCTCAACAGCCTGGCGAGCCAGCAGATGAAATTGATGGATCAGTTCCGCGTGTAACGGCCACGCCTCGAAACAATGTGGGAGCGAGCTTGCTCGCGAAAGCGGTCGCCTAGTCAGTGATGGTGTTGAATGTGCTGGCCTCTTCGCGAGCGAGCTCGCTCCCACAGGGATGGTGTTCACCCAGGGGGTTTATCTAGCCCGGTTATGTTTTGCACTATCATCCCCCTCTCGCTTCGGAGGGCCTTCGATGACTGATCTGCTCACGTCCATCCAAACCGCACTCGACCTGCCGCGCAGGCCAATCCCCTTCAACGGTGACGGCGCGCTGCCCTCGGCGTTCGCGGTCACCGAACTGGCCTGCGCCAGCATTGCCGCTGCCGGGCAAGCGATCAGCGAACTGCTCCACCAGCAAACCGGCCACTTGCCTGCGGTTGCAGTCGATCGACGTCTGGCCTCGTTCTGGTTCTCCACCTCGCTGCGCCCGATCGGCTGGCAAGTGCCGCCGCTGTGGGATCCAGTCGCCGGCGATTATGCGACCCGGGACGGCTGGATCCGCCTGCACACCAACGCCCCGCATCACCGCGCCGCCGCTGAACGCGTGCTTGGCGCCTGTGTCGGTCGTGTAGCGATGGCGGCGAAAGTCGCGCAATGGGCAAGTACGGATCTGGAACAAGCGGTGGTCGACGCCAAGGGTTGCGCCGCCCAGATGCGCACTTGGGCGCAGTGGCAGCAGCACCCGCAAGGGCTGGCGGTGAATGCCGAGCCGCTGGTGCATTTCATTGAGCAGACAGACGAACACCGCGCCGAGTGGCAAGGTTCGATCGCACGACCTCTGGCCGGGATCAAGGTGCTCGACCTGACCCGCGTGCTCGCCGGCCCCACCGCCAGCCGTTTTCTCGCAGGGCTGGGCGCCACTGTGCTGCGCATCGATCCGCCGAGCTGGAACGAACCCGGCGTGGTTCCGGAAATGACCGTCGGCAAACATTGCGCGCGGCTGGACCTGCAGACTCCGGCGGATCGCGCGGTGTTCGAAGCTTTACTGAGAGACGCCGACATTCTGCTGCACGGCTACCGCGCCGACGCTCTGGAACACCTCGGCTTTGGTGTTGAGCGCCGTCGACAACTGGCACCGGGGCTGATCGATGTCTGCCTCAACGCCTACGGCTGGAGCGGCCCTTGGCAGAATCGCCGGGGTTTCGACAGCCTGGTGCAGATGAGCAGCGGCATTGCCGAAGCCGGACAGCGCTGGAAGCACAGCGACAAACCGACGCCGCTGCCGGTGCAGGCGCTGGATCATGCGACCGGGTATCTGATGGCGGCAAGTGCGATCAGGCTGCTGACTGAACGCATGGCCAACGGTCGCGGGGGTTCGGCGCGGTTGTCCTTGGCGCGCACGGCGAAGCTGTTGATCGAGCATGGGCCGGGGACGCATGACCTGCTGCGGGCCGAAGATGCGCTGGATCAGGATTCGGCGCTTGAGCACACAGCGTGGGGTCCGGCGCGGAGGTTGCGCGTACCGGTGCAGATCAGCGGGACGGCGATGCGGTGGGATTGGCCGGCGATGGAGTTGGGCTCACATCCTGCGCAGTGGCTCTAGAAGAAGCCCCTCACCCCAGCCCTCTCCCGGAGGGAGAGGGGGCCTACCGAGGTGTCTTGCGCTATACGTCGACCTGAAAAAACCAGTCGATTATGGATTCGGTAAAGGTCTTTCACGTCGGCGTAATTCGCCAATATCCCCCGGTCGGCCCCCTCTACCTCCGGGAGAGGGCTGGGGTGAGGGGCTGCTTTTCAGATCACAACGCCAGCACCCCGCTATACAACCCATACGCCGCCATCCCCGCACCAATCACCACACAAGCAAAAATCCCCTTCTCCACCGTGGTAAAGACCGGCTGGCCCTGTTCATGCTTGGCCTTGGCAAACAGAATCACCCCCGGCGCGTACAGCAGCGCCGACAGCAGCAAATACTTCACCCCACCGGCATACAACAGCCACACCGCGTAAACCAGTGCGATGCCGCCAATCAGCAGATCCTTGGTGCGTTCGGCCGAGGCATGTTCGTAGGTTTCGCCGCGCCCGCTGAGCAGCACCGCGTAGGCCGCCGACCACAGGTACGGCACCAGAATCATCGACGAGGCCAGGTAAATCAGACTGGTGTAAGTCCCCGCCGAGAACAGCGTGATCAGCAGGAAAATCTGGATCATCGCATTGGTCAGCCACAGCGCGTTGACCGGCACGTGATTGTTGTTTTCCTTCTTCAGGAACGCCGGCATGGTCTTGTCCTTGGCCGTGGCGAAGAGAATTTCCGCGCACAGCAGAGCCCACGACAGCAATGCGCCCAACAGGGAAATCGCCAGCCCGACGCTGATCAGCAACGCGCCCCACGGCCCGACGATGTGCTCGAGCACCGCTGCCAGTGAAGGGTTCTGCAGATTGGCCAGCTCCGGCTGGCTCATGATCCCCAGCGACAGCACGTTGACCAGCACCAGCAGCGCCAGCACGCCGAGAAAGCCGATTACCGTGGCGCGGCCGACGTCGCTGCGTTTCTCCGCGCGGGCCGAATAGACGCTGGCGCCTTCGATGCCGATGAAGACGAACACGGTGACCAGCATCATGTTGCGTACCTGATCCATCACCCCGCCGAAGTTCGGGTTACTGCGTCCCCAGATGTCGCGGGTGAAGATGTCAGCCTTGAACGCCACCGCAGCGATGACGATGAACATGATCAGCGGCACGACCTTGGCTACGGTGGTCAACTGGTTGATCAGCGCCGCCTCCTTGATTCCGCGCATCACCAGGAAATGCACCGCCCACAACAGCACCGAGGCGCAGCCGATGGCGATCGGCGTGTTGCCCTGGCCGAACACCGGAAAGAAATAGCCGAGGGTGCTGAACAGCAAGACGAAATAACCGACGTTGCCCAGCCACGCGCTGATCCAGTAACCCCAGGCCGACGAAAAGCCCATGTAATCGCCGAACCCGGCCTTGGCGTAGGCGTAGACGCCAGAGTCCAGTTCCGGTTTGCGATTGGCCAGGGTCTGAAAGACGAACGCCAGCGTCAGCATGCCGATCGCAGTGATGCCCCAGCCGATCAGGATTGCCCCGGCATCGGCGCGCGCCGCCATGTTCTGCGGCAACGAGAAAATCCCCCCGCCGATCATCGAGCCCACCACCAGCGCGATCAACGCGCCAAGGCGCAGCTTTTGCGTCGGTTGCGACATGCAGATCTCCTTGGAAAAGCCGCTGTTGTTTATTTGTAACAACAGCTGACTAAAAAGCTAAGAGTAGATGACGTTTATCAGGTAATGCGTGACCGAGCACACTTTTATATAGCGGATGACGATAACGCGTAGCACGTTAAGTCAGTTTTGTGCGCTGATCCTGATAATTCGATTCTGTACTGAAAACAGATGACGGACATTTGCCAAACCCGCAAAAGCAACTAGCGTCATAGTTCGAAAGCATTAATAGCTATTCCCAATTGCATTAGCGAAACGGCTCTGTATCGGGCCTTTCAGAGCACAGCGTTATGCCCGCAACGGGTGGATAAGTCATTCATTAACAATGGAATGTGACCATGCACTGATCCAAGTCAGCTATTCGAACAGACAACGGTACTAGGCTGTGAGCTCTCCTTTCCTGCAATGGAGTCATGCAAATGTCTGAAGCGCCCGGAAAACTAAGACTCGGTGCACTGGTTGCACTGGTAGTCGGCTCAATGATCGGTGGCGGGATATTTTCCTTGCCACAAAACATGGCCGCCAGCGCCGACGTCGGTGCCGTGCTGATCGGCTGGGCCATCACCGCCGTCGGCAT
This sequence comes from Pseudomonas sp. 1L-B-1-E-C1, assembly GCF_057291835.1. Classification (NCBI taxonomy): domain Bacteria; kingdom Pseudomonadati; phylum Pseudomonadota; class Gammaproteobacteria; order Pseudomonadales; family Pseudomonadaceae; genus Pseudomonas; species Pseudomonas sp. 1L-B-1-E-C1. The sequence continues at coordinate 219,755 of NZ_JBXAWN010000007.1, read as the reverse complement.
GCTCACCCTCGCTTTCGTCTTTCAGACTCTCGCCAATCGCAAGCCTGACCTGGACGGTGGGGTCTACGCCTACGCCAAGGCAGGATTCGGCGACTACATGGGTTTCTCATCTGCCTGGGGTTACTGGATCAGCGCCTGGCTGGGCAACGTCGGCTACTTCGTTCTGCTGTTCAGCACCCTTGGCTACTTCTTTCCGATCTTCGGCGAGGGCAATACCCCGGCAGCGGTGATCGGCGCGTCCTTGCTGCTGTGGGGCGTGCATTTTCTGGTGCTGCGCGGGATCAAGGAAGCGGCGTTCATCAACCTCGTGACCACGGTCGCCAAGGTCGTGCCGCTGCTGCTGTTCGTGTTGATCGCCATCTTCGCGTTCAAACTGGACATCTTCACCGCCGACATCTGGGGCGTGAAAAACCCCGACCTGGGCAGCGTGATGAACCAGGTGCGCAACATGATGCTGGTGACTGTCTGGGTATTCATCGGCATCGAAGGCGCGAGCATCTTCTCCGCCCGCGCCGAGAAACGCTCGGATGTGGGTAAGGCGACCGTGATCGGCTTCATCACCGTGCTGCTGTTTCTGGTGCTGGTGAACGTGCTGTCGCTGGGCATCATGACTCAGCCGGAACTGGCGAAACTGCAGAACCCGTCGATGGCCGCCGTGCTTGAACACGTCGTGGGCCACTGGGGCGCGGTACTGATCAGCGTCGGCCTGATCATTTCGCTGCTGGGGGCGCTGCTGTCGTGGGTGCTGCTGTGTGCGGAGATCATGTTCGCCGCCGCCAAAGACCACACCATGCCGGAGTTCCTGCGCAAGGAAAACGCCAACCACGTGCCGGTCAATGCCCTGTGGCTGACCAATGCGATGGTGCAGATTTTCCTCATCATCACCCTGTTCTCGGCCAGCACTTACCTGTCGCTGATCTACCTCGCCACCTCGATGATTCTGGTGCCGTACCTGTGGTCGGCGGCCTATGCCCTGCTGCTGGCGGTGCGCGGCGAGAGCTACGAAGGCTTTGCCGCCGAGCGGCGCAAGGATCTGATCATCGGCGGTATCGCCCTGATCTATGCGGTGTGGTTGTTGTACGCCGGCGGGGTCAAGTACCTGCTGCTGTCGGCCCTGCTTTATGCGCCCGGCGCAATCCTGTTCGCCAAGGCCAAGCTGGAACTCAGACAACCGGTTTTCACCAACGTCGAGAAGCTGATTTTCGCTGCAGTGGTCGTGGGCGCCGTGGTGGCGGCCTACGGTCTCTACGATGGCTTCCTGACGCTGTAACCCCTGATTGATTGTCATCTGGAGGAACACAGAAATGACCACGGAAAAAGTGAAGTACGGCGTCCACTCCGAAGCCGGGAAACTGCGTAAAGTCATGGTTTGCTCCCCAGGTCTGGCCCATCAGCGGCTGACCCCGAACAACTGCGATGAACTGCTGTTCGACGACGTGCTGTGGGTGGCGCAGGCCAAGCGCGACCACTTCGACTTCGTCACCAAGATGCGCGAGCGCGGCATCGACGTGCTGGAAATGCACAACCTGCTGACCGACATCGTTGCCATCCCCGAGGCGCTGGACTGGATTCTTGAACGCAAGGTCACTGCCGACTCGGTAGGCCTGGGCCTGATCAGTGAAGTGAAATCCTGGCTGAAAAGTCTCGAGCCGCGGCACATCGCCGAATTCCTGATTGGCGGCGTCTCGGCCGATGATTTGCCGGACAGCTTCGGTGGCAAGACCATCCAGATGTTCCGCGACTTCCTTGGGCATTCCAGCTTCATCCTGCCGCCGCTGCCCAACACCCAGTTCACCCGCGACACCACTTGCTGGATCTACGGTGGCGTGACGCTGAACCCGATGTACTGGCCGGCGCGCCGTCAGGAAACCCTGCTGACCACCGCCATCTACAAATTCCATCCGCAATTCACCAACGCCGAATTCGAGATCTGGTACGGCGACCCGGACAAGGACCACGGCAACTCCACCCTTGAGGGCGGCGACGTCATGCCGATCGGCAACGGCGTGGTGCTGATCGGCATGGGCGAGCGCTCATCGCGTCAGGCCATCGGCCAACTGGCGCTGAACCTGTTCAACAACAAAGCGGTGGAAAAAGTCATCGTCGCCGGCCTGCCGAAATCCCGCGCGGCGATGCACCTGGACACCGTGTTCAGCTTCTGCGACCGCGACCTGGTGACGATTTTCCCGGAAGTGGTCAACCAGATCGTCGCCTTCACCCTGCGCCCTGACGAAAGCAAACAGGGCGGCATCGACATCCGCCGCGAAGAAGGCAGCTTCCTCGACACCGTCGCCGCTGCGCTCAACCTGCCGAAACTGCGCGTGGTCGAAACCGGCGGCAACAGCTTCGCCGCCGAACGCGAGCAATGGGACGACGGCAACAACGTGGTGGCGATGGAGCCCGGCGTGGTCATCGGCTACGACCGCAACACCTACACCAACACCCTGCTGCGCAAGGCCGGCGTGGAAGTCATCACCATCAGCGCCGGCGAACTCGGTCGCGGCCGTGGCGGCGGCCACTGCATGACCTGCCCGATCATCCGCGACCCGATCGATTACTAAACCTCTGAGCCCTGGCCGGCACTTACCCAGTGCGGCCAGGGGGATAACCGACACCGAAGGAGATCCATCATGGCTTTTAATATCCACAACCGTAATTTGCTGAGCCTGGAACACCACACCCCTCGCGAATTGCGTTACCTGCTCGACCTGTCCCGCGACCTCAAGCGCGCCAAGTACACCGGCACCGAGCAACAGCATCTGAAGGGCAACAACATCGCCCTGATCTTCGAGAAAACTTCGACCCGCACCCGTTGTGCATTCGAAGTGGCGGCCTATGACCAGGGCGCCAACGTCACCTACATCGATCCGAACTCCTCGCAGATCGGCCACAAGGAAAGCATGAAGGACACCGCCCGCGTGCTCGGGCGCATGTACGACGCCATCGAATACCGTGGCTTCAAACAGGAAATCGTCGAAGAGCTGGCCAAGTTTGCCGGGGTGCCGGTGTTCAACGGCCTGACCGATGAATATCACCCGACCCAGATGATCGCCGACGTGCTGACCATGCGCGAACACGCCGACAAGCCGATCCACGAAATCAGCTACGCCTACCTCGGCGATGCGCGCAACAACATGGGCAACTCGCTGTTGCTGATCGGCGCCAAACTCGGCATGGACGTGCGCATCTGCGCGCCAAAAGCCCTGTGGCCGCTGGACGATCTGGTAGCGCGCTGCAAAAAATACGGCGAGGAAAGTGGCGCACGCATCACCCTCACCGAAGATCCGAAGGAAGCGGTCAAAGGAGTCGATTTCATCCACACCGATGTCTGGGTATCGATGGGCGAACCGGTGGAAGCCTGGGCCGAGCGCATCCAGCAGTTGCTGCCGTACCAGGTCAACGCCGAGCTGATGAAAGCCACCGGCAACCCGCGCACCAAGTTCATGCACTGCCTGCCGGCATTCCACAACAGCGACACCAAGGTCGGCAAACAGATCGCCGAACAATATCCGCATCTGAAAAACGGCATCGAAGTGACCGACGACGTGTTCGAGTCGCCGGCCTGCATCGCCTTCGAGCAAGCGGAAAACCGCATGCACACGATCAAGGCGATCCTGGTCTCGACCCTGGCTGATCTCTGACGCCACAGCGCTCCCACTGAAGGAACCGGAAACCCAATGTGGGAGCGAGCCTGCTCGCGAAAGCGTCATTTCAGACGACATCACTGTTGAATGACATACCGCATTCGCGAGCAGGCTCGCTCCCACAGGGATTCCGGTTTCGACAGAGAGATCGAGTCGTTTGCCACTCCTCTGCTTAGAAGGATTGCACCATGCGTATCGTCGTAGCCCTGGGCGGTAACGCCCTGCTCCGCCGTGGTGAGCCGATGACCGCTGACAATCAGCGGGCCAACATCCGCATCGCCACCGAGCAAATCGCCAAGATCCATCCCGGCAACCAACTGGTCATCGCCCACGGCAATGGCCCGCAAGTCGGTCTGCTGTCACTGCAAGCGGCGGCCTACACTTCCGTCACTCCGTACCCGCTGGACGTGCTCGGCGCCGAAACCGAAGGCATGATCGGCTACATCATCGAACAGGAGCTGGGCAATCTGCTCGACTTCGAAGTGCCGTTCGCCACCCTGCTCACCCAGGTCGAAGTCGACGCCAACGACCCGGCCTTCAAGAACCCGACCAAGCCGATCGGCCCGGTCTACGAGAAAGCCGAAGCGGAAAAACTCGCCGCCGAGAAAGGCTGGGCAATTGCCCCGGATGGCGACAAATTCCGCCGCGTCGTCGCCAGCCCACGGCCGAAACGCATCTTCGAAATCCGACCGATCAAGTGGCTGCTGGACAAGGGCAGCATTGTGATCTGCGCCGGTGGTGGCGGCATTCCGACCATGTATGACGAAAACCGCAACCTCAAGGGCATCGAGGCGGTAATCGATAAGGACCTGTGCTCGTCGTTGCTCGCCGAGCAACTGGAAGCCGATCTGCTGGTGATCGCCACCGACGTCAACGCGGCGTTCATCGACTATGGCAAACCCACCCAGAAAGCCATTGCCGAAGCCCACCCTGACGAACTCGAACGCCTTGGTTTCGCCGCCGGTTCCATGGGGCCGAAGGTGCAGGCAGCCTGCGAATTCGCGCGCCATACTGGCAAGGTCGCGGTGATCGGTTCGCTGGCCGATATCGAAGCCATCGTCCAGGGTACTGCCGGTACGCGGGTCAGCACGGCGAAGCCGGGGATCAGCTACCGATAACAATAAACGCCGGGGCAGATTCAAGACCTGCCCCGCGCCCATGCCTTGAAAGGAGTAGCTCAATGGCCCAATTCGAACCCGGTCACCTGCACATCGAGCGGCACGCGTTGACACCGGATGACGTCGATTACAACGTGCATCTGGACTATGAAGTGTTCACCGATCCGCAGAAAGGCAAAGGGATTCAGTTCACCCTGCATGGCAGCATGCAGGGCAAGGACATGAAGGAGACGTTTTTCCTGCCCAAGGAAGAGGCTTACAACTTCGCCCGCGATGTCACGCGGATCGCCGAGAAGTACGGAATCCCCAAGGCCCACAGCCAAATCGGCTCGGTGCACAAGCATTACGACCTGATGTTCGAAGACATTCGGCAGAAGTTGAATATGCAGTCCGGGGATCCGGTCAATCTCGAGCATTTTGAGTAAACCTTTAAAAGCCCCTCACCCTAGCCCTCTCCCGGAGGGAGAGGGGACTGATTGGGGGATGCTGCAGCATTGCGTCGACCTGATCCTGCATCACTGAATCTATAATCGCCCGGTTTTCTCAGGTCGGTGTATAGCGCCAGACACCTCGGTCGGCCCCCTCTCCCTCCGGGAGAGGGCTGGGGTGAGGGTGCTTTTGCTTTCACCTCTCTTCAAGCCCAAGGCATACTTGCCCCCCTCCGCTCTGCAGATCACTGAACCGCCCCCATGCGTATCCACGTCAGCTTCATCGACCGCGTCGGCATCACCCAGGAAGTCCTGGCTATCCTCGGTGGGCGCAATCTCAATCTGGATGCGGTGGAGATGATTCCGCCGAACGTCTACATCGACGCGCCGACCCTGAGCCCGCAAGTGCTCGAAGAACTGAAAGATGCGCTGTTCCGGGTACGCGGCGTCGAGGCGGTAACGGTGGTCGACATCCTCCCCGGCCAGCGTCGGCACCTGCAGCTCGACGCCTTGCTCGCGGCGATGACCGACCCGGTGCTGGCCCTCGACAGCGCCGGCCAAGTGCTGCTGGCCAACCCGGCGTTGATCGCGTTATACGGTCGCGAACCGGCCGGCGAAAGTGTCTCGGCGCTGTTCAACGATCCCGGCCTGCTCGACACGCTGCTCGAAAATGGCTTTCGCCTGCCGCTGCGCGAGATCACCGTCAACGGTCAGACCCTGCTGCTCGACGCCACGCCGATCACCGACGCCGGCGCCCTGCTGACCCTCTTTCAACCGAACCGCATCGGCGAACAACTATCGGCATTGCACCACGACCACGCCGAAGGCTTCGACGCCCTGCTCGGCGAGTCTCCGGCGATTCGCGCGCTCAAGGCCCGTGCACAACGGGTCGCCGCCCTGGATGCACCGCTATTGATTCAAGGCGAAACCGGTACCGGTAAAGAGCTGGTGGCCCGCGCCTGTCACGCGATCAGTGCGCGGCACAGCGCACCGTTTCTCGCCCTCAACTGCGCGGCGCTGCCGGAAAACCTCGCCGAGAGCGAACTGTTCGGCTACGCCCCCGGCGCCTTCACCGGCGCGGCGCGTGGCGGTAAACCGGGGCTGATGGAGCTGGCCAACCAGGGCACGGTGTTTCTCGATGAGATCGGTGAGATGTCGCCGTACTTGCAGGCCAAACTGCTGCGTTTCCTCAACGACGGCAGCTTTCGTCGGGTGGGCGGTGATCGTGAAGTAAAGGTCAACGTGCGCATCCTCAGCGCGACCCACCGCGATCTGGAAAAAATGGTCAGCGAAGGCCTGTTCCGCGAAGACCTGTTCTATCGCCTCAACGTGCTCAATGTCGAAGTGCCGCCGCTGCGTGAACGCGGCCAGGACATTCTGCTGCTGGCGCGTTACTTCATGCAGCAGGCCTGTGCGCAGATCCAGCGCCCGGTCTGTCGCCTGGCGCCGGGGACTTATCCGGCGCTGCTCGGCAATCGCTGGCCGGGCAACGTGCGGCAATTGCAAAACGTGATTTTCCGCGCGGCAGCGATTTGCGAGAGCAGCCTGGTCGATATCGGCGACCTCGATATCGCCGGCACCTCCGTCGCGCGCCAGACTGACACCGACGTCGACAGCCTCGAACAAGCGGTCGAATCCTTCGAAAAAGCGCTGCTGGAAAAGCTCTACGTCAGCTACCCCTCGACCCGCCAACTGGCGAGCCGCTTGCAAACCTCGCACACCGCCATCGCCCATCGCCTGCGCAAGTACGGCATCCCGAACAAAACCTGATTCACCACCGATCCCTTGTAGGAGCTGCCGAAGGCTGCGATCTTTTGACCTTGATCTCTAAAAAACAAAGTCAAAAGATCGCAGCCTTCGGCAGCTCCTACAGTCCCGGTTTTCAATTCAGGAATAATATCGCCACGCTGAAAACGACCTTCATCTGTACCGAAAGCGCTACAGCGGAACGATATCGCTACACCCGCCGCTGATAAGCGCTGCGCAACGCTTTGATCCCGTTCAGCTTTTTTCCTCGTTCCAGGCTGTAGCGATTCCGCTACAGCTCTGGCTTACCGATAAACACCGAAGACAGCCAAGTCGTTGATTTATATCAATAAACCAACCTTGGCCGCATTCTTGCTAATTATCTTCTCATCTATCAAGGGCGTCCCCGCCCCACGCTTTCCACCGCGTCCACCAGACGAGTCTGGCCCCCGAGGAGTTTCCATGAGCGAGTTGCGTTTTACTGAAGATCACGAATGGCTGCGCACCGAAGCCGACGGCAGTGTCACTGTCGGCATCACCGCGTTCGCGCAGAACGCCCTGGGCGACGTGGTATTCGTGCAACTGCCTGAGCTGCAGGCCTACGAAAAAGGCGCCGAAGCCGCCACCGTGGAATCGGTGAAAGCCGCCAGCGGCGTATACATGCCGCTTGATGGCGAGGTGTTGGAAGTCAACCCGGCACTGCAAGACGCCCCGGAACTGGTCAACGAAGATCCGCTGGGTGAAGGCTGGTTCTTTCGCTTCCAGCCAAGCGACGCGTCTGCCGTTGCTAAACTGCTCGATCAGGACGCTTACGACCGTCTGATCAAAGCCCAAGCCGAAGCCTGAGGAATTACGCCATGACCCAGATCAATCTCGGCACCGCCAACGAATTCATCGCCCGTCACATCGGCCCGCGTGCCGCTGACGAGCAGGCCATGCTCAACAGCCTCGGCTTCGATTCGCTCGAAGCCCTGAGCGCCAGCGTTATCCCGGAAAGCATCAAGGGCACCAGCGTGCTCGGCATGGACGACGGCCTCAGCGAGGCCGATGCGCTGGCGATGATCAAATCCATCGCCGGCAAAAATCAGCTGTTCAAAACCTACATCGGCCAGGGCTACTACAACTGCCACACGCCGTCGCCGATCCTGCGCAACCTGCTGGAAAACCCGGCCTGGTACACCGCTTACACGCCCTACCAGCCAGAAATCTCACAGGGCCGTCTCGAAGCGCTGCTGAACTTCCAGACCATGATCAGCGACCTCACCGGCCTGCCGATCGCCAACGCCTCCCTGCTCGACGAAGCCACCGCCGCTGCCGAAGCCATGACCTTCTGCAAACGCCTGAGCAAGAACAAGGGCAGCCACCAATTCTTCGCCTCGATCCACAGCCACCCGCAAACCCTCGATGTGCTGCGCACCCGCGCCGAGCCGCTGGGCATTGACGTGGTCGTGGGCGATGAGCGCGAGCTGACTGACGTCACGCCGTTCTTCGGCGCACTGCTGCAATACCCGGCAAGCAACGGTGATGTGTTCGACTACCGCGAGCTGACCGAACGCTTCCACGCCGCCAACGCTCTGGTGGCCGTGGCCGCCGACCTGCTGGCCCTGACGCTGCTGACCGCACCGGGCGAATTCGGTGCCGACGTGGCGATCGGTTCGGCGCAGCGCTTCGGCGTACCGCTGGGCTTCGGTGGCCCGCACGCCGCTTATTTCTCTACTAAAGATGCGTTCAAGCGTGACATGCCCGGCCGTCTGGTCGGTGTCTCGGTCGACCGTTTCGGCAAACCGGCGCTGCGTCTGGCGATGCAGACCCGCGAGCAACACATCCGCCGCGAAAAGGCCACGTCGAACATCTGCACCGCCCAGGTGCTGCTGGCCAACATCGCCAGCATGTACGCCGTGTATCACGGCCCGAAAGGCCTGACCCAGATCGCCAACCGCGTGCATCACCTGACCGCGATCCTGGCCAAAGGCCTGACCGCTCTCGGCGCTCAAGTAGAACAAACCAGCTTCTTCGACACCCTGACCGTCGCCACCGGCGCACACACCGCCGCGCTGCACGACAAGGCGCACGCTCAGCAGATCAACCTGCGTGTGATCGACGCTCAGCGTCTGGGCCTGTCGGTCGACGAAACCACCACTCAGGCCGACATCGAAACCTTGTGGGGCCTGTTCGCCGACGGCAAGACCTTGCCAGACTTCGCTGCGCTGGCCGCTTCGGTTCAAAGCACCATCCCTGCTGCGCTGGTACGCCAGTCGCCGATCCTCAGCCACCCGGTGTTCAACCGTTATCACTCGGAAACCGAGCTGATGCGCTACCTGCGCAAACTGGCGGACAAGGATCTGGCGCTGGATCGCACCATGATCCCGCTGGGCTCGTGCACCATGAAACTCAACGCTGCCAGCGAAATGATCCCGGTGACCTGGGCTGAATTCGGTGCCCTGCACCCGTTCGCCCCGGCCGCACAAAGCGCCGGTTACCAGCAACTCACCGACGAGCTGGAAGCGATGCTTTGCGCTGCTACCGGTTATGACTCGATCTCGCTGCAACCGAACGCCGGTTCGCAGGGTGAATACGCAGGTCTCCTGGCGATCCGCGCCTACCACCAGAGCCGTGGCGATGAGCGCCGCGACATCTGTCTGATCCCGTCGTCGGCCCACGGCACCAACCCGGCCACCGCGCAAATGGCCGGCATGCGCGTGGTCGTCACCGCGTGCGATGCCCGTGGCAACGTCGACATCGAAGACCTGCGCGCCAAAGCCATCGAGCACCGCGAACACCTCGCTGCATTGATGATCACTTACCCGTCGACCCACGGCGTGTTCGAAGAAGGCATCCGCGAAATCTGCGCGATCATTCACGACAACGGCGGCCAGGTGTATATCGACGGCGCCAACATGAACGCCATGGTCGGCCTCTGCGCACCGGGCAAGTTCGGCGGTGACGTGTCGCACTTGAACCTGCACAAAACCTTCTGCATCCCTCACGGCGGTGGCGGCCCGGGCGTCGGCCCGATCGGCGTCAAATCGCACCTGACCCCATTCCTGCCGGGTCACGGCCAGATGCAACGCAAGGAAGGCGCGGTCTGCGCGGCACCGTTCGGCAGCGCGAGCATTCTGCCGATTACCTGGATGTACATCCGCATGATGGGTGGCGCCGGTCTGAAGCGCGCTTCGCAACTGGCGATCCTCAATGCCAACTACATTTCCCGTCGCCTCGAAGAGCATTACCCAGTGCTGTACACCGGCAGCAACGGCCTGGTGGCGCACGAGTGCATCCTCGATCTGCGTCCGCTCAAAGACAGCAGCGGCATCAGCGTCGATGACGTCGCCAAGCGCCTGATCGACTTCGGCTTCCACGCCCCGACCATGTCGTTCCCGGTCGCCGGCACGCTGATGATCGAGCCGACCGAAAGCGAATCCAAGGAAGAGCTGGACCGCTTCTGTGACGCGATGATCCGCATCCGCGAAGAAATCCGCGCAGTGGAAAACGGCACCCTGGACAAGGAAGACAACCCGCTGAAAAACGCCCCGCACACCGCAGCGGAACTGGTCGGCGAATGGACCCATCCGTACAGCCGCGAGCAAGCGGTGTACCCGGTCGCGTCGCTGATCGAAGGCAAATACTGGCCGCCGGTCGGCCGGGTCGACAACGTCTTCGGCGATCGCAACCTGGTGTGCGCCTGCCCGTCGATCGAAAGCTACGCTTAATGGAATGAGGGGCGGGTTTACCTGCCCCAATTTCAGCATCACCACAGATCCCCCCCTGTGGGAGCGAGCCTGCTCGCGAAAGCGTAGTGTCAGTTAATGAAAGGTTGTCTGACCCAACGCTTTCGCGAGCAGGCTCGCTCCCACAAGGGATCTGCTACCGATTTCGGACTTTCGCCAATTCCTATAACAAGAAACCGGAGAACCACTCATGTCGTTAAGCGTGTTCGACCTGTTCAAGATTGGCATCGGTCCCTCCAGTTCCCACACCGTCGGCCCGATGCGCGCGGCGGCGCGTTTCGTCGAAGGCCTGCGCCGTGAAAACCTGCTGGCTACCACCGCCAGCGTGCGCGTCGAGCTGTACGGTTCGCTCGGTGCTACGGGCAAAGGTCACGGCAGCGACAAAGCCGTGCTGCTCGGCCTCGAAGGCGAGCACCCGGACAGCGTCGACACAGAAACCGTTGCCGCGCGCCTGCAGGAGATTCGCGGCAACGGCCGGCTGAATCTGCTCGGCGAGCACAGCATTGCGTTCAACGAGAAAGAACATCTGGCGATGATTCGCAAACCGTTGGCCTACCACCCCAACGGCATGATCTTTCGCGCCTTTGACGCGGCCGGAATTCAAGTCCGCAGCCGCGAGTATTATTCGGTCGGTGGCGGTTTTGTTGTCGATGAAGACGCGGCCGGTGCCGATCGCATCGTCGAAGACGCCACGCCGCTGACCTTCCCGTTCAAAAGCGCCAAGGACTTGCTTGGCCATTGCAGCACGTACGGGCTGTCGATCAGCCAGGTGATGCTCACCAATGAAAGCGCCTGGCGGCCGGAAGCCGAGACTCGCACCGGCCTGCTGAAGATCTGGCAAGTGATGCAGGATTGCGTCGCTGCCGGCTGCCGCAACGAGGGCATTCTGCCGGGCGGCTTGAAGGTCAAGCGCCGGGCCGCGGCGCTGCATCGGCAACTGTGCAATAACCCGGAATCGGCGTTGCGTGATCCGCTGTCGGTGCTTGATTGGGTCAACCTCTACGCACTGGCGGTCAACGAAGAAAACGCCAACGGCGGGCGCGTGGTCACTGCGCCAACCAATGGCGCGGCCGGGATCATTCCGGCGGTGCTGCATTACTACATGCGTTTTATCCCCGGGGCGAATGATGACGGCGTCGTGCGCTTTCTGCTCACTGCTGCGGCCATCGGCATTCTCTATAAGGAAAACGCCTCGATCTCCGGCGCCGAAGTCGGCTGTCAGGGTGAAGTCGGTGTGGCCTGTTCGATGGCGGCCGGCGCCCTGTGCGAAGTGCTCGGCGGCAGCGTGCAGCAAGTCGAGAACGCCGCGGAAATCGGTATGGAACACAACCTCGGCCTGACCTGCGACCCGATCGGCGGCCTGGTGCAGGTGCCGTGCATCGAGCGCAACGCGATGGGCTCGGTGAAAGCCATCAACGCGGTGCGCATGGCCATGCGTGGCGACGGTCAACATTTCGTCTCCCTCGACAAAGTCATCCGCACCATGCGCCAGACCGGCGCCGACATGAAAAGCAAATACAAGGAAACCGCCCGCGGCGGCCTGGCGGTCAACATTATCGAATGCTGATCACGAACTCAGCCAAACCTAACTAGCTCCCTCTCCCTCCGGGAGAGGGCTGGGGTGAGGGGCTCTTGATCTTGCCTCTCACCCGCAACCCAAATTCAAAGGAGCCACGCATGTCCACCGAACAACTCTCGAAAACCCCGCTGCACGCACTGCACCTCGAACTTGGCGCGCGCATGGTGCCGTTCGCCGGCTATGACATGCCCGTGCAATACCCGCTCGGCGTGATGAAAGAACACCAGCACACCCGCGAACAGGCCGGGTTGTTCGACGTTTCGCACATGGGCCAGATTCGCCTGACCGGTGCCAATGCCGCCAAAGCCCTTGAAACCCTGGTGCCGGTGGACATCATCGACCTGCCGGTAGGCATGCAGCGTTATGCGATGTTCACCAACGAAAGCGGCGGCATCCTCGATGACCTGATGGTCGCCAATCTGGGCAATGACGAACTGTTCCTGGTGGTCAACGCCGCGTGCAAGGATCAGGACCTCGCGCACCTGCAGAAACACATCGGCGATCAGTGCACCATTACGGCGCTGTTCGAAGAGCGCGCCCTGCTCGCTTTGCAAGGTCCGGCAGCCGTCACGGTGCTGGCGCGTCTTGCGCCGGACGTGGCGAAGATGACTTTCATGCAGTTCAATCGTGTGTCGTTGCTGGGCGTGGATTGCTTTGTCAGCCGTTCGGGCTACACCGGTGAAGACGGTTTTGAAATCTCGGTACCAGCCGCTGAAGCGGAAAAACTCGCTCGCGCCCTGCTCGCCGAACCAGAGGTTCAGACCATCGGCCTCGGCGCTCGTGATTCGCTGCGTCTGGAAGCCGGCCTGTGCCTGTACGGCCACGACATGAACACCGAAACCACGCCGATCGAAGCCAGCCTGCTCTGGGCGATCTCCAAGCCACGCCGCGCCGATGGCGCACGGGCCGGCGGTTTCCCGGGCGCGGAGCAGATTTTCGCCCAGCAACAAAACGGCGTTGCACGCAAACGCGTCGGCCTGCTGCCACAGGAACGCACGCCGGTGCGGGAAGGTGCAGAGATCGTCAACGAGGCTGGCGAGATCATCGGCAGCGTCTGCAGCGGCGGTTTCGGTCCGACTCTGGGCGGGCCACTTGCGATGGGTTATATCGATAGCGCTTACGTCGCGCTCGACACGCCTGTATGGGCCATCGTCCGTGGGAAAAAGGTGCAGATGCTTGTAAGCAAAATGCCATTTGTTCCACAACGCTACTATCGCGGTTGATCGACTGTTTCTATAAGTAACGCGATTGCGTTATACGTGCACTAATGTGTAACGCAATCGCCATAAAACAGTGCGTTTTTTAACACTCGCTTCGAATATGAACGTTGCTTATAACGTTTGCAAAAATTAGAACCAGACAATCGTCTAAGACAGTACTAGTGAACTGCCGAACTATCATCAAGGGCAGTAAAACCGGGGCCTTCGCGGGGCTTGTTTTTTCTCCTGTAGTTGGCGTAGAGTTTGTCCACTGTGTTTGCATGGGTCAGCTTGGAATCGTGACCTGGGCAGTAGCCTACAAGTTAGCTACATCCCGCTCGACGTCTTCTTACTCCTTGCAACCAGCTCCAGTACTCTTTCATGTGAAAGGGGCTGTCATCAATTTATGCGTCAAAGGAAATAAGAAATGTCCCAACGTCAGAGCGGTACCGTCAAGTGGTTTAACGACGAGAAAGGTTTTGGTTTTATCACTCCTGAAAGCGGTCCGGATCTGTTCGTACATTTCCGCGCCATTCAGGGCAACGGCTTCAAAAGCCTGAAAGAAGGCCAGAAAGTGACTTTCGTTGCTGTGCAAGGCCAGAAAGGCATGCAGGCTGACGAAGTACAAGCAGAAGCCTGATCTTCTGATACGAAAAAGCCCCTGATATTGATATCAGGGGCTTTTTTGTGCGCGCCAATCCGTAAAATGGCGCTTCCATCCGCGTCCCGAGGCTGCCATGTCGAAACACCTGCTCACGCCCCAAGGGGACTTTCCTCCCGTTGCTCTTGGTCGTCGTCTGGCTGCGATGTTCTATGACTTCCTGCTGTGCACCGCCCTGCTGATCGTCACCGGTTTCATCTATAAATTGATCCAGGCCGCGATCATCGGCGAAGAGCGCTTGCGGGCGATGACCGATGCCGGCCAGCTCGACGGTGACCCGCTTTATTCAACGGTGCTGCTTTTGGTGTTGTTCGGCTTCTTCGCCAAGTTCTGGACCCATGGCGGGCAGACACTGGGCATGCAGGTGTGGGGTATTCGCGTGCAGAACGGCGACGGCACAGCGATCAGCCTGTGGCAGGCGCTGCTGCGCTTTATGGTATCGATCGCGTCGTGGTTGTGCGTCGGGCTGGGATTTCTCTGGTCACTGTATGACCAGCAGAAGCGCACCTGGCATGACATCTACTCCGATACCCGCCTCGTCCGGGTCCCGAAGAAGAGCAAATAACCTTACGACACCCCAAAACACTGTGGGAGCGAGCTTGCTCGCGAAGGCGTCGTATCAGTCGATTAAAGAGTGACTGATACACCGCTTTCGCGAGCAAGCTCGCTCCCACAGGTTTCGTGTTGTTTGTGAACGTTATGCGTTACCCGCCAATTTCATCCGCGCCGCCTGGGTGAAATCAAGCATGCGCTTCAACGGGCGGATCGCCTGCGGAATCAACGCCGGATCAACGAAGATCTCGTTCGTGCCTTCCTTCAGGCTCTTGAGCGTGCGCTCAAGGGTGTTCATGGCCATCCACGGGCAGTGCGCGCAACTGCGGCACGCCGCGCCGTTACCGGCGGTTGGCGCCTCGATGAAGACCTTGTCCGGGCACAGCTGCTGCATCTTGTAAAAGATGCCACGGTCGGTCGCGACGATCAGGGTCTTGTTCGGCAGGCTCTGTGCAGCAGCGATCAACTGACTGGTGGAACCGACGGCGTCCGCCAGCTCGATCACCGAAGTCGGCGACTCCGGGTGCACCAGAATCGCCGCGTCCGGGTACAGCGCCTTCATGTCTTCGAGCTGCTTGGACTTGAACTCTTCGTGAACGATGCAGGCACCGTCCCAAAGCAGCATGTCGGCGCCGGTCTTGCGCTGGATGTAAGTGCCCAGGTGCTTGTCCGGTCCCCAGATGATCGTTTCGCCGTTGTCCATCAGGCTTTCGACGATTTCCAGTGCGCAGCTCGACGTCACCACCCAGTCAGCCCGAGCCTTTACGGCGGCGGAAGTGTTGGCGTAAACCACTACCGTGCGCTCCGGATGCTGATCGCAGAACGCCGAGAACTCGTCGACCGGGCAACCCAGGTCCAGCGAGCAGGTCGCCTCCAGCGTTGGCATCAGCACGCGTTTTTCCGGGTTGAGAATTTTTGCCGTCTCGCCCATGAATTTGACGCCGGCGACCACCACGGTCTTGGCCGGATGTGCGTTGCCGAAGCGGGCCATTTCCAGGGAATCGGAAACACAGCCGCCGGTTTCTTCGGCCAGGGCCTGGATCACCGGATCACAATAGAAGTGGGCCACGAGCACCGCGTCCTGAGCCTTGAGCTCGGCGGCGATGGCGGAACGATAGTAGGCCTCCTCCTCTGCCGTCAGCGGCTTGGGCTGCTTGGCGTCGAGGTGGGCTTGAACCAGAAGGCGTTCGGAAATCTGCGTCATGTTCGCAAGACCTGCAGGCGCATTCGCGCGAAAGTCGAGTATACACCCGGCTCCGGACCGCTAGAGGGTACCGCCGGGAGAGTGAGTATCATCAGGCACGGACAGCGTTGAAGCTGCGCAAGGCTACAGAATATCCCGTTGATACAAAAGATGATTCTGACCTGTGTCAGGCCGGGCGGCGCTGAAATGCAATGCAGCCAAATCGCAGGCAAAAAAAAACCCGGAAATCCTCACTTTCGTGGGCCTTCCGGATTTTCTAAACCGCCAAATATGGTGGGTCGTGTGGGATTCGAACCTACGACCAATTGGTTAAAAGCCAACTGCTCTACCAACTGAGCTAACGACCCGCTGTGTGGTGGCGCGTATAATACTGATTTTTAAGGACTATTCAACACCTTTTTTGAAAAAGATCAAAAATAAGGGGTTGGGTCGCTTACACCGGCCGCCGCGAAGCCTTCTGCACGCAGGCGGCAGCTGTCGCATTTGCCGCAGGCGCGGCCGTCATCGTCTGCCTGATAGCAGGAAACCGTCAGGCCATAATCCACGCCGAGCTTCACGCCCGCCTGGACGATCTGCGCCTTGCTCAGGTTCTGCAACGGTGCCTGAATGCGGCAGCCGTTGCCTTCCACGCCCGCCTTGGTCGCCAGATTGGCCATGCGCTCGAACGACTCGATGAACTCGGGACGGCAATCCGGGTAGCCGGAATAATCCACCGCATTGACGCCGATGAAGATGTCGCGGGCGCCAAGCACTTCGGCCCAACCCAATGCCAGCGACAGGAACACGGTGTTGCGCGCCGGCACGTAAGTCACGGGAATGCCTTCGCCCAACTCCTCCGGGATGTCGATACTGGTGTCGGTCAGGGCCGAGCCGCCCATGCCATTGAGGTTCAGGCCAATGACTTTATGCTCAACCACACCCAGATCGCGAGCGACGCGAGCGGCGGCGTGCAATTCAGCATGCGAACGCTGGCCGTAATCGAAGCTCATGGTGTAGCAGGCGTAGCCTTCGGCGCGGGCCATCGCGACGACGGTGGCCGAGTCGAGGCCGCCGGACAGCAGAATGACCGCACGTTTTTCGGTAGTGTTCAGTTGTTCAGTCATCTCAGCGCCCCGGCTCGTCGTTCCAAAGATATTTATGCAGCTGCAATTGCAGGCGTACCGGCAGGTTGTCCGCCACCACCCAGTCCGCCAGCTCGCGAGCATTGAGGTCATGGTGGCTTGGAGAAAACAGCACTTCGCCGGCACGCTGGTCGAGACCGTACTGGATCAGCTTGGAGACAGCCCAGTCATAGTCCTCCCGCGAGCAGATGACAAACTTCACCTGATCGTTGCGGGTCAGCAGTTCGATGTTCTCGTAACGGTTGCGATGAGCTTCTTTCGAGCCCGGCGTTTTCAGATCAACCACGCGACTGACGCGTGAATCCACCGCCGAGACGTCGAGGGCGCCGCTGGTTTCCAGCGAAACCTCGTAGCCGGCATCACACAACCGTTCAAGCAAAGGAATAGCGTTTGGCTGGGCCAACGGCTCACCGCCGGTGACGCAGACGTAGCGCGGACGGTATCCGGCCACTTGCTCAAGGATGTCGTCGAGGCTGCGGACGGTGCCACCGCTGAACGCATAAGCGCTGTCGCAGTATTGGCAACGCAACGGGCAACCGGTCAGGCGCACGAAAACCGTGGGCAGCCCGGCAGTCCGAGTTTCCCCCTGCAACGAGTAGAAAACTTCGGTGATTCTCAATGTGTCTTGCATAGTCGCCACGGGCGTAACAGCTAAACAGGCTGTCCGCCTCCGTCAGGCACTTCAGGCAATCCCGCCAACGCGTAGACTGCAAGAAGCGTGGTTCAGAAAAAGGGCGTGAATTCTAACGAAAAAACCCGCGACAAGCGCGGGTTTCTTCAAAACACGGATAAACAGGCTTACATGCGCTGCAGATCACGCTGGGCCAACTGCGCGGCGGAAGTGCCCGGATACTGGGACACCACCTGCTGCAGAATGCCTTTGACCTTGTCAGTGTGACCGAGGCGGCGCTCTACGTCAGCCAGTTTGTACAGCGAGTCCGGCACCTTGTTGTGCTTGGGATACAACTGCGAAACCTTGGCAAACGCCTGACCTGCACCTTGCAGATCACCCTTGGCCAGGTTCACTTCACCCAACCAGTATTGGGCGTTGCCCGCGTACTGGCTGTTGGGGTACTTGCGCAGGAAAGCGGCGAAGGCCTGGCTGGCCTTGTCGAAATCCTTGGCTTTGATCAGGTCGAAAGCGGCATCGTAATACAGCTTTTCCTTGGCCGGATCAGCCGGTTCGCTACCCGCAGCAGGAGCTTGGGCGGCCGCAGCAGCACCCGCGCCTGCGGCAGCACCGGCAGCAGCACTTGCATCGCCGCCGGCAGAGGAATTCTCGGGAGTCGCGGCTGGTGCAACGCCGGATCCTATGCGCCGATCAAGATCCTGGTATCGCTCCAGGGATTCCTGCTTCATGCGCGCAACCTGATTCTGCAGTTCTTCGATCACGCCCTGTTGGCGCGAGATCTGATCCTGCATCTGTTGCAATTGGTTGAACAGCATGCCTTGTGCCGAGGCAGGGGCCGAAGCCGCTCCCCCGGCATAGGCGCCGTTCGTACCGTAACCCGCAGGCGGATAACTGCTCCCGCTATTGTTATAACCGGAGTTGTCATCGACCACAGGAACCGCAGCCCACGCCGCAAGCGGCGCGAGACTGAGAGCCAGAACAGTTACAGCACGACGGCACGTTCGCATATCGAATTACTTACGCAGTTCGACGCGACGGTTCTGGGCCCAGGACTGCTCGTCGTTGCCGGTAGCAACTGGACGCTCTTCGCCGTAGGAAACCAGTTCCAGCTGAGCTGGGGAAACACCTTGCAGTACCAGGTAGCGCTGAACGGCTTTCGCACGACGCTCGCCCAGTGCCATGTTGTACTCACGAGTACCACGTTCGTCGGTGTTGCCTTCCAGAACAACGCGAGCGCCGTTTGCTTTCAGGTCTTTGGCGTGAACGTCCAGAGCGCGCATGGCTTCTGGCTTCAGGTCCGAGCTGTCATATTCGAAGTAGAAGGTGGTGATTGCGCGCAGAGCAGCTTCTTCGCTCAGGGAGCCGTCAACGGCACCGGTGTTTGCGCCGTAACCAGCGTTTGGATCAACAGCGCCTTCGCCGGCGTTGTCGCCGCCTTTGGACGAGCAACCTACAGCTACAGCCATGGCCAGAGCCAGCGCAGCAAATTTACCAAACTTCAGCATTTCCATCGTGAAACTCCTAATGAACCCCAGTGTGTTAAGTAAAACGTGTAGCGCCCGCTCACTTCAGGTAAGGGGACCAGGACGGTTCTCTGACTTCGCCTTGAGCGGTAGGAAGCGGGAGCCTCACGCGTCCATTAATGGACACGAGCATCAAGACTCCCCGGCCCTGTTGGCGGGTGGCGTAGATTACCATGGTGCCGTTGGGCGCAACAGTAGGTGACTCGTCCAGAGTGCTATCAGTGAGGATCTTTACACTACCCCGCTGCAGATCCTGAGCTGCCACCTTGAAATTGGTGAAGCCATCCTGACGATGGATCATCACCAAAGTCTTTTCATCAGCCGAAAGTTTCGGGTTGGCGTTGTAGTTGCCCACGAACGTCACACGCTCGGCACCACCGCCACCGACGCTGGTTTTATAGATTTGCGGCTTGCCGCCACGGTCGGAGGTGAAATAGATGGTCGAACCATCCTTGCCCCAGAACGGTTCGGTATTGATGCCCTGGCCATTGGTTACGCGACTGATCTGACGCGAACCAAGGTTCATCACGTAGATGTCCGGGTTACCGTCTTTCGACAGCACGAATGCCAGGCGATTGCCATCCGGCGACCAGGCTGGCGCACCATTCAGGCCTTCGAAGTTGGTGATCTGCTCACGGCGACCGGTGTCGATGTTCTGCATGAAGATGCGCGGACGCTTCTGCTCGAACGACACATAGGCGATACGCTTGCCGTCCGGGGCGAAACGCGGCGACAGGATCGGCTCACGCGATTGCAGCAGGGTCACTGCGCGGGCGCCGTCATAGTCGGAACGCTGCAGGGTGTAGCGCGTGTTCTTCTCGGAGAAACGCTCAGCCGTTACGTACAGCAGACGCGTCGAGAAGGCACCTTCGATACCGGTCAGCTTCTGGAACGACTGATCGGAGATGAAGTGCGCCATGTCGCGAATCTGGTCAGTAGTGCCGGAAACACTGCCGTCAGCCACTTTCTGTTCGGTGGCAACGTTGAACAGTGCCCACTGCACCTGCAGGCGACCGCCCGCTGGCGCGATGCTGCCGACCATCATGTATTGAGCACCCACCGCCTTCCAGTCACGGAAGATGATTTCGCTTGGCTGGCTTGGCTGGCTGATCATGTTGGCTTTCGGAATCGGCGAGTAATAGCCCGAGTTGCGCAAATCGTTGCCAATGATTTCAGCCATGTCGTCAGGCAGCACGGCGCCGCCCTGCATGCCGAACGGTACGACGGCGATCGGAGTAGCCCGATCGCTGCCGCTGGTGACCAGAATGTTCTTTTCATCTGCCGCCGCGATCCCTGCCATGCAGCAGATCACGACCAGCATTCCTCGAAGAAGGTTTCTCACAAGGCTAGATCCTCAGGTGTGAATGTCATCTTGAATGAACGATACGGAGCGAAATCGCTCGGCTTCATTCCCTGCATTTCTGTCAAACGTCCAATATTCTTCACTGCCGCGACTGCCGAAGCATCGAACGGACCGTCACCGCTGGACTTGGCCACGCTGACCGAAGTCACCGTACCGTCCGGCAACATGCCGATTTGCAGCACGACTGTCATGCCTTTGCGGGCCGAAGGAGGACGAGCCCAGCCTTCTGCTGCGCGAGCGCGAATCAAGTCATCGAAACTGCCGGCGACTTCGTCACCCTGTTCATCGGCCAAGGCCTGCTGGCGCTGCGGCGTGTCGGAAAGCAGATCTGCCAGGGCCTGAGCCTTTTTGTCTTCGGCGGATTTGCGTGCCGCTTCCTGCGCTTTTTTCTTCGCAGCATCGGCAGCAGCTTTCTTCTTCGCGTCTTCGGCGACTTTCTTCTTCGCCTCTTCAGCTTCAGCTTTCTTCTTGGCGTCTTCGGCGGCTTTCTTCTTCGCGTCTTCGACGATCTTTTTCTTGGCTTCTTCAGCAGCGGCTTTCTTCGCCTCTTCCTCAGCAGCCTTCTTCGCTTCGTCTTCGGCCTTCTTCTTGGCTATATCAGCCAATTGTTTCTCTTCGGCCTTTTTGGCTTCGGCTTTCTTCGCGTCGTCAGCTTTCTTGGCTTCATCAGCCTTTTTCGCTTCGTCCGCTTTTTTCGCCTCGTCGGCCTTCTTGGCTTCCTCGGCCTTTTGAGCCGCTTCCTCTTTCTTTTGTTCCGCCGCCTTCACCGCTTCCTGCTCGATCTTTTTCTGTTCCATCTGTTCGACTTCGGTCTGGCGCGCGGCGGATTTCTTCGCCTCACCCGCAATCTTCTGATTGGTCTGGGTGGTTGCCTGACTTTTCGATTTCAGCTGGTACAGAGTCGCCTGGACGATCGGCTTGGCCGGCGGCAGTTCGGGCGTGAAGGCAAAACTGACGAACAGCATGCCGAATACCAGCACGTGCAGGACAATTGCCAGAACACTAGGCCAGAAGTAGCTTTCCGAGGCGGACGGCTCTCGCTGTTGCTGCATCAGGGGGCCTCGGTAATCAGACCAACGTTACCGACCCCGGCTTTCTGCAACCCGCCCATGGCGCCCATGACGGCGCCGTAGTCGACAGTCTTGTCGCCACGAATGAACACCTGGGTGCGTTTGCCGCCCTCGGTGCCGGCGCGGATGATCTTGGTCACCGCGTCGGTCATTTGCGGCAGGGTCATGGCCCTGTCCTGTTGCTTCTCGGTGTCGACTTCGCTGCCAAGGTTCCAGTAGTAGGTCTTGTCAGCCTTGATCGAAATGGTCAGGACCTGGGTGTTGTTGTCCTGCGGCAAGGCTTCGCTGGAAACCTTGGGCAGATCAACCTTCACGCCCTGATTGAGCATCGGCGCGGTCACCATGAAGATGACCAGCAGCACCAACATCACGTCGATGTAGGGCACCACGTTCATCTCGGCGACCGGCTTGCGCTTTTTGCGAGCTCGAGCGATTAAAGCCATCGGGAAATACCTGCTTATTCTTCGCTGGTGTGCACTTTGCGGTGCAGGATCGCCTGGAATTCATCGGCGAAGGTGTAGTAACGGCCCAGCAAGGTCTCGCTGCGCGCAGCAAAACGGTTGTAAGCGATAACCGCCGGGATTGCAGCGAACAGGCCGATCGCGGTGGCGATCAGGGCTTCGGCGATACCCGGAGCTACGGTGGCCAGGGTCGCCTGCTGGGCGCTGGCCAGACCACGGAAGGAGTTCATGATCCCCCACACGGTACCGAACAGACCGATATACGGGCTGACCGAACCGACGGTGGCGAGGAACGGCAGGCTCTGCTCGAGTTTCTCTTCTTCACGAGAGATGGCGACGCGCATTGCACGGGCCACGCCTTCCATTACTGCTTCCGGGTCGACACCTGGCTGCTGACGCAGACGGGAGAATTCCTTGAAACCGGCACGGAAGATCTGCTCCACGCCCGAATCCGGATCAGGGTTGCTGCCGGCCTGACGGTACAGTTTGGACAGGTCGATACCCGACCAGAAGCGCTCTTCGAAGCTCTCCAGGGCGCGTCGACCGGCACGCAGCAAGTTGCTGCGCTGAAAGATCATGATCCATGAGGTCACCGATGCGGCCACCAGAGTCAACATTACCAACTGCACCACGATGCTGGCATTGCTGACCAGGCTCCACATGGAGGAATGGTCGACGACGTTAGCTTCCACGCTTTATCTCCTGCTTTGAGTGTGTACCCGGGCCGACCGCGTCGGCGAAGGCCGCACGCAGGTCTTCGGGAAGGGCCCGGGGTTTCAAACTGTCGGTGCGCACGCAGGCCACCAAAAACTGCCCTTCGCAGAGCAGCACATTATCCGTGGCCCGCCTGACCTGCTGTCTGAAGCGCAGGCTGGCACGGTTCAATTCGATTACATCAGCGCTTACCAGCAGTTCGTCATCCAGTCGCGCCGGCGCGTGATAACGCGCTTCGCTGGAATGCACGACGAACAACAGGTCCTCTCCGGCAAGCTGCGATTGGGCAAAGCCCAGTTCCCGTAGCCGTTCGGTTCGAGCCCGTTCCATAAACTTGAGGTAATTAACGTAATACACGATGCCGCCCGCATCGGTGTCCTCGTAATAAACGCGACAACGATGTGCGAACGGCTCAAGCCCGTTTTGCGCGCGCATACTCTAGTGCTTACTCCTCAGGTTGCCAATCCGGCCAGACAACTGTTTTTCGTGGTTTCAAAGCTTTAACGCAAAAGTACCGTCGTCTGACAGTACAAACCCTGAATAAATCACCAACAAATGTGTATCAATCGTCGACGGCGTCGAGAAACTCGTCTGCCACGGGCATCTCGCCCATGCGTGACGGCACATTCAAACCGAAATGCAAATAGGCATGCCGCGTCACCACCCTGCCCCGTGGCGTGCGCATGATGTAGCCCTGCTGGATCAGATACGGCTCGAGCACGTCTTCAATGGTGTGGCGCTCTTCGCTGATCGCCGCCGCCAGACTGTCGATACCGACCGGTCCGCCATCAAACTTCTCGATCATGGTCAGCAGCAGTCGCCGGTCCTGATGATCGAAACCGTGTTCGTCGACATCCAGCAGGTTCAGCGCCAGATCCGCCACGGCTTTGGTGATATGGCCCTTGGCGCGGACTTCGGCGAAGTCGCGCACCCGTCGCAGCAAACGGTTGGCGATTCGCGGGGTGCCACGGGCGCGACGGGCGATCTCGAACGAGCCTTCCGGGTCCAGCGGCAGACCGAGAATCGCCGCCGAACGACTGACGATCGTCGCCAGATCCGCGGTGCTGTAGAACTCCAGGCGCTGAACGATACCGAAGCGATCACGCAGCGGGTTGGTCAGCATGCCCGCTCGGGTGGTCGCGCCGACCAGAGTGAACGGCGGCAGATCCAGCTTGATCGAGCGCGCTGCCGGCCCTTCGCCGATCATGATGTCGAGCTGGAAATCTTCCATCGCCGGATACAGCACTTCTTCAACGATCGGCGACAGACGATGGATTTCGTCGATGAACAACACGTCGTGCGGCTCGAGATTGGTCAGCAATGCGGCCAGATCACCCGGGCGCTCCAGCACCGGGCCTGAGGTGCTCTTGATCGACACGCCCATTTCCTGGGCAATAATGTTCGCCAGCGTGGTCTTGCCCAGCCCCGGCGGGCCGAAGATCAAGGTGTGATCGAGGGATTCGCTGCGGCCTCGGGCAGCCTGGATGAACAGCTCCATCTGCTCGCGCACGGTCGGCTGGCCAATGTAATCGGCCAGACTGACCGGACGAATCGCCCGGTCCTGGACTTCTTCGCGCTCGCGCGGGCTGTGCGCGGCGGCGATCAGACGGTCAGCTTCAATCACTTAAATCATTCCCTTCAGAGCGCGGCGGATCAGGTCTTCGCTGCTCAGGTTCTTGTCTTTGATCGCGGAAATCGCCTTGCTCGCTTCCTGCGGCTTGTAGCCCAGGGAGATCAGCGCGCTGACGGCATCGGTCTCGGCGCTGTTAACCGGCGCCGGGCCGTCCGGCTGATTCGGCACCAGCGCGAACATCGCCGGCGAAGTTTCCCAGGCTTTGAAGCGGTCTTTCAATTCGACCAGCAAACGCTCGGCGGTCTTCTTGCCAACCCCCGGCACCTTGGTCAGCGCGGAAGTATCCTGGGACTGCACGCAACGCACCAGCTCATCGACTTCCAGGCTCGACATCAGTGCCAGCGCCAGTTTCGGCCCGACCCCGTTGAGACGGATCAGCTCGCGAAAGAAGTCTCGCTCACGCTTGCCGGCAAAACCATAGAGCAATTGCGCATCTTCGCGTACGACCAAATGGGTATGCAGGGTCAGCGGTTCACCGACCGACGGCAGACGATAAAGGGTGGTCATCGGCACTTCCACCTCATAGCCGAGGCCGTTTACATCGAGAATCAGGTGCGGCGGCTGTTTCTCAGCCAGGGTGCCGCGCAAGCGTCCAATCACGTTTTGAATCCTTGAGCGCTGGCCAGCCGTGGGCTGGCGACGATTGAAGGTGGCTTGCGCGCCGGCAACACAGGCACCGAGAAGCCAACTTCAGGAAAATTGATGCTGATGCTATCAGAGACGCAGGCGCCCGCCACGACTGCGTGCGGTTCCCAGACCGTGGGGGAGCAGGCTTGAGCGTGTATGCGCATGGCAGATGGCGATCGCCAGGGCATCGGAGGCGTCGATTTGCGGCTTGCTGGTCAATTTGAGCATGTGCATGACCATCATCTGCACCTGCTCTTTATTGGCCGCACCCGTGCCGACCACAGCCTGCTTGACCTGAGTCGCGGTGTATTCGGCGATTTCCAGGCATTCTTCCGCGCCGGCGACAATCGCCGCGCCGCGCGCCTGACCGAGCTTCAGCGCCGAGTCGGCATTTTTCGCCATGAACACCTTTTCGATGCCCATGGTCACCGGGCCGTAGGTCTTGATGATCTCGCGCACGCCGCGATAGACGATTTGCAGACGCTCATGCAGCTCGCCGGATCCGGTGCGAATGCAGCCCGAGGCCACATAGATGCAGCCGCCCCGCCCGGTATCGCGAACGATCCCGTAACCGGTGATGCGCGAACCGGGGTCGATACCAAGAATTAGAGTCATAACGCCTGCAGAAAATAATGCGGAAGCTGAGGGTACATGTAGGAGCTGCCGAAGGCTGCGATCTTTGTGTTTTTAAAAGATCAAAAGATCGCAGCCTTCGGCAGCTCCTACAGGGGAAGTGTAGAGCCAGCAAAAAACTGCGACCTTTCCATTTACATCAGCCTAGCTGAGCAGCCACGTCTTCCGGGATATCCGCGTTGGAATAGACGTTCTGCACGTCATCCAGATCCTCGAGCATGTCGATCAGCTTGAGCACCTTTTCGGCGCCTTCCAGATCCAGCTCGGCGCTGGTGGTGGGCTGCATGACGATTTCCGCGTCGTCGCCCTTGAACCCCGCCGCTTCCAGCGCGTTGCGCACCGCATAGAAACCAGTGAACGAGGTGAACACGTCGATCGAACCGTCTTCGTGCGTAACCACGTCATCGGCGTCGGCCTCCAGCGCCGCTTCGGTCAGCGCGTCTTCATCGACGCCTGGGGCGAAGCTGATCTGGCCCTTGCGCTCGAACAGATACGCCACCGAGCCATCGGTGCCGAGGTTGCCGCCACACTTGCTGAACGCGTGACGCACCGCTGCGGCGGTGCGGTTGCGATTGTCGGTCATGCACTCGACCATCACCGCCACGCCGCCGGGCCCGTAGCCCTCGTAGGTCAGCTCTTCAACGTTGTCCGCCTCGGTAGCACCGGCACCGCGCGCGACGGCGCGGTCGATGATGTCGCGGCTCATGTTCGCGCTCAACGCCTTGTCCAGGGCCAGACGCAGACGCGGGTTGGACCCCGGATCACCGCCACCCTGACGCGCCGCAACGGTCAGTTCACGGATCCACTTGGTGAAGATCTTGCCCCTCTTGGCATCCTGACGTTCTTTGCGGTGCTTGATGTTTGCCCACTTGGAATGACCTGCCATAACTTGCTCCGAATGCTCTTTGAAACCTTGCCCGCCCTGCCGAGGCAGCGGCCGGCAATTGAAAAATTCGACCTGAGAAAGAAAAAAGGCGCATCCGAAGATGCGCCTTCAGGCCCGTCTTACTCAGCCTTTGGCGTTTCGCGCAGGCGAATGTGCAGCTCGCGCAATGCCTTGGCATCGACCACGCCAGGAGCCTGCGTCATCACGTCGGCAGCACTCTGGGTTTTCGGGAAGGCGATCACTTCACGGATCGACTGGGCGCCGGTCATCAGCATCACCAGACGGTCCAGACCGAAGGCCAGACCACCGTGCGGCGGTGCACCGTACTTCAGCGCGTCAAGCAGGAAGCCGAACTTCTCTTCCTGCTCCGCTTCGTTGATGCCCAGCAGGCGGAATACCGCTTGCTGCATTTCCTTGCGGTGGATACGGATCGAACCGCCGCCCAGCTCGGTGCCGTTCAACACCATGTCGTACGCACGGGACAGCGCGCCGGCCGGGTTGGCTTCGAGTTCCTGCGGGGTGCACTTCGGTGCGGTGAACGGGTGGTGCAGCGCGGAGAAGCTGCCGTCGTCGTTCTCTTCGAACATCGGGAAGTCGACGACCCACATTGGCGCCCACTCGCAGGTCAGCAGCTTGAGGTCGTGACCGAGCTTGATACGCAGCGCGCCCAGGGCTTCGCTGACGATCTTGGCCTTGTCGGCACCGAAGAACACGATGTCGCCGTCGACTGCGCCGACGCGATCAAGGATCACGTTGAGCTTGTCTTCAGGGATGTTTTTCACGATCGGCGATTGCAGGCCTTCAACACCGGCGGCACGCTCGTTGACCTTGATATACGCCAGACCCTTGGCACCGTAGATGCCGACGAACTTGGTGTAATCGTCGATCTGCTTGCGCGGCATGCTCGCCCCGCCCGGAACGCGCAGCGCAGCGATACGGCATTTCGGATCGTTGGCCGGGCCGCTGAACACCTTGAATTCAACTTCCTTGAGCTGGTCGGCAACGTCGACCAGTTCCAGCGGAATACGCAGGTCCGGCTTGTCCGAACCGTAGCGGCGCATGGCTTCTTCGAAGGTCATGTGCGGGAATTCGCCGAACTCCAGGTTCAGCACTTCCTTGAACAGGTTGCGGATCATCTGCTCGGTCAGGCCCATGATCTCTTTTTCATCGAGGAAGCTGGTCTCGATGTCGATCTGGGTGAATTCCGGCTGACGGTCGGCACGCAGGTCTTCGTCACGGAAGCACTTGGCGATCTGGTAGTAACGGTCGAAGCCGGCGACCATCAGCAGTTGCTTGAACAGCTGCGGCGATTGCGGCAGGGCGAAGAACGAACCGGCATGGGTACGGCTCGGCACCAGGTAGTCACGCGCACCTTCAGGGGTGGCACGGGTCAGGATCGGCGTTTCGACGTCGAGGAAGCCGTTCTCGTCGAGGAAGCGGCGGATGCTGGTGGTCATGCGCGAACGCAGACGCAGCTTCTCGGCCATTTCCGGGCGACGCAGGTCGAGGAAGCGATAGCGCAGACGGGTTTCTTCGCCGACATCGGAGAACTCGTTGAGCGGGAACGGAGGGGTTTCCGACTCGTTCAGCACCTCAAGCTCATAACCCAGCACTTCGATCATGCCCGAAGCCATGTTGGCGTTGGTCGCACCGGCCGGACGCAAGCGCACCTTGCCGGTGATCTTCACGACGTATTCGCTGCGCACGCGATCGGCGGCGGCGAAGCTCTCGGCGCGATCCGGATCGAACACCACCTGGGCCAGACCGTCACGATCACGGATGTCGAGGAAAATCACCCCGCCGTGGTCGCGGCGACGGTGAACCCATCCGCAAAGGGTAATTTCCTGACCTTCCAGGCTTTCGTTCAGTTGGCCGCAATAGTGGCTGCGCATCATGGTGTGGTTCGCTTCTCGTAATTCGAAATTCGGTGGAGATCCCGCTGCCTTCAAGCAAGGCGGAAACTCACGCGTGTCGTTCGTTCAGGGCTTGAAACCCTAGTCAGCTTTGTCGCCACCGGCCAGATTCTTCTTGGCTCCGGTCTTGAAATCGGTCTCGTACCAACCGTTGCCGCTGAGGCGAAAACCCGGCATGGACAGCTGTTTCTTCAGTTCGGGTGCCTGGCAGGCAGGGCAGTCGATCAACGGCGCGTCGCTGATCTTCTGAATGGCTTCCAACTGATGACCACAGGAAGCACATTGGTAATCGTACATTGGCATGGGGGTGTCTCGGCGATCAGATTGCTGCCGCGCGCAGGGCTTTGCGGCGAAAGCGCGGGATTATATCGATTAAATGCAGGCTGTGCAGCCGTAACACTGCACAGCCCGCAACCTCGTTGCAACCACCGTTTCAGCGCGAAACGGCGGGTGCGGGGTTTTTGATCCCGTTCATGACGCAAACTACCCGTACCAGCGCACTGAAATTCTTCACCCCGCCGTGACGCAGATGCACTTCACGATCGACGTGGGATAACAGTGTGCTGATCGAACAATGATTGTCCTCGGCCATGCCGCCGAGAATGTTCCAGTAGACCTGCTCGAGTCGCAGGCAGGTCGCAAAACCGTTGAGGCGTATTGATCGGGACAAGGGCCGGATCAGATTCATGTCGAATCCGCTGACGAACGGATCGACCTTTATAGCGTGCCGCGAAGCCGACATCCTGTCGTTTCGCCCGTCTCCTTCTACCATAGCGTTGACACTCCTTTGCCATGACTGCTGATTTATAAGGCAACATCCTGCGCCCTCATAAAAACCCAGTGACAAAGTTATCGCCATACGACTTGTTGACCAGCCTCGTAGGATAAGCCAACGACAACGGTAAGAGTCTGGACAGCGTGCGGACGACTCTAAGCCGCCCGCAGCAGCCGGGTCATTGCTCGAGCAGCGCGCGCAGCATCCACGCGGTTTTCTCATGCACTTGCATGCGCTGGGTCAGCAGATCGGCGGTCGGTTCGTCGCTGACCTTGTCCAGCAGCGGAAAGATACCGCGCGCGGTGCGGGTCACCGCTTCCTGGCCGTCGACCAATTGCTTGATCATATCTTCGGCACTCGGCACCCCGACCTCCTCTTTAATAGAAGAAAGACGTGCGTAGGTGGCGTAGGCACCTGGCGCCGGGAAGCCCAACGCACGAATACGCTCGGCGATCGAATCGACGGCCAGCGCCAGCTCGTTATATTGCTCTTCGAACATCAGATGCAGCGTGCGGAACATCGGGCCGGTGACGTTCCAGTGAAAGTTGTGGGTTTTCAGATACAGCACGTAGGTGTCCGACAGCAGTCGCGACAGGCCTTCGACGATGGATTTGCGGTCTTCTTCACTGATACCGATATCAATTGCCATGCTTACCCCCTAACAGTGATTGAATTCATCCAGCAGGTTCAGCCCCACTTTAGCAAGGCAAGCGCTGGCTCGCAGCTATGAATCGGTGATCAGACTGCGACAAATCGACCGTTTCCGTGCCGCTGGCCGGGCTGATTTGAGTAGCCGCAGGCTTTGCTGTTAAATAGGCAGTGTGTCGCCATCCCCCATTTTCCGGGGTGTTGCGCATAGGCTGATCAGTGTACGTGTCCACCGCCTCTTATTTTGTCCTGAAGCGAACCGTGCGCCTTCAGCTCTTCCTTGTGAGCCGTCATAACGTGAGCCAATCAAAATGTTGAAAATCGTCCACCTGCTAATGGGCGCAGCAGCCTTGCTGCTGTCGTTCATACCCAGCCTGAAAGCCGAAGCCGTTCCTTACCTGCAACAGCCCGATGCACTTTACCTGGCCTTTTTCGGCCTGCTGAACCTGGTCATCGCTCCAGTGATTCCCTACTGGAACAAAGGCCCGCGCCAGCATCTGCAAAATCTGGTCAGCGCCCTGCTGGTGCTGACCGTCGTCCTGCAAACCCTGACCCTGATCGCACCGATGCCGGTCATCGCTGGCCAGCCGGCCGTGTTGTTCAGCCTGGCGATTGCGCTGGTTGCCGTGCTGCTGCACCTGGCCGTCAGCTTCTACAAATCGTCACCGGCCGCCGCGCCGACTACCTATGACATGAGCAATCGCGATACCGGCACCGTGAAGTGGTTCAACACTTCCAAGGGTTTCGGTTTCATCTCCCGGGATTCCGGTGATGATATTTTCGTGCATTTTCGCGCCATTCGTGGCGAAGGCCACCGTGTCCTGGTCGAAGGCCAGCGCGTCGAGTTCTCGGTGATGAACCGCGACAAAGGCCTGCAAGCCGAAGACGTGATCGCGGCTCTGCCGCGTCGCTGATCCAAAGCAAAAAACCGCGCGCAGCCTAGGCTGCGCGCGGTTTTTTTATGCCTGCCGAATGGCTCAATAATGCGGCGGCGGTGCATCTTCTTCAAAAGCACCGAACTGCCCGACCATTTCTTCGTGACGCTTGATCAGCGCTTCCATCTGCAATTGCAGGCGCTCGATGACTCTCTGCTGGGCCACCAGCACATCGTTCAATGCCTGAATGGTGTCATCCTGAAAGGCCAGACGGCTCTCCAGGTCGGTAACGCGTTCTTCGAGGCTCATGACTAGCCCTCCACAAAAGTGAATTCTTCAGTCAGCACCAGGCGCAGGCGCTCGCGGATCGTCGCCACCTGTTCCGCACTGTACGGCTTGGCCGGATGCTTGCCCCAGACCGGGGCTGGCCAGGCGGCATCGTCGCGTTTGCGCACGATGACATGCATGTGTAATTGACTGACTACGTTACCCAGGGTCGCCACGTTCAGCTTGTCGGCGTCGAACGAGTCCTTGAGCAACTCCGCAAGCGTGGTGGTTTCTCGCCAGAGCTGCTGCTGGTCGGCGACATCCAACTGAAACAACTCGCTGATATCCTCGCGGCGAGGCACCAGGATGAACCACGGGTAATTACTGTCGTTGGACAGCAACAGCCGGCAAAGCGGGAAGTCGCCGATCACCAGCGTGTCCTGTTGAAGTCGTAAATCCAAAGCAAACACAGTACGTACTCCCGACTGGTCCTTTAACTCAGCTCGGAGGCCGGCCCTGACGGCGGCGCACCAAGCGACAGGACGCAGCATACCTGCGAATGCAGCGGGCTTCACGCAGCCCCCGCCAATAAATCGCCAGACGCTCCGACATGAATCATTTATCTGCGCCGCGCACCAACACGACCCTCAACATGAGTCTCGACTCGAAGAACGCTTTGGAAATCCTTGATCGTTGCAGTCTGCGCTCCCCCTCACGAGAACATTTCAGGCTCGCCCGTGAATTTTCTGCACCAAAACAGCACACAACGTCTACGCTCACTGGGTCGGGCATCCGCCAAATACTCACTGCGGGGTGAACCGGTAACGTTTTTGGTTGTCCTGCGCATCTTTGGTGCGTTGCAACACCATTGGCAGAACCTGGTCAAGCCTGCGACAAAACAGGCCGGAGGCCCCGTTTTCACAAGGTTTTCACATATGCGGCCGTTGCCGGGAAAAATAACCGCACCGAATTTGCGGTTTGTGCACGCTTGTTGCATTCGTAACCGTATGGACTATAAGCGCACCACTGGAAGTGGTCGCCTGAAGCCAATAAAAACAGTGGCAGGGTTGCCCGATGGAGATTCAAGTGTTTTGCCAGGGACTCTTTTTTAGCGGTGCAAAAAGGCCCGGAAACAGCGATAAAGTTGTCAGTCCGGCTGCATCGGTACTGTGAATTTGCGACATCCAGCGCTCCTTTTGCGACAACGCCGTAAAGAAGCTGAAAGGTTGCTTTCGCAAGTATCGCCAACATTGTCGGCGTGATATAAGTTTGCGCCGACACAAAAAGAAAGAGCCGCCCAGATAATAAAACAGGTGGGACGGCAGTACTCTTCTAAAACCAAAGGAGCAAATCACGATGCGCGTGATGAAGTGGAGCATGATCGCACTGGCAGTTGCAGCAGCAGCCAGTTCGCAGTTGGCTACGGCCGCCCCGTTTGTTAGTGACCAGGCAGAAGCCAAAGGTTTCGTTGAAGACGCGAAACTCACCGAGACGTTGAAGAACTACTACTTCAACCGCGACAACAAGAACGGTGGCCGCGACCAGAAAGACTGGACCCAGGGCTTCCTCGGCAACTTCACCTCCGGTTATACCCAAGGCACCGTGGGTGTAGGTATTGATGCATACGGCTATCTGGCGCTGAAACTGGATGGCGGTGACGGTACTTCCGGTACTGGCAACATGAGCCGTAGCGATACCGTCAAGGCCAACGGCTATGCTCGCGACGTCAACGACAGTCAGGGCAAGGCAGGCGCTTCCATCAAGTTCCGTGTCTCCAAGACCGAACTGAAATTCGGCGACATGCAGCCAAGCACCTCTCCAGTGTTCGCAGTCGGCGGTTCCCGTATCCTTCCGCAAACTGCCACTGGCTTCCAGTTGCAGAGCAGCGAAGTAAAAGACCTTGACCTCGAAGCCGGCCACTTCTACTCCGGCTCCAGCCAGGACAAGAACGCCCGCGATGGTGGCCTTTACGCTACCTATGCCGGTGTTGAAGCGAACAATATCGACTACTTCGGCGGCAAGTACTCGATCACTGACAACCTCAGTGCATCGCTGTACGGCGCCAAGCTGGAAGACATCTGGAACCAGTACTACGCCAACGTGAACCTCACCACTCCGTTCGGTGGTGACACTTCGCTGAACACCGACTTCAACATCTATCGCACCACCGACACCGGTAGTGCCGAAGCGGGTGACATCAGCAACACCACGTTCTCGCTGGCAACCGCTTTGTCGTTCCTCAAAGCGCACACCTTTACCCTGGCCTTCCAGAAGGTCAACGGCGACACCCCGTTCGACTACATCGGCGTGGGCAAGAACAACCGTGGTGGCGACTCGATCTTCCTCGCCAACTCCATCCAGTACTCTGACTTCAACGGCGCAGGCGAGAAATCCGTTCAAGCCCGTTACGACCTGAAAATGGCCGAGTACGGCGTTCCTGGCCTGAGCTTCATGGTTCGTTACGTCAAAGGTTGGGATATCGACGGCACCAACACTCCAGCGGGCAGCGCGTACGCCGGTCTGTATGGTGAAGATGGCAAACACCACGAAACCAACTTTGAAGCCAAGTACGTTGTTCAGAGCGGCCCGGCCAAAGATCTCTCCTTCCGTATTCGTCAAGCCTGGCACGTTGCCAACGCTGACGAAGGTGAAGGCGATGTCAAAGAGTTCCGCCTGATCACCGAGTACCCGCTGAACATCTTGTAATCGTCAGTGGTTAGTTTCAAAGCATAAAAAAAGGCCCATCTTCCGATGGGCCTTTTTATTGCCTGCCACTTGATTAAGAGTCTGGCTACCAAAGCAATTACTTAGCTAGCAACCTATCATTGTGTCGCCGATTCCTGAACAACGCGTATAACTCGCTGCGGAAATGGAATATCAATACCGGCAGCCTTCAAACGGTCTCGCGCCTGTTCATTAAACATGAACATCACATCCCAATAATCTGCAGTTTTAACCCAGACACGCAGGGAAACCGTGATCGAACTGTCGCCCAGTGTCGAGATCACCGCTTGTGGCTCCGGGTCCTGCATCACGCGGGCATCCTTGGCCAGATCCAGCAACACCTGACGGGCCTTCTGCAGATCTGCCTCGTAATCAACGCCGACATCAAACACGACTTTGCGGGTTGGCTGACGGTTGGTATTGGTGATGATGCCGTTCGACAGATTACCGTTGGGCACGATGATCGTCTTGTTGTCGCCGGTGCGCAGCACGGTATGGAAGATCTGGATGCTGTCGACGGTACCCGCCACGCCTTGGGCTTCGATCCAGTCACCGATGCGGAACGGGCGGAACAGCAGAATCAGCACGCCGCCAGCGAAGTTCGCCAGGCTGCCCTGCAAAGCCAGACCGATCGCCAGACCCGCAGCACCGATGGCCGCGACGAACGAGGTGGTTTCGACGCCGATCATCGACGCGACGCTGACAATCAGCAGCACCTTGAGAATGATGTTGGCCAGGCTGCTGATAAAGCCTTGCAGCGCCAGATCGGCATTGCGCAGGGCCAGCAGACCGCCGAGTTTTTGCGTGACCTTGTTGATCAGCCACCAGCCGATCGCCAGGGTAATCACTGCCAGCAGCACGCGGCTGCCGTATTCCATGATCATCGGGATCCACGCCTGGGACGCCTTGACCAGGTGGTCCACTTCAGCATTCAAATCCATGTTCTATCTCCTGATTTCCGGCTTCCCGGGGTGTACACAAAAAATGTGGGAGCGAGCTTGCTCGCGAAAGCGGTTTGTCAGTCAACTCATCGCTGAATGAAACACCGCATTCGCGAGCAGGCTCGCTCCCACATAGCCTTCAGACCAAGCTTAGTCGCGGAAGTTGTTGAACTGCAGCGGCATGCCGAATTCCTTGGCACGCAGGGCCGCGATGGCTTCCTGCAGGTCGTCGCGCTTCTTGCCGGTGACACGCACCTGCTCGCCCTGAATGGCAGCCTGGACCTTGAGCTTGGCTTCCTTGATGTGGCCAACGATCTTCTTCGCCAGTTCTTTGTCGATGCCTTCCTTGAGAATGGCGTCCTGCTTCATCAGTTTGCCCGAAGCGTAAGCGTCCTTGACCTCAAGGCACTGCACGTCGATCTTGCGCTTGGTCAGCGCCAGCTTGAGTATTTCGATCATCGCTTCGAGCTGGAAAGCGGCTTCGGCAGTGAGGCTGACGGTCAGGTCTTTTTCCTTGAACTCGAAGCTGCCTTTGCCTTTCAGGTCATAACGACGATCGAGTTCCTTCACGGCGTTCTCGACCGCGTTGGTGAGTTCGTGTTTGTCCAGTTCGGATACCACGTCGAACGACGGCATGTAATCTCTCCAATAAAAAGGCGCGCTCGATGTGGATGGAGCGCGCTTGGCTTGCGGTTAAAATCGGGCTCATTATAACGGGTCTTTTCCTACCGATACGGCGAGCCGCACATGCCTGCAAGCAATCGAGCAAAAAACTGATGTCGACGATCTGGCATGTACTGGGCGCCGGCAGTCTCGGCACACTCTGGGCGACACGTCTGGCCCGCGCCGGCCTGCCCGTGCGGCTGATCCTCCGTGACGCGGCGCGCTTGCAAAGCTACGAGGCAGTGGGCGGATTAACCCTGGTAGAAAACGGACAAGCTCATATCTATGCAGTTCCCGGCGAAACCCCGGACAGCCCCGAGCCGATTCGCCGTCTGCTGGTCGCGTGCAAGGCCTATGACGCCGAAGAGGCCGTCGCCCGCCTCGCTTCACGCCTCGCTCCGGATGCCGAATTGATCCTCCTGCAAAACGGTCTGGGCAGTCAGGACGCCGTGGCCGCGCGGGTGCCGCAAGCGCGCTGCATCAGCGCATCCAGCACCGAGGGCGCGTTTCGCGACGGCGATTGGCGCGTGGTGTTCGCCGGCCACGGTTTCAACTGGCTGGGCGATATCGGCAATCCGCTGGCACCCGTCTGGCTCGACGATCTGCAAGCGGCAAACATTCCCCATGAATGGAGCCCTGATATCCTCACTCGGCTGTGGCGCAAACTGGCGCTGAACTGCGCGATCAACCCGCTGACCGTGCTCCACGACTGCCGTAACGGCGGGCTGACAGCGCATCACTGCGAAGTCGCCACGCTCTGCGCCGAACTGACTGAACTGCTCGAACGCTGTGGTCAGCCGGCAGCGGCGGACAATCTGCAAGCGGAGGTCGAACGGGTGATCCACGCCACCGCCGCCAATTACTCTTCGATGTATCAGGACGTCGCCAACCAGCGCCGCACCGAAATCAGCTATCTGTTGGGCCACGCCTGCAAAATCGCTGAGCGCCATCAGTTGCACCTGCCGCACCTGCAGCAGTTACAGCAACGTCTGGTGGCTCATCTGCGCAAGCGTGGATTGCCCAGCGACTGAGCAGCCGCTAGGCTGATGGCTTGTTCCCCTGCTGCGATAAACCTGATGCCATTGCGCCAGCGCCTCGAAAACCTGCCGGTCGGCCAGAAACTGCTGGCCGCCCTGCTGGTGTTGTTGACCACGGTTCTGCTGGTCGCCAACCTGACCTTTATCAGCGCCGCCTACTACATTTCCCAGGAAAGCATGGCGCCACAGGCCCTGCAGACCATCGGCCGGCTGATCGCCAATCCGAGTCTGGTCAGCGACGCGCTGGAGTCGCCGCGCAGCGCCGAGCGCCTGCTCAAGGAACTCGACAGTTATTCTCCGTTGCGTGCCGCCGCCCTTTACGACGGCAAGGGCGAACGTCTGGCGCAGGTGCAGCGCGGTGAAAAGCTCAGCCTGCCCGAGCGCTATCGCCATGTCGAAGCCTGGCAACTCACCGAATTTCGCAGCAATCAACTGATCACCCTGCCACGCCCCGGTACTGCGCCGGGCCATCTGTTGCTGGTCGCCAGCAGCGAACTGCCGATGGCTTTCTATACCGGAACCCTGACCGCCAGCCTCGGCATCCTGATCTTCAGCGTATTGTTGTGGCTGGTGATTGCGCGGCAGATCAAGCGCTTGATCACCCGCCCCATTCATCAGCTCGAGGAGCTGTCCCGGCAGGTCACCCGCGAAGAAAACTACGCCCTGCGCGCTGCACGTGGCAATCACGACGAAATCGGCAGTCTGGCCGAGGCGTTCAATACCATGCTCTCGCGCATCGAAGCCCGCGAGCAGCAGCTCAAACGCGCCCGTGATGACTCGCAAGCCGCCTACGATCAGGCGCAGGGGCTGGCCGAGGAAACCCGCCACACCAATCGCAAACTGGAGCTGGAAGTCCAGGTGCGCAGCAAGATCGAGAAGAAACTCACCGGCTTCCAGAATTACCTCAACAGCATTATCGACTCGATGCCTTCAGCGCTGATCGCCCTCGACGAGCAGCTTTACGTCACCCAGTGGAACCAGGAGGCCAGCGCCCTGTCCGGCACGCGTCTGGACGAGGCACTGAACCAGCCGATCTTCCTCGCCTTCGAACCGCTCAAGCCTTTTTTGCCGCAGCTCAAGGCCACCGTCGAGCAGCACACCGTGGCCAAAGTCGATCGGGTGACCTGGTTCAAGGACGATGAACCGAAGCATTACGCACTGACGTTTTATCCGCTGATGGGCGGTGCCGGGCGTGGCGTGGTGATCCGTATCGACGACATCACCCAGCGCCTGTCGCTGGAAGAAATGATGGTGCAGTCGGAGAAGATGCTCTCGGTCGGTGGCCTCGCGGCCGGCATGGCTCACGAAATCAACAACCCGCTCGGCGCGATCCTGCACAACGTGCAGAACATTCGCCGGCGTCTGTCGGCGGATCTGCCGAAGAACATCGAGACCGCCGAACAACTGGGCATTGAGCTGGATGCGGTCAATCGTTATTTGCAGGGTCGCGAAGTCCCGCAATTGCTCGATGGCATTCAACAGGCCGGCGCCCGCGCGGCGAAGATCGTCACGCACATGCTCAGCTTCAGCCGCCGCAGCACCCGGCAAATGGCGCCGTGCGATCTGCCGGCGCTGATCGATCAGGCCGTTGAGATCGCCGGCAATGATTTCGACCTGGCCATTGGTTTCGACTTCAAAGGCCAGGCCATCATCCGCCAGTTCGACCCGGCCCTGGGCCCGGTGCCGGGCACCGCCAACGAACTGGAACAGGTGCTGCTCAATCTGCTGAAAAACGCCGCCCAGGCGATTCATCAGCGCGAAGACGACAGCGAACCGGGGCGGATCATTTTGCGCACCCGACTCAATCCGCCGTGGGCCGAGATTCAGGTCGAGGACAATGGCATCGGCATGAGCGAAAACGTGCGCAAACGCACCTTCGAACCGTTCTTCACTACCAAGGAAATCGGCCAGGGCACGGGGCTTGGCCTGTCGGTGTCGTACTTCATCATCACCAACAACCACAAAGGCCAGATGGAAGTGCAGTCGGCTCCCGGCCAGGGCACTTGCTTTACCCTGCGTCTGCCGCTGGTGCAACCGGCGCCGTTGACCACCGAAACCAATTCACTACCGAGGTAACCCATGGGCTTTCGCTTGTCGAAGATCTACACCCGCACCGGCGACAAAGGCGAGACCGGCCTCGGCGACGGCCGCCGTGTACCCAAGGATCACCCGCGCATCGAGGCGATTGGCGAGGTCGATACGCTGAACAGTCAGGTCGGCGTGTTGCTCGCCGGATTGATTGCCGAGCGAGAGGCATTTCCTGGGCTGAATGAGCTGATCGAGGTATTGGCGCCGTGTCAGCATCGCTTGTTTGATCTGGGCGGTGAGCTGGCAATGCCGGAATATCAGGCGTTGAACGAGGCTGAAATCCAGCGGCTGGAAGCGGCGATCGATATCTGGAATGAAGAGCTCGGGCCGCTGGAGAACTTCATCCTGCCCGGCGGCTCGATGTTGATTGCGCAAGCGCATGTCTGCCGCAGTCTGGCGAGGAGTGCCGAGCGGCGGTGTCAGCATTTGAACGCGATCGAGCCGTTGGCCGGGGTTGGCCTGGCGTATATCAATCGGCTGTCGGATTTGCTGTTTGTGGCCGCGCGATTGATCGCGCGGCGGCAGGGGATTGCCGAGATTTTGTGGCAGCCGGCGGTAAGGCCTGAGAAGAAGTAGCGCCTGTCAGGGCGCCTTCGCGAGCAGGCTCGCTCCCACATTTGACTGCATTCTGACTGGAGAAATGCAATCCACTGTGGGAGCGAGCCTGCTCGCGAAGAGGCCGGTAGCCCTTACACTGGATCAGGCCAGAACGCCCGAATCCCCGCCACACCCTGAGCCCCGACATCCCAAGCCTTCTTGCGCTCCGCCGGGCCAACCCCGCCCAACAAAAACACCGGCTTGCTGAAGCCGTCAATCAACGCCGCAGCCTGCTCCCAACCCAATGGCTGTGCATCCGGGTGCGTCAGCGTCGGTTGCACCGGCGACAGGGTGACGAAGTCGACGCCCATCTGCTCTGCCAGCGCCAGCTCTTCAGCGTTATGGCACGACGCCGCGAGCCAGCGCTCTGCTGGCAACGGACGCCCTGCCGCCGCGTATTTACGCAGCTGGGCGGCGGTGATGTGCCAGCCCGCCGACGGGAAATCGCCCAGCCATTCGAACGGCCCTTTGATCATCAACTGCGCCTTGCCCGCGCACAGGCCAACCGCATCCACCGCCAGATCACGGTATTTCGGGTCGTAGCCATTTGGTGCGCGCAGCTGGATCAGTTTGATCCCGCCGGCAATCGCCTTCTGGATCCCCCGCAACAAGGCCGGGCCTTCGAGATCTTCCGGGGTGATCAGGTATTCGGCAGGCAAACGCGCCGCCGCGACGATTGGCTGGTTAGCCGCCGGGAATTCATAGTTGATCAGCTCTCTGGCGCTGACCCAGGCCAGTGGCTGGCCTTCAGCACCATGGGGTTCGCCGCTGAACGCCGACACTTCCCAGACATCCAGCAACACCTGTTTGTCCGGGTAGTCGTGGCGAACCTTGATCAACGGACGGGCAGCATCAACGACGATTCCCAGCTCTTCGTGCAGCTCGCGAGCCAGTGCCGATTCGACTGACTCGTCAGCCTCGACCTTGCCACCGGGGAACTCCCACAGCCCGCCCTGATGCTGGGTATCAGCGCGACGGGCGATAAGGATTTTGCCGGCGCCATCACGAATGACGGCAGCGGCGACGTGGACGCGTTTCACGGGTTCAATTCCTCCAGTCCAGCCTTTTGCCACGCCTGGAACGCGGGCCATTGGTAGACAGTTTCAACATAAGCTTCGTCAACTGCCGGCAGCTTCACCTGATAGGTGCGCAGGCGCACGGCGATCGGCGCGAAAAAGGCATCGGCGAGGCTGACGCGACCGAACAGGTACGGCCCCTCTTCCGTGGCTGCCGCGCGGCATTCAGCCCACAGCGCGAGCATGCGTTCGATATCGACCTTCACCTCTGGCGGCACCGGGTTCAGCGGTGCGTCCTGGCTGAGATTGAACGGCATGTGGTTGCGCATGGCGAAGAAGCCGCTGTGCATTTGTGCGCAGGCCGAGCGGGCCTGAGCGCGGGCGAAGGTATCGCTCGGCCAGAGTTGTTCGGACGGGAACTGCTCAGCGAGATATTCAGCGATGGCCAGCGAGTCGGCGATGGTGCCGCGAGTGGTTTGCAGCAGCGGCACCTTGCCGGTCGGCGAATGCTTGAGCAGGCGTTCGCGGGTGTCGGGCTTGCCGAGCTTGATCAGCTCTTCGCTGTAGGGTGCACCGGTCAGCTCCAGCGCCAGTGCCGCGCGCAGGGACCAGGAGGACAGCAGTTTGTCGCCGATGATCAGGTGCAGAGACATGGTGTGGCGCC
This sequence comes from Pseudomonas sp. 1L-B-1-E-C1, assembly GCF_057291835.1. Taxonomy (NCBI): domain Bacteria; kingdom Pseudomonadati; phylum Pseudomonadota; class Gammaproteobacteria; order Pseudomonadales; family Pseudomonadaceae; genus Pseudomonas; species Pseudomonas sp. 1L-B-1-E-C1. The sequence goes on along the minus strand of NZ_JBXAWN010000007.1, from coordinate 179,026 downwards.
TTTTCGTCAGAGGAAACTTCAAGAATTATTGTGTCGGAACCCCCGCTTTCGCGAGCAAGCTCGCTCCCACAGGTTCTGAGGTGTACACAACATTTGTGAACGGCCGTAACCACTGTGGGAGCGAGCTTGCTCGCGAAGAGGCCAGCAGCCCGCTCCCACCTTTCAGGTCAGGTGCGGTATTCCGCGTTGATCTTCACGTACTCATGCGACAGGTCGGTGGTCCAGATGGTTTCGCTGCAATCGCCGCGACCCAGTTCGATGCGAATGGTGATTTCTTCCTGCTGCATCACCGCCGAGCCCTGAGCTTCAGTATAGGTCGCGGCGCGGGCGCCACGGCTGGCGATGCACACGTCGCCGAGGAACACGTCGATCTTGCTCACGTCCAGGTCCGGCACACCGGCACGGCCCACGGCGGCGAGGATGCGCCCCCAGTTCGGGTCGGAGGCGAACAGCGCAGTCTTGATCAGCGGCGAGTGCGCCACGGTATAACCGACGTCCAGACATTCCTGATGGTTGCCGCCGCCATTCACTTCAACAGTGACAAACTTGGTCGCGCCTTCGCCGTCACGCACGATGGCCTGAGCCACGTCCATGCAGACTTCGAACACCGCTTGTTTCAGCTTGGCGAACAGTTCGCCTTCTGCGCGAGTGATTTCCGGCAGCGCGGCCTTGCCGGTGGCGATCAGCATGCAGCAGTCGTTGGTCGAAGTGTCGCCGTCGATGGTGATGCGGTTGAACGACTTGTTGGCGCCGTCGAGCATCAGGTTGTGCAGCACGTCGCGGGAAACTTTGGCGTCAGTGGCAATGTAACCGAGCATGGTCGCCATGTTCGGCCGAATCATCCCGGCGCCCTTGCTGATGCCGGTGACGGTGATGGTCACGCCGTCATGCTCGAACTGGCGGCTGGCGCCCTTCGGCAGGGTGTCGGTGGTCATGATGCCGGTGGCAGCAGCTTCCCAGTTATTCTCCGACAGATCATCCAGCGCGGCTTGCAGTGCGCCTTCGATTTTCTCGACCGGCAGCGGCTCGCCGATCACACCGGTGGAGTACGGCAGAATCTGGCTGGCGTCGACGCCGGTCAGCTCAGCCAGTTTGGCAGTGGTGCGCTCGGCAGCGACCAGACCCGGTTCGCCGGTGCCGGCGTTGGCATTGCCAGTGTTGGTCAGCAAGTAACGCACGGCATTGTGCACGCGCTTTTTTGCGAGGATCACCGGCGCGGCGCAGAACGCGTTCAGGGTAAACACGCCAGCCACCGTCGAACCTTCCGCACAGCGCATTACCACCACATCCTTGCGCCCCGGGCGCTTGATGCCGGCCGAGGCGATACCGAGTTCAAAACCGGCAACCGGGTGCAACGTTGGCAAAGGACCAAGACCAACAGCCATGAATGCGCTCCTTACTCAATGATGTCAGCACCGCCACGGGAAAGGACGGTGGGATAAATGGCAAAACGCCGCGACGGCAGGAGCCGGTCGCGGCGCGGGGTGTTCAGCGATTGAAACGGGTTTTACTGGATCTGCCCGTGGCAATGCTTGTACTTCTTGCCCGAACCGCAGTAGCACAGTTCGTTGCGGCCCAGCTTCTGTTCGTTGCGAACCGGGGCAGCGGCGGTGGCCAGCGCCACATCGACCTCTTCACCCAAGGCTTCCGGCTGATCCAGCCCAGGCGCTTCGGCGTGTTCGAACTGCATGCGCGCCGCCAGTGCTTCGGCTTCCTGACGCAGGCGTTGTTCTTCGGCTTCCGGATCTTCGCGACGTACCTGAACGTGCGAGAGCACGCGGATCGAGTCGCGCTTGATCGAATCGAGCAGCTCGGAGAACAGCGTGAACGACTCGCGCTTGTATTCCTGCTTCGGGTTCTTCTGCGCATAGCCACGCAGGTGGATACCGTGACGCAGGTGATCCATGGTCGACAGGTGGTCTTTCCACAGGTCGTCGAGTACGCGCAGGACGATCTGCTTCTCGAACGAGCGCAGCGCCTCGGCACCGGCCTGGTCTTCTTTCTCGTTGTACGCCGCCATCAGCTCGGTCATGAGCTTCTCGCGCAGGGTTTCTTCGTACAGGTGATCGTCTTCGTCGAGCCATCGCTGGATCGGCAGTTTCACGCCGAAATCGCTTTCGATCGACGCTTCCAGACCGGCCACGTCCCACTGCTCTGGCAGCGATTGCGGCGGAATGTGGGCGCTGACGGTGGCGTTGAGCACGTCCTGACGGAAGTCGGCGATGGTTTCACCGATGTTGTCGGCGGCCAGCAACGTGTTACGCATGTGATAAATCACTTTACGCTGTTCGTTGTTGACGTCGTCGAACTCGAGCAGTTGCTTGCGGATGTCGAAGTTGCGGCCTTCAACCTTGCGCTGCGCCTTCTCGATCGCGTTGGTCACCATGCGGTGCTCGATCGCTTCGCCCGGCTGCATGCCCAGGGCTTTCATGAAGTTCTTCACGCGGTCGGATGCGAAGATGCGCATCAGGCTGTCTTCCAGCGACAGGTAGAAGCGGCTCGAACCGGCGTCGCCCTGGCGGCCGGCACGGCCACGCAGCTGGTTGTCGATACGGCGCGATTCGTGACGCTCGGAAGCGATTACCTGCAAGCCGCCGGATTCCAGCACTTGCTGGTGACGCTTCTGCCAGTCGGCCTTGATCTGGGCGATCTGCTCAGGGGTCGGGTTTTCCAGCGAAGCGACTTCCACTTCCCAGTTGCCGCCCAACAGGATGTCGGTACCACGACCGGCCATGTTGGTGGCGATGGTCAGCGCACCGGGACGACCGGCCTGAGCGATGATTTCAGCTTCTTTTTCGTGGAACTTGGCGTTGAGAACCTTGTGTTCGATGCCTTCTTTGACGAGCAATGCGGACATGTGCTCGGAAGTTTCGATGGTTGCGGTACCCACCAGCACCGGACGACCGGCCGCCATGCTTTCCTTGATGTCCGCGACGATCGCCGCGTACTTCTCTTCGGCGGTGAGGAACACCAGGTCGTTGTAGTCTTTACGCGCCAACGGTTTGTTCGGCGGAATGACCATGACTTCCAGACCGTAGATCTGGTGGAATTCGAAGGCTTCGGTGTCGGCGGTACCGGTCATGCCGGACAGCTTGGTGTACAGACGGAAGTAGTTCTGGAAGGTGGTCGAGGCCAGGGTCTGGCTCTCGGCCTGGATATTCAGACCTTCCTTGGCTTCGATCGCCTGGTGCAGGCCTTCGGACAGACGACGACCCGGCATGGTACGACCGGTGTGTTCGTCGACCAGCACGACCTGACCATCCTGGACGATGTATTCGATGTTGCGGTTGAACAGCTTGTGCGCACGCAGACCGGCATAGACGTGGGTCAGCAGGCCCAGGTTGTGCGCCGAGTACAGGCTCTCGCCTTCGGCCAGCAGGCCGACGCGGGTGAGCATTTCTTCGATGAACTGGTGACCGGCTTCGTTGAGTTCGACCTGACGGGTCTTTTCGTCAACGGTGTAATGGCCAGCCTTGGTGACTTCGCCTTCGACTTCTTCAACATGCAGTTCCAGCTGCGGGATCAGTTTGTTGATCTCGGTGTACAGCTTGGAGCTGTCCTCGGCCTGACCGGAAATGATCAGCGGGGTACGCGCTTCGTCGATGAGGATGGAGTCGACTTCGTCGATCACGGCAAAGTTGAGTTCGCGCTGGAATTTTTCATCCATGCTGAACGCCATGTTGTCGCGCAGGTAGTCGAAACCGAATTCGTTGTTGGTGCCGTAGGTGATGTCGGCGGCGTAGGCGGCACGCTTCTCTTCCGGCGGCTGGAACGGTGTCACGACGCCGACGGTCAGGCCGAGGAATTCATACAGCGGGCGCATCCAGTTGGCGTCACGGCGGGCCAGGTAGTCGTTCACGGTCACAACGTGCACGCCCTTGCCGGACAATGCGTTGAGGTAAACACCCAAAGTGGCCACGAGGGTCTTGCCCTCACCGGTGCGCATTTCGGCGATCTTGCCTTCGTGCAGGGTCATGCCGCCGACGAGTTGCACGTCGAAGTGGCGCATGCCCATTACACGCTTGCCGGCCTCGCGGGCGACGGCAAAGGCTTCCGGCAACAGCTTGTCGAGGGTTTCCCCTTTGGCGATACGGGCCTTGAACTCGGCGGTCTTGGCACGCAATTGATCGTCCGAAAGGGCCACCATTTGCTCTTCGAAGGCATTGACGAGCTGCACCGTCTTGAGCATGCGTTTGACTTCACGCTCGTTCTTGCTTCCAAAAAGTTTCTTTAACAAAGGCGCAAACATATCGGCAGGATCTTCCACACTAAAGGGATGGAGGGCGGCCCCGTGAGTCGCCCGTGCAGCCCTCATGGCCGCATGCGAACGAGCATTCTACCCGGAAACGGTGGTGAGGAAAGTGGCGATGTTCCACGATGCTGGCACTGCGCTTTGACGGGGCTCACTTAAAATAGGGGCGTTTTGCTCAACTTCAACCCGTCGAGGGAAAGAAGTCAGGCGTTGATTTAATGAGCAAAGCAGGGACAAAAGCAATGGGCCAGTGGTTCCACAGCTTTCTGCTAACATGGCGCCTCTGTGACTTCAGGTGTTCGATCATGGCGTTTCGCCCTCTCACGGCCAGAGCCCCCGCCGTTCTGCTACGCGAAGCCAAACCGCTGAAAGCCATCCTCGGCCATGCCCAGCGCCTGGAGCATTTGCAGCGTCTGCTCGAAAGCCAGCTGCAACCGGCCGCCCGCGAGCATTGCCGTGTGGCCAAGTGGCGCGAAGGCGAACTGTCGCTGGTGGTCACTGACGGTCACTGGGCGACGCGCCTGCGCTATCAGCAGAAACGCTTGCAACGGCAGCTGCAATTGTTCGAAGAGTTCGCCAGCCTGACCCGGATCAAATTCAGCGTGCGCCCGCCGATCATTCAGCACCGGGCGGTTGGGCACACGATGGATCTGTCGAGCAGTGCGGCGGAGACGATTCAGTCGACGGCCGACGGCATCAGCGATCCGGGATTGCGCGCGGCGCTGGAGCGGTTGGCGGCGCATGCCAAGGGTAAAGCCTGAAGCAAAATCAAAAGATCGCAGCCTTCGGCAGCTCCTACAGAATGAATGCATTTCAACTGTAGGAGCTGCCGAAGGCTGCGATCTTTGCTTTTAGCGGCGCTTGCTGCCGCCGAGCAGCGACCCCATCAACCCGCGCACCAACTGCTTGCCGAGATTATTAGCGGCCTGACGCATCGCCGATTTCAGTGCCTGCCCTGCCGCCGTGCCGAGGAATTCGCCCGCGCGATCAGCGAGGCTTGGCTCTGCGGCCGCTGGTTTGCCCGCTGGGGTTTCAGCCTCAGGCGCCAGCCCTTTGCGTCCCATCAGGATTTCATAGGCCGACTCACGATCGATCGGCTTGTCATAGCGGCCCTTGAACGGCGAGCCGCCGATCAGCACAGTGCGCTCGGTTGCAGTCAACGGCCCGATCCGCGATTGCGGCGGTGCCACCAGCACGCGCTGGACCATTTCCGGTGTGCCCTTCTCGGTCAAGGTACCGACCAGCGCCTCGCCAATTCCCAGCTCGGTGAGCACCGACAGGCTGTCGAACGCCGGATTCGGCCGAAAACCATCCGCCACTGCGCGCAGGGATTTCTGTTCTTTCGCAGTAAACGCACGCAGGCCGTGTTGAATACGCAAGCCCAACTGCGCCAGCACGTCATCCGGCAGGTCCGCTGGCGACTGAGTGACGAAGTACACGCCCACGCCTTTGGAGCGAATCAAGCGCACCACTTGCTCCAGGCGTTCCTGCAACGCCTTGGGCGTGTCGCCGAAGAGCAAATGCGCCTCGTCGAAAAACAGCGCCAATAGCGGTTTGTCGGCGTCGCCGCGCTCGGGCAATTGCTCGAACAACTCGGCCAGCAGCCACAGCAGGAACGTTGCATAGACCTTCGGCGCCTCGTGCACCAGACGACTGGCGTCGAGCAAATGGATGCGCCCACGGCCATCGGCGCCCGGTTGCAGAATGTCTTCGAGTTGCAGCGCCGGCTCGCCGAACAGCGCTTCGGCGCCCTGCTGTTCCAGCGTCGCCAAGCGGCGTAACAGTGCCTGGCTGGAACCGGTGGTCATCAGCGCCGCATCCTCGCCGAGTAATTGCGGATTGTCCTTGAGGTGATTGAGCAGCGCTTTCAGATCCTTGAGATCCAGCAACAGCAAGCCTTCGCGATCCGCCACCTTGAACGCCGCGTACAGCGCCGACTGCTGACTGTCGGTCAGCTCGAGCAGGCTGCCGATCAGCAACGGGCCCATTTCGCTCAGGGTGGTGCGCAGCGGATGACCGGATTCGCCGTGAATGTCCCACAGCGTGACGGGATAAGCCTGGGGCGTGTGACCGAGCCAGGGCATGCCGGCGATACGCTCGGCCACTTTGCCCTGCGGGTTGCCAGCGGCGCCGAGGCCGCACAGGTCGCCCTTGATGTCGGCGGCGAACACCGCCACACCGGCATCGCTGAACGCTTCGGCCAGACGCTGCAAGGTCACGGTTTTACCAGTGCCGGTGGCGCCGGCGATCAGTCCGTGGCGGTTGGCCAGGCGCATGGCCTGAGCGATGGGTTGCGCGGCCGGATCAGCGCCGATAACGAGTTGCGAGGAGTCAGGCATTTTCTCACCCAATGGTTAATCTTTGATGACACATGGCCGATACATAAAGTGGACGAACCCGTCAGAAAATCGGGTCAGACATTTCCCTAAGGAGAGCCGGAAATATCAGTTTTTCAACCTTGCCCATAGTGCGCGCCTCTATCAAAGCACGCCCAGGACATTAAGACCTTAGCGGAACCCCAAGCCATGAACAAAAACCTGCGCTTCAGCCATAAGATTTTGCTTGCCGCCGCTCTCATCGTCATTGCCGCTTTCGCCTCGTTCACGTTGTACAACGACTGGCTGCAGCGCAATGCGATCCGCGATGATCTGAATAACTACCTCAACGAAATGGGCGAGGTCACCGCCGGCAATATCCAGACCTGGCTCAGCGGGCGCATTCTGCTGATCGAGAACGCCGCACAAAACATTGCCATCAACCCGGAACCTGCCACGGTCGCCAGCCTGCTCGAGCAGAAAAGCCTGACTTCGACGTTCATGGCCACCTACCTGGGCGATGCCACCGGGCATTTCACCATCCGCCCGGACGTGAAGATGCCGGACGGTTTCGATCCGCGCGTGCGCCCTTGGTATAAAGGTGCCGAAAGCAGCAGCACGTCGACCCTGACCGAACCCTACATCGATGCCGCCACCGGCCAGTTGATCATCTCCATCGCCACCGCGTCGAAGAAGGCCGGGCAGAGCGTTGGCGTGGTCGGCGGCGACCTCAGTCTGCAATCGCTGGTCGATACCCTCGCCGCGCGGGATTTCGACGGCATGGGCTATGTGTTCCTGATCAGTGCCGACGGCAAGATCCTCGTCCACCCGGACAAGGCTCTGGTGATGAAATCGCTCAAAGAAGCCTACCCGCAGGACACCCCGCGCATCAGCAGCGACTTCAGTGAAGTGACGGTGGATGGCAAAACCCGCATCGTCACCTTCGCGCCGATCAAAGGCCTGCCATCGGTGAACTGGTACATCGGTCTGTCGATCGATAAAGACCAGGCCTATGCGATGCTCAGCGAATTCCGCACCTCGGCGGTGATCGCGACCATTATTGCCGTGGCAATCATCATTGCCCTGCTCGGCATGCTGATTCGCCTGCTGATCCAGCCACTGCACGTGATGACCCGCGCCATGGAAGACATCGCCGACGGCGAAGGCGACCTGACCAAACGCCTGAACATCGTCAATAACGATGAATTCGGCATCCTTGGCACCGCATTCAACCGCTTCGTCGAGCGCATTCACGGTTCGATCCGCGAAGTGTCCTCGGCCACCGGCCAGGTCAACGAGGTCGCCCTGCGCGTCGTTGCAGCGTCGAACTCGTCGATGTACAACTCCGACCAGCAAGCTTCGCGCACCAGCAGCGTTGCTGCCGCGATCAATCAGCTCGGCGCCGCCGCGCAGGAAATTGCCCGCAATGCCGCACAGGCTTCGAATCAGGCCAGTGACGCCCGGGGTCTGGCCGAGGATGGCCAGCAAGTGGTCGAGCGCAGCATCAAGGCGATGAATCAATTGTCGAGCATGCTCAGCGCGTCGAGCACCAACATCGAGTCGCTGAACAGCAAGACCGTCAACATCGGCCAGATTCTCGAAGTGATCACCAGCATTTCCCAGCAGACCAACCTGTTGGCGCTGAACGCGGCGATCGAAGCGGCGCGCGCCGGTGAGGCCGGTCGTGGTTTTGCCGTGGTGGCCGACGAAGTGCGCAACCTCGCGCACCGCACCCAGGAATCGGCCCAACAGGTGCAGACCATGATCGAGGAGCTGCAAGTCGGCGCCCGGGAATCGGTGAGCACCATGAGCGACAGTCAGCGCCACAGCCAGGACAGCGTCGAGATCGCCAACCTCGCTGGCGAACGCCTGAACAGCGTGACCCTGCGCATTGGCGAGATCGACGGGATGAACCAGTCGGTGGCGACCGCGACCGAGGAGCAGACTGCGGTGGTCGAGTCGATCAATGTCGATATCACCGAGATCAATACGCTGAACCAGGAAGGTGTCGAAAACCTGCAAGCGACCTTGCGTGCGTGCTCGGATCTGGAGCAGCAGGCTTCGCGTCTCAAGCAACTGGTAGGCAGCTTCAGGATTTAAGATCAAAAGATCGCGGCCTTCGGCAGCTCCTACAGGGGAAACGCATTCCAATTGTAGGAGCTGCCGAAGGCTGCGATCTTTTTGCATGTGCCCCGCACCGCGCAATCCCGACCGAACATCTATTCTGGATAACGGTCAACCAAGGGAGAACAACACAGCGGAGGGTTGCTCACCGTGCATATCGCCGACATCACCATGTTCTACGCCCCGGCCAGCGGAGGCGTACGGACTTATCTGGATGCCAAACACCGTCGCCTCGGCGACCGCAACGCCATTCGTCACAGCCTGCTGATCCCCGGCGCACGACTGGGTGAACATGACGGCATTTACACGGTTCCAGCGCCCGCGCTGCCCTTCGGCAAAGGCTATCGCTTCCCGCTGCGCCTGGCGCCATGGCGAAATGTTCTGCAGGATTTGCAGCCGGACCTGATCGAAGTTGGCGATCCCTACCTCACCGCATGGGCGGCGCTGGATGCGCGGCGGCAGCTGGATGTGCCGGTGATCGGCTTTTATCACTCGGATCTGCCGCTGCTGGCGGGTAATCGCATGGGCCATTGGGTCACGCCGAATGTCGAGGCCTACGTCACCCGTCTCTATGGCAATTTCGACCGCGTGCTTGCGCCGAGCCAGGTCATGGCCGACAAGCTCACGGCGCTTGGCGTGCGTAATGTCTATGTACAACCGCTAGGGGTGGATTTGCATACCTTCCATCCCGACGCCCGCGACCCCGGCCTGCGGGCCGAACTGGGCATTGCCGAAGACACCCGCCTGCTGATCTTCGCCGGGCGCGGGTCCAAGGAGAAAAACCTGCCGGTACTGCTCAAGTGCATGCAACGCCTTGGTCCGCGTTATCACTTGCTGCTGGTCGGCTCGTCGATGCCCGCAGCGGTGCCGGACAACGTCAGTGTCATCGACGAATTTTGCCCGGCGCCAAAAGTCGGGCGGCTGATGGCCAGCGCCGATGCGCTGCTGCATGCCGGTGATCAGGAAACTTTCGGTCTGGTCATTCTTGAAGCCATGGCTTGTGGCATTCCAGTGGTGGCAGTCGCGGCCGGTGCGTTTGAAGAGATCGTCAATGACTCCTGCGGTCTGCTCTGTGCACCGAATAATCCGCAGGCCATGGCCAACGCCGTGCGCGAGCTGTTCAGTCGCGGCTGTGATCGGCTCGGCCGTCAGGCGCGCCAGCATGTCGAACGGCATTACGCCTGGGATACCGTAGTCGACAGCCTGCTCAGCCACTACCACGCCGTGCTCGGCCATACGCTGCCACGGGTGGCCAATGGTTGAGCCAATGAAAACGGTTTGTCTGGTATTGCATGATGTGGCGCCTACGACCTGGGGTGATTACCAGCCCTTCGTCGAGGCCGTCGATGCCTTGGGCAATGTGCCGATGACATGGCTGGTGGTGCCGGACTTCCATCGCCACGATGCGCTTGATGCCAACCCGGCATTTCGCCGAGTGCTCGATGCCCGGGTCGCCCGAGGCGATGAACTGGCGCTGCACGGTTATTACCATGACGACCAGGAACCCATGTCGCACAACCCGCGCGACTGGTTCATGCGCCGGGTCTACACCCATGAAGGTGAGTTCTATCGGCTGTCCCGCGAAGCAGCCCTCGCCCGCCTGCACGCCGGGCTGGAAATTTTTCAGCGCTACGACTGGCCAGTGCACGGCTTCGTCGCCCCGGCGTGGCTGATGAGCGACGGCACCCGTCAGGCCTTGCGCGAATTGCCGCTCAGTTACACCAGCGATCCGCAGCATCTTTATCGCTTGCCCGACTTTAGCGCCGTAGATGCACCGGGACTGGTGTGGAGTGCGCGCAGTGCCTGGCGGCGCGGCTTGTCGAAAATCGTCAGCGACCAGCGTGAACAGCGCTGGCGCGAAGCCCCGGTGATTCGCCTGGGTCTGCATCCGGTCGACATGCGCCATCGTTTCTCTCGAGATTATTGGTTACGCACGCTGGAACGCCTGCTGGCGGACGGACGCGTGCCGCTGACCAAGATCGACTGGCTCGCCCGACAGCACGGTCAACTGGAACGCGCAGCATGAAGCGCAGCCTGCTGTTGCTGATTGGTCTGCTCGCAGCAGTGCTGATTCCTGTGCTGCTCGGCGGCGGCGAAACCTGGTCGCGTTTGCGCGCTTTCCCGCTGAACTGGCTGTTGATCATGTTCGGCATGATTCTGCTGTGCTGGGGCATCAATACCCTGCGCCTGCGTTTGCTGCTCGGCGATCAGCGTGAAAAGGTCGCACCGTTGAAAAGCCTCGGTGTGGTGATGGCGGCCGAGTTCGCCTACTGCGCTACGCCCGGGGGCAGCGGCGGGCCGCTGACCATCATGGCCTTGCTGGCCCGGTGCGGCGTGCGTCCGGCGCGGGGCAGCGCGGTGTTTGCCATGGACCAACTCAGCGATCTGTTGTTCTTTCTCTGCGCGCTGAGTGGGATTCTGATCTACGCGCTGTTCCAGCACCTGAGCGATCGCCTCGAGTGGCTACTGACAGTCAGCGCCGTTTCGCTGTTCGGCGGCTTGTTCAGTTGCGTATTGATTGCGCGCTATCACCGAGCGTTGATTCGCCTGAGCGGTCGGGTATTGGCAGGAATGAACGTCACGGCGCGCACTCGCAGGCGCTGGGCGCGCAAGTTGCTGCACTTTCTCGCGGCGTTTACCGATACCTTGAAGTTGCCCTGGCAGACGCTGGTTCAGGTGTTCGCCTTGACTTGTTTGCACTGGCTGCTGCGTTACAGCGTGTTGTATCTGGCTCTGCGCGGGCTCGGTGCCGACTTGCAGTGGGCATGGAGTTTTCTGGTGCAGATGCTCTCGCTGGGCGCCGGCCAGTTCAGTCTGTTACCCGGCGGCGCAGGGGCGGCGGAATTGACTTCTGCTGCGCTCCTCGCACCGATGGTGGGCAAATCCACCGCAGCGGCGGCGATCCTGATCTGGCGAGTGGTGACGTATTACTTCTATCTGCTGGTCGGCGGCCCTGTGTTCGTGTTGATGCTGGGCAAGCCGTTGCTGAAGAAGCTGATGAAAGTGCGCCAAGCCTGAAGATCGCAGCCTTCGGCAGCTCCTACATTGAAACGCGATTCTCTCTGTAGGAGCTGCCGAAGGCTGCGATCTTTTCAGGCATTACCCGTTTCATCGTCCGACTCTGTTTTCACCTGTTCCCAAAGCTCGGCGGCGCCGGGGAATTCGGTGCCGTCCTCAGCGCTCATGTCGTCGGGGTCGTAGCGACTCAGGCAACCTTCGCCGAGGGTGGCGGGCGCTTTTGATGTGGCTTTGTCCAGTGGATCGTTCATGGCTTTTCCTCGGACTCAAATGACAAGGGCCTGAGCGATTCAACGCCCAAGCCCTTGGTTTTTCAAGCATGCAGTGCTCGATCAGAACACAACTGTCTTGTTGCCGTGCACCAGCACACGGTCTTCGAGGTGATAACGCAGGCCGCGGGCCAACACCATCTTCTCGACGTCACGGCCGAAACGCACCATGTCTTCGATGCTGTCGCTGTGGCTGACACGCACCACGTCCTGCTCGATGATCGGGCCGGCGTCCAACTCTTCGGTCACGTAGTGGCAGGTCGCGCCGATCAGTTTGACGCCGCGCAGGGACGCCTGGTGGTACGGCTTGGCGCCGACAAACGAAGGCAGGAAGCTGTGGTGAATGTTGATGACCTTGTGCGCATATTCGCGGCACATGTCCGGCGGCAGGATCTGCATGTAGCGCGCCAGCACCACCACTTCGGCGTCGTGCTGTTTGACCAGGCGCGACACTTCGTCGAATGCAGGCTGCTTGTCCTGCGGATTGACCGGCACGTGGTAGTAAGGAATGCCGTGCCACTCGACCATGCTACGCAGGTCGTCGTGGTTGGAAATCACGCAGGAGATTTCGCAATCCAGTTCGTCGCTGTGCCAGCGGTGCAGCAGGTCGGCCAGGCAGTGCGATTCGCGGCTGGCCATCAGCACTACGCGTTTCTTCTGCTCGGTGTCGGTGATGCGCCAGTCCATCGAGAACTCTTCGGCGATCGGCGCGAACTTCTCGCGCAATTCTTCGATACCGAACGGCAGCGAATCGGCACGAATTTCGTGACGCATGAAGAACCAGCCCACTTGATTGTCAGAGTGGTGGCTCGCTTCGGTGATCCAGCCGTTATGAGAGGCCAGAAAATTACTGACTTTGGCAACGATGCCAACGCGGTCCGGGCAAGATATCACCAGCCGAAAAGTGCGCATGAGGGGGAAACTCCAGAACTTCACAAAGGCCGCCATTCTAGCGACTGTGCAGGAAAACTGCAGTACGCATGCGCGCCGCTCGCAACGAAGCCTGGCGAAACGACTTTCTGACGCGGGTCTTCGTCAAGACCGTGACGCTTTAGCGAGGCTTTTGTCAGACAACTGTAAATATCTGTGCTGACTGCATCACATTATTTAACTGAACATTCAATTGGCGGCTAATTCCTGTAACTCATTTAAATAAAAAGCCGATCTAAATGTTTACTTGATGAAACAGCCTGACTATTATTGCGGCACTGTCCCCTGTCATTCAGCATTCTACAAAAGGTAGTACTCATGTCCTTGATCAACGAATATCGCGCCACCGAAGAAGCCATCAAAGAGCTGCAAGCCCGTCTGAAAAACCTGTCGGAAGACGACAAACTGCAAGCCGAGCTGGAATTCGAAGGCAAACTGCGCACGCTGATGGGTGAATACTCCAAGTCGCTGCGTGACATCATCGCGCTGCTGGATCCGGAAGCCAAATCCAAGGCCCCACGTGGCGGCGCAGTGAAAACTACCGGCACCAAACGTGCACGCAAAGTTAAGCAATACAAAAACCCGCACAACGGTGAAGTCATCGAAACCAAAGGTGGCAACCACAAGACTCTGAAAGAGTGGAAAGCCAAGTGGGGCGGCGACGTGGTTGAAGGCTGGGCTACCCTGCTGGGCTAAGCCGCAACATCTTCGCCGAGCGATCCGCGAACAAAAAAACGCCAGCTTGCGCTGGCGTTTTTTTTATGCCCGTCAATTATTTCCGGGCATGTTCAATTTCACAGATTCAAACGTTTGCGTAATGCCTGGACATAGTTCTGCCAGTCATTGAGCACGTCTCTCTGCATTGGCGTCGCACTAAGCGACCATTGCTCGGCTGCCTCGATAAATGCCTGCACGGTATTCGGCGCACCTGCCTCGGGTTGCGTGAGACGCTGCTGACAAAATAATTTCCAGCGCTCCTGCTCGGCAACATCCAGGGTGTCCGGAAAGTTGCGTGCTCGATATCGAAAAAGTAATTCGGGCAAACGTTCATCATCGAAAGGCCACTGCTCTTGCGCTAATTGCGCAGGATCCGCCATTCGAACTTGCTCACATAGACGGCGGTCGCGATCACCGATAAAACCATCGTACAACTGCTGCTCGGGATCTTCGCTGGGTGTGAAATCTTCGCTGGCATAAATCGCCGCGATTTTATCTTTCCAGACTTGTTGTGCGTCAGTTAGTCGCAGTGCCCGCTCCTGATAAAGCGCCATATCCAGCCCAAGGCGTTGCTGATCTTCTGCGCGCAATACCGCCAGCGGCGCTACAACCGGACAACGATTGATGTGAATCAGCTTGAGCGGCACCGGCAACTCACCTTCCTCCAACTCATCGCGGCGGGTATACAGCCGCTGGCGCAGGACTTGCGCGTCCAGGTCCAGCAGCCCCTGTGGATCGAGATGCAAGTCACAGACGATCAAGGCGTTGCGGTTCTTCGGGTGCCAGGCCAGCGGCAGGACCACGCCGACATAACTGCGCGCCGCCGAGAAACGCCCGGACACATGCACCAGCGGTTGCAGCAGACGAATCTGATCCAGCACTTTCTGCTTGCTGCGCAACTGGAACAGCCACTCGTAGAGCCTGGGCTGTTTCTCGCGAATCAGCCGCGCCAGTGCGATGGTGGCGCGCACGTCCGACAGCGCCTCGTGGGCATGGCCGTGATCGATATTATTGGCCGCCGTGAGACGCTCGAGCTTGAGGGTCACGCGGCCCTCATCATCCGTCGGCCAGACCAGACCGTCGGGACGCAATGCGTAAGCGGCGCGCACCACATCGATCAGATCCCAGCGACTGTTGCCGCCCTGCCACTCCCGCGCATAGGGGTCGAAGAAGTTGCGATACAGGCTGTAGCGGGTCATTTCATCGTCGAAACGCAAGGTGTTGTAACCGGCGCCACACGTGCCCGGTGCGGCCAGTTGCGCATGCACGCGAGTCATGAAATCGGCTTCGCTCAGGCCCTTTTCGGCGAGCTGGCCGGGGGTGATGCCGGTGATCGCACAGGCGGCCGGGTGCGGGAGGATGTCTTCGCTGGGCTGGCAGTAGAGATTGACCGGCTCGTCGATTTCGTTGAGCGCATGGTCAGTACGAATCCCGGCGACTTGCAGCGGACGGTCGTTGCGCGGATTGATGCCAGTGGTTTCGTAGTCGTACCAGAAGATTGAAGTCACGGGCGAATCCTGAACAGAAGATCGGCGAAGTCTAGGCGCTCCAGGGTTGCCACGGCCAGCCTCGTCGCCCTCGAACAGCAATTTCTCCAAATTCCTACAGGTGAATCGCATTTTCCCTGTGGGAGCGAGCCTGCTCGCGAAAGCTTTCTGTCTGTTGCAAATGGACTGACTGATCCACCGCATTCGCGAGCAGGCTCGCTCCCACACCCGAGAGGCTGCTAGCATCAGGCGCAATTGCACTCTGAACAGGCGAACATCAGGTAACCCATGCTCGAGCCCACAGCACCGCCAAGGAAAGCACCGCTGGATACGCGGCATCAGGTCGAAACGCCGGAAGGTATCGACCTGCCCTTGCGCCCTGCCGGGTTGATGGTGCGCGCCGTGGCGTTTGGCATCGATCTGGGCATCCGCGGCCTGATTCTCGGCGTGCTGTTTATCGCATTGGCATTTCTCGGCAAGCTCGGTATGGGCCTCGGTTCTTTGCTGCTGTTCGCCATCAGCTGGTGGTACATGGTGCTGTTCGAAGTGCTGCGCCAGGGCCGCTCGCCGGGTAAACAATGGCTGGGCTTGCGCGTCGTCCATGACGACGGCACGCCGATCGGCTGGTCGGCCTCGCTATTGCGTAACCTGCTGCGTTTTGTCGATCTGCTGCCCTTCGGCTATTTCCTCGGTGCAGTCAGTTGCCTGCAACACCCGACCTTCAAACGCCTCGGCGACATTGCCGCCGGCACACTGGTGGTCTACAGCGAACGCCCGCTCAGTCGCCCGCAATTGCCTGAGGCCGAACCTCGCCGCTGCCCTGTCGCTCTCACGCTCAGCGAACAACGCGCGCTACTCGGTTTCGCCGAGCGTCAGGCCGAGCTATCGCCGGCACGGGTCAATGAGCTGGCAGCGTTGCTGGCGCAGCCGCTGCATATTTCCGCGCCCAAAGCCGTGTCCGAACTCAACGGTATCGCGCGCGGCCTGCTGGGGCCGACCCCATGAAGCAGAGCCTGTTCGAAACCCGCCACAAGGCCGAATGGGAGCGCTTCGCCCTGGCGCTGGAACGCCTCGAACACGGCAAGGACACCTCGCAAGTAGCGGCTTTTCCCAAGGCCTATCGACGTCTTTGCCAACATCTGGCTCTGGCCCAGGAGCGCGGCTACAGCAGTTTTCTGATCGACTCATTGCAGCAGCAGGTATTGCGCGGCCATCAACAGCTGTACCGGCAGCGCAGTCGCCTCGGCGCGCAAATCATCAGTTTCATCCTCGCCGACTTCCCGCGACTGGTGCGCGAAGAGTGGCGCTTCGTTGCGGTCGCCAGCCTGCTGTTCTTCGTCAGCCTGATCGGTTTTGGCGTGCTGGTTTATCTGTTCCCGGAACTGATCTACAACCTGATCCCGGCCGAACAGGTGCGCGAGATGCAAGGCATGTACGACCCCGTTGCCGGCCACCTCGGACGCTCGGCGGAACGGGCAGCCAGCGAAGACTGGGTAATGTTCGGCTATTACGTGATGCACAACACGGGCATCGCCTTTCAAACGTTCGCCAGCGGTTTGCTGATGGGCGTGGGCAGCGGTTTTTTCCTGCTTTACAACGGCATGATCATCGGCGCGGTGGCCGGGCATCTCAGCGAGATCGGTTTCGGCCAGACCTTCTGGTCGTTCGTGATCGGTCACGGTGCGTTCGAACTGACCGCCATTGCCCTCGCCGGCGCGGCGGGCCTCAAGCTGGGCTGGGCGCTGATCGCCCCCGGACGTCTGACATGGGGCGAGGCGCTGCGTCTGGCCGCGCGAAAAAGCGTGTTGCTGGTGTGCGGGGTGATGCTGTTCCTGCTGATCGCAGCATTCATCGAGGCTTACTGGTCGTCGAAAACCAGCGTCACGCCGCTGACCAAATACGCAGTCGGCGCCGCGCTGTGGCTGGCCGTCGCGGTTTATCTGCTGTTTGCCGGAAGGATCCGCCATGCGCCTGAGTGATGCCAGCGTGGTGATTCGCCCGCGCACGACCTGGGAAGCCATGGACCTCGGCGTACTGATGAGCCAGCAACATCGGCGTCTGCTGATGACCAGTTGGGCCATCGTCACCCTGCCGCTGTTCGCCCTGCTCAGCCTGTTGCTGTGGGATTCACCGTCGCTGGCGGTGTTCATTTTCTGGTGGCTGAAACCAGCATATGAACGCCTGCCGTTGTACATCCTCTCCAAAGCACTGTTCGGTGAAACGCCGACGCTCAAGCAGGCATTGCGTGAATGGCCGCGCCTGCTAAGGCCGCAGTTGCTGGCCAGTCTGACCTGGCGACGGCTGAGCCTGAGTCGCAGCTTTGTGCTGCCGGTGACGCAACTCGAAGGCCTCGACGGCGAGGCCAGACAACAACGTCTGCAGGTACTGTTGCAGCGCAACGGCGGCGCCGCGCAGTGGTTGACGATTATCGGCGTGCATCTGGAAACCGCGCTGTGGATTGGTCTGATGGTGTTGTTTTACATACTCCTGCCGCAGCAGATCGAAACCGATTGGGACTGGCAGTCGCTGCTGCTCGCGGCCGATCAGGACTGGCGCTGGCTGGAACACCTGACCAACGCTTTCTATGCGCTGATCCTGGTGGTCTGGGAGCCGGTGTATGTTGCCTGCGGCTTCAGCCTCTACCTCAACCGGCGCACGCAACTGGAAGCCTGGGACATCGAGCTGGTGTTCCGCCGTTTGCGTCAGCGCTTGAACAACGGCGTGCTCGGTGTACTGCTGGCCGCATGCCTGCTGCTGCCGAACCTGCAACCGGTATGGGCGGCTAATACGCCGGACGCGCCACGACTGCTCAATCAACCGCTGACCAGTCAGGCCTCGCACGACAGCATCCAGTCGCTGCTCGAACAACCGCCGTTCAAGAACAAAGAGAGCGTCACCCGCTATCGCTTCGGCGATGACCCGGCGAGTCCGGCCGAGGACAAGCAGACAGGTGAGGCACCGCAATGGCTGAAGACCCTGCTCGGCTGGCTCGATGGTCGGCACCTCGATAGCCTCGCCAGCGTGATTGAAGTGCTGCTGTGGGGAACGTTGATCGCCGCGCTGGGCTGGCTGCTCTGGCGTTATCGCGAATTTCTCCAGGCCTTTGTCAGCCGCCGACCGAACCTGCCATCGCGCAGCAAACGTCCGGCGGCGCCACAAGTTTTCGGCCTCGATCTGAACCTTGAAACCTTGCCTGATGACATCGCCGCCAGCGCCGAACAGCTGTGGCTCAGCGAACCTCGTGCCGCGCTGGGCCTGCTCTATCGCGGGCTGCTGAGCCATCTGCTGCACGATTTCGATCTGACGCTGAAAGCCGCCGACACCGAGAGCCAGATCCTCGAACGCATCGAACAATTGCAACGCCCGAACCTGCTCGCCTACAGCCGCAACCTCACTGTTCACTGGCAGAACATGGCCTACGGGCACCGGATTCCACCCGCTCATTTGCAAGCGGAATTGTGCGACGGCTGGCGTACATTGTTTGCCAAAGGTGCTGCGCATTGAACCGGCGCATCGGCTGGTCGATCGGTGCGCTGGCGCTGTTGCTGCTCGGCGGCTTGAGCCTTTTTCTGTTTCTCAAAGCCCGGCCATATCAGGAAGTTATCGATCACGGCCCCTCGCCCACCGCGCAAGCCAACCCGTATCTGGCGGCGGAAATATTTCTGCGCGAACGCGGCCTCGTGGTCACCCACGCCGAGACCCTGGCGGTGCTGCCACAGATCGATCCGCACGGTAATACTCTGTTGTTGTTCGGCGAGCGCGCGCGGATGACGCCGCGAGAAGTCGATCAGGTGTTGAACTGGACTCGCGCCGGCGGGCGCTTGGTGTTTGTCGCCGAGTCGCTGTGGGATGCGCGAAGTCAACAAAGCAACGATCTGCTGCTCGATCGAGTGCAACTGCACCAGTCGCTAAGCAAGGACCTGAAAGATCCTCCTGAGGCAGTGGAAAAGGATCGTTTCCCGAAACTGACCAAGCTGTATCTGGAAGACGAAGACGCGCCGGCCTACGCCGGGTTCGACACCGACTTCCACCTCGACGACCCGAACAACGTAGCCCAAGCCTGGGCCAACAGCGCCAAAGCCACGCACATGATGCAACGGGTGTACGGCCTCGGCACGGTCACCGTGGTCACCGATGCCGAGCTGTGGAAAACCCCGGCCATCGGCCAATACGATAACGCCTGGCTGCTCTGGTACCTGAGCGCCGACACCGACGTCACGCTGATTTACAACACGGCGCACGATGGTCTGTGGACGCTGCTATGGCGCTACTTTCCACAGGCCATCGTCGCCCTGCTCGCCTTGGTCGGCCTGTGGCTGTGGCACGCTGGCGTACGCCATGGCCCGCTGCAGCTGCCCGCCCCGAGCGGACGCCGGCAATTGCAGGAACACCTGCGCGCCAGTGCCGATTTCCTGCTGCGCCACAACGGCCAGCAGGCGCTGCTGCAAGCACTGCAACAGGACGTGCTGCGCCGCGCCCGCCGCCGCCATCCCGGTTTCGATCAACTGAACGTTGCCGAACAATGGCTGGCGTTGTCGCGCCTGACCCGGCAACCCACCCGCGCCATCAGCCAGGCCCTGAGCCCACGAGCGAAGCAGCGTTTATCCAGCGCCGAATTCAGCCGGCAGGTCGCTCACCTGCAAACCTTGAGGAACGCGTTATGACTGAACAGATCGAGCCCGGCAGCGCCACGCATACCGCTCAGCAACGCCAGCGTGCCAGCCAGTTGGCGCAGGCGGTGCGCAACGAATTGAAAAAAGCGCTGATCGGCCAGGACGCGGTGGTCGACGACGTGCTGACCGCGCTGATTGCCGGCGGCCACGTGTTGCTCGAAGGCGTGCCCGGTCTGGGCAAGACCTTGCTGGTGCGGGCACTGGCGCGTTGCTTTGGCGGTGAGTTTGCACGCATCCAGTTCACCCCGGACCTGATGCCCAGCGACGTGACCGGCCATGCCGTGTATGACTTGCAGACCGAACAGTTCAAGCTGCGCAAAGGCCCGTTGTTCACCAACCTGCTGCTGGCCGATGAGATCAACCGCGCCCCGGCAAAAACCCAGGCAGCGCTGCTCGAAGCGATGCAGGAGCGTCAGGTCACGCTCGAAGGTCGCGCCCTGCCGATCGCGCAACCGTTCATGGTCTTGGCCACACAGAATCCGATCGAGCAGGAAGGCACCTATCCGCTGCCGGAAGCCGAACTCGACCGTTTCATGCTCAAGGTGCGCATGGATTATCCCGATGCCGATCAGGAACTGAACATGGTCCGTCAGGTGTGTCGCTCGAGCCGCGCCGACATGCTCGATGTGCAACCGCTGCGCACGGTATTGCAGGCCAGGGACGTGCAAGCCCTGCAACGGATTGCCAGTGACTTGCCGCTGGACGATCAGGTGCTCGATTACGCCGTGCGCCTGGCGCGCGGCACGCGCACCTGGCCGGGGCTGACCCTGGGCGCCGGCCCCCGTGCCTCGATTGCCCTGGTGCGTTGCGCCCGCGCCCGCGCCTTGTTGCGTGGTGGCGAGTTCGTGATTCCCGACGACATCAAGGGTTGCGCGCTGGCCGTGCTGCGTCATCGCGTGCGCATTGCTCCGGAGCTGGATATCGAGGGTCTGCAGGTCGATCAGGTGCTCGCGCAATTGCTCGATCAAGTGCCGGCGCCGCGCCTGTGAAACCCTCGCGGCTGCTGTTGAACTGGCTGGCCCTGCTGCTGGTCGTCAGCATTGTACTCGGTGCCCTTCAAGCACTCGGCAGAGAGCTTCCGTCGAGCCTGATTTCGATCAATTGGGGTTTGCTCCTGGCTCTGTTGGCGTTGGCCGTGATTGATGCGCTGCGCCTCAGACGCCTGCCCTCGCCGCACATCAAGCGGCAGATGCCAGGCAGTCTGGCACTTGGGCGTTGGGCAGAGGTGCAACTGGACATTGCGCATGACTTCGCCGATACGCTGCAAATCAGTCTTTTCGACCACGTTCCCGACGGCCTCGCGTTTGAACATCTGCCATGGGCCGTCGAGCTTCAACCCGGCCATTCGAGCCAGATCCGCTACCGTCTGCGCCCGGCCAAACGCGGGCATTTGCGCTTTGAACACTGCGAAGTCAACATGCCGAGCCCTCTGGGCTTATGGTCAGGCAAACGCCTGCTCAGCGTCAGCGACGAGACCCGCGTCTACCCGGATTTCGCCCGGTTCTACGGCGGTGAGCTGTTGGCCGTGGACAACTGGCTCAGCCAGCTCGGTGTGCGTCAGCGCCAGCGGCGCGGTCAGGGCCTGGAATTCCATCAACTGCGCGAATTCCGTGAGGGCGACAGCCTGCGTCAGATCGACTGGAAAGCCACCGCCCGTCAACGCACGCCGATTGCCCGCGAGTATCAGGATGAGCGCGACCAGCAAATCATTTTCCTGCTCGACTGCGGCCGTCGCATGCGCAGCCAGGACGATGAACTCTCGCATTTCGACCACGCGCTCAATGCCTGCCTGCTGCTCAGCTACGTGGCCCTGCGCCAGGGCGATGCGGTGGGCCTGAGTACCTTCGCCGGCGACACGCGGCGCCATCTGGCGCCGGTCAAAGGCGCTGGGCAATTGAACGTATTGCTCAACGCGGTTTATGACCTCGACAGCACACAACGCCCGGCCGATTACCAGGCCGCCGCCAATCAACTGCTGAGTCGCCAGAAACGCCGTGCCCTGGTGGTGCTGGTGACTAACTTGCGTGATGAAGACGATGAAGAATTGCTGAGCGCGGTCAAGCGTCTGAGCGCACAACATCGGGTATTGGTCGCCAGTCTGCGCGAAGAAACCCTCGACACCCTGCGCAATACAACGGTGCAGACATTGCCCGAGGCACTCGCTTACTGCGCGACAGTGAATTACCTGAATGAGCGCGCAGAACTCCATGAGCGGTTGAGTGCTCATGGAGTTTCGGTGATGGATGTCCGGCCAGCGGAGTTCGGGGCAGAACTGGTAGCGCGATATCTGGCGTTGAAGAGTGCCGGAGGGTTTTAACGCCTTCTCCGGCTGGAACAGGCGCGGCTTCATTAGCAAGAGCAACAACTTGCAATCAGACAGTGCTGCCGTCGTAGTGATTGTAAATTTTCAGATCGGCAGTTACGCCCCTGTGCGTATTGACAACTGCTTCGCCGGAGTGACCGGTTGTCAAGTAGTAGATCTCGCTTGAATCGGAATGCTGAACCGAGACTCGAACACCCGGCGCAAGCTGCTTCGTCATTTTGGAGGTCGCCCGAATGCCATTTTGGGTCATTATTTCCCCGGTCCCCATCTCAATGTCTCGCTCCCAGCGTTCTGCTGTCACCCAGTTATGCGCCAGGCGCATGGCCGTAGGCAAAATCAGCCATTGATCATTACGCGTCGTCAGCGTCAGGGCAAACGAGCCATCGCCGATGCTTTCTCGACAATCGATAGTCCACGATAACCACTCCTGTCCGAGTTGATACTCCTGTTCAATGTCAGGAGTTATTTTCACTCCAAGACTCTCAGCGCTCGCGCCTTGCCATCCCAGCCTTATATAAGCCCCCATCAGCGGACTGCCTTGTTTTGCCCGCAATCTGATCACATGCAACCCGCCATGACAGGGATACGACGTGTCATGCCCAAAGACTTTGGCGAAACTGTCGAATTTCATGTCCAGCTCTGCCTCGACATCGAACAATTGTCCAGGCAACAATCGGTCCGGAATGCTTGGACTGGTGAACTTCAAAGTGAAGTCGCCATTGCGCCATGGGCCTTCGTTATTGACGGACCACCGAATGGGTTCATCGTTTACCGGGCGCAAGGTGTCAAGATCCGGATCAAACGTCAGCCCGAGCGCCTGCGCCCCGGACGAGTCTTCAAGTGCCACCTCAGCCCAAGGTTTCAGCCAACTGTGCGGCCTTACCCTTAATTCGAGGTCGTAAGCGGTTGCATGAGACAGCAGCAGCTTCCCGTCAACAAGGCTCACCTCTTTGCCATCGAGCCAAAGCGTGAACTCCTGCATCCAGGTATCCGAGTTTGCAATCGCGCTGAAAATCATCGAATTGAACTCCCATCCCGCGTAACCGCCCTTCACAGAGGCAAGCAACCAACCCTCCTTGATCGGAGGAAGCCTGAACGTGACCTCGGCCTTGCCGGTGCCATCTGTTTTCGTCGGGGCGATCTTGATCCCCGGATAGTCCCACTCCACCTCGACATCCACCAACGGCTCAGCGGTTCTGGCGGAAACCACAATGACCTGTGCGCTGACTTCTTGCCCCGGATATCCTGTCGGATCAGGACTGATCAACGATTGGATCTTGCGAGGCTCATGCAGGAAAAACGGCAATGCCATCGAATCCGAATGCAGTGCGCCCCCCACCGATACGGTCAGCTCCTGCGTTCCAGGTGTAGTCGGTACAAATTCAACCTTCGCCACCCCGTAGAAGTTGGTGATCGATGTCACCACACCTAGGTCAGGACTGCGCCAGGTCACGGCGACTGCCACCATTGGCTTGCCGCTGATCGACGAGATGACCGTCACCTGCTCAGTCACGGCATCGCCCCAGAGCAACGCCTGGTTGACCCGCTGGCGTTCAGCGATCTTCACCACCTGTTCGCCCTGCCCCACCGACATGGCGTTCACGGGGGACAGGCTGGCCAGCCGGGCGGAGGCAAAACGCATTCCGAAATTGCCGTCGCTGAGGTCGTCCACCCAGAACCTGTAGATCTGCCCTATGTCTGGCAACAATCTGGGGGCGCCAGGCTTCGGTTCCTCGAAGCGTATGCCGAGTGTTGCAGGTCGGTTCCCCGTCACGCCCATGGTGAAGAGCTGATCCAGCAAGACACTGCCTTCTGGCGCTCGCACGTGCAGTCGATGCTGCCCATTGCGTCGCGGGAAAAACGTTCGTTCGCCCAATAGCTGCTCCGGCTGATCGTCGAAACTGACCATCACGCCCTTCCACGGATCGCTGGCCAGCGCTTTGATCGGCATTGCACGACAATCTTCGTAGCCGTCATAACGACTGAGTACCGACGCAGTTACCGACTGCTCGCCGTCAATCTCCGGCCTGAAGCCAAAACCGCTCCAGCCATCGACGGTGGTCGGGATTGCTCGCGGGTTTTCCTCGATGTACCAGTTCACCGGTGCCTGATCCACAGGGCGGTTGGTGTAATGCGAGTACACCTGCACCCACATCCACGCCGGCGCCTGGCCAATGACCGGATCGACCGCCGACTCGCGGCAGTCCTCAAATCTGACTTTGTTGTGAGCCAGCGTCATCGGCTTGGCAATCGCCGTGAAATTCAACTGAGGCAAAGCGAGGGTCAGGGCAAATTCGCCCGGTGCTTCACTGCCGGTGAAGTCCAGCGTCCAGATCGCGCCGCCGTCGTCCAGCGTCTGCGCATGATCGAGCGGCGGGGCGACGGTCGCGCCCAATGAGTCGGCCGATGTGCCCGACCAGATCAGAGATGCCTCAAGCCCCACCAACGGACTCAGTACATGAGGTAAAACCTTGAAGCGGTGAACAGCCCCCAGGCACGGATAGAGCCCGCCATCATCCAGGTTCGATGACACCTGATCGAGCATCAGCGTGAGTTCCTCGGTCAGATCCGCAGACACCAGGCGTCCTGCCAATTCGCGAACCTCTGCTACGCCGTCAAGGCGCAGTTCCAGCTCGAACAGGCTGCTGTGGCTGGTGCCGCTGTCGGAGCCCAATTCCCATTGCACCCCTGCCGACGTCAATTGCCTGGGCTCTCCCAGTCCTTCAGGCACCAATCCGATATCAGGATCAACGCCGCGCCAGTGCAGGCTGATATTGCCCCCGATCCAGTCACTGCCCTCAACAGGTTCGACTTTCAGGGTGTGAGTCTGCCCGCGTCGACAGAGCACCCCCAATGTATTGCGTAGGACTTCTGCGTCGTCGAGCCAGATCCTGACATGATTTTTCCAGGGGTTCGTGGCAACGGCGTTGACGGTGAAGGAGTACTCGACCCCGCGATCTTCCGGGTACGCCCTGAGGCGCGCCGTGATTGACTTTTCCCCGGCCGTTTCCGGCCTATAGTGAAAACCGGACCAGCCGCCCGATCCAGTGACAACGTGAACCGGTTCACCATCAGGAGTAATCCATTCGACCAACACATTGCTGACCGGATCACCATCGCCGCTGACCACTTCATGCACCGCTTGCACGCGCAGCAGCACACTCTCTGCTTCGTCGACGATCGGATATTTGTTGGCCTCCCGCACCTCCCCCACCCTGATCCGATTGCGCGCCAGTGACATGGGTTTGACCGGGGACGGCAACAACAGCCTGGAGCAGCCCAATGACAGGCCAAATTGCCCGTCGACCCGGTCCTCGCTCGTCAGCGTCCAGTGGATATCGCTCCCATCGAACCGCACCGGCTCCTCGAGCGCCGGACTGACCTTGACCCCTAATTGCTCGTGGCCGACGCCGCTCCAGTGCAGCGACAGATCAGTGCCCCGCAACGGGCTGTCGTCGGGCAGGCGCACGATGACCGGGTACACGGTGCCCCGGTCGGGATAACCGGTCACGCTCCACTGCGTTACTTCTTCTCCGACGACGGCACGCAGATCGTTCCACGGATCAGTCGCCAACACATTGACCGTGAATTCATGCGTTACTTTGCCACTGGCGTAATAAGGGCTTTCGACCGATGCCGTGATGACAACCTCACCCGCTCTTTGCGGTTCAAAATCAAAATAAACCCAGCCTTGCTCGTTGGTGACGCTGGCGCCAATCACACGTTGCCCGGGAGCCGTCCAGTTCACTGTCCGGCCATCCAGCGCCTCGCTGGTGTAGAACGAAATGACTTGCACCCCGAGCGGGACACTTTGTTTATATTCGAGCACCGGGTCATAAGCTGCTGCCAGCACCTCGCGAAAAGCCAGACGATGGTGCCCCAATGACACGTCAATCGCATAAGGCTCAGCGTTGAACTGGTTGAGCAGACTGATCGAGAACTCATAGCTGTTCGCGTCGCCGATCACCGGGCAGTCGAGCGTCCATTCTGATGACAGCGGTCCATCGACCTCCCATTCAGGGTCAGCCTTGACCGCTTCCTGCGGGTTGCCAAGGGCGGTCAAAGCGATGTTCGTACCGAGCCAGGCGTTGTCGTCCAGGGGCATGAAAGACAGCTCGTGCGCCATGTAGAGGGGGTCGCTCTGATTGCCGCCAACAGATGCGCCCAGGCACAGATGCAACGTTTGGCCAGGTGCCAGAACTTCCTCGTCCAGATACAAATGCTGGAGTTGCAGCGGGGCAAGTTTCAGTTGAAGGTCGATGTGCGTGATAAGCACCATCGAGCGATTGTCGCCGGCATGGGTCGGAACACCACTGACTTCGAAGCTCAACGAGTCGCCACTTTCAAACACCAGATCGTCCAGCGATTGTCGATAGGCAATCGGCAGGAAATCCAGCGGCTGCTGCGTGCCGAGGCGACTTTGATCGTCCTCCGGGTTGCGCACGAGTTCGATGTCCATTAACACATCGCTCCCCTTGAGGATACGCAACCGGCCCGGTTCGCCTGACCATGAAACCCCGGGCCGCAGCTCGCAAAGGAAGTTCAGTTCATAGCTTGCGGTGGCGTCAGGCGTTTTCGGGACGGTAACGTCCTGTGAAGCCGAGGCACCGACCCCCACTTTCATGAACCTGGTGAACTCACTTCCATAGAGTTCCTCCCCCAGGCCCACGACTCCTTTGCGAATCCAGCCATTGAGCTTGTCATTGAAGTCGCCATTTTGGATCAGACTCTTGTTCGCCTGGATGATCGGCTCATTCATGGTTGCCTGCTCCTTGGATTGGCTTTTTCAGCCGGGCGTTTTCAGCCTCGGTGACCATGTCCTGGACTTTCAGGATGAACGTCGGCTCGCCGGCCCTGGCGGTGTAGCTGATGCGCATGGTGATGTCGGTCAATGACTGAAGCATGGCGGATTGCGGTTGTTTACCGGGCCACGGAAAAATCAATCTCCACCGGGAGGCCAGACCGGTGCATGCGAACGGGGCGTGCAGTCCCTCATCGGCTTTCATGTTCGTCAAGCCGTTATCGGCGATCCCGACCGACAATGCTATTTGCTGAGCGCTGCGCATGTTGAACAGCACCTCAAGTGGCGCCGCCCCGCCAGGGTTGTGCATGTACTTGACGGACTCGGGGGTTGGCCGGGTCGCCGTCATACTGCTGATTTGCTGCAGGATCGCTCGCACATTCTCATTGGGGCCGGTCAGGACCGGCAGATCGATCTCCACCGAACTGATCTGCCGGCAGAAATGTCCCGGATAATCACGATCGAACAGCAACTGGGAGAGGTTGAATTCCAATATCCCCGTGGTTTGCAATTGCTCCAAGGCCTCCGCCCAGTCGGCAACGCCCACCCGGGAATCCGGCTCATCCTCGAACAACCGTCGCAGGGAGATGGTTTTGACCAGTTCCAGCCGCCGCTCGTGGCGTTGCAGGTATTCACGCTCCAGGCGCAGCAGATACCCGCGCAACTGCTCACCGGCCGTCAGGCCATGACGGTGGTCGAGCCAGACCTGGGGCAAGGGGATTTGCGTATCGTAATCGCCGGTTTCGGCGGCCAGCGAAGCCTGGGCGCTGAGGCACAGGCTGATGACTGCATCGTAGGCCTGATAATGCAGTGCCTTGAGCTGACCGAGCATCCAGCTGAACAGTTCGGCATTGCTCGCGCGTTTTTTCAGGTAGTTGTAGACCGTCAATGCCTGACTGTTGGCCCTCAGGGTCTGTGCAAGGTTGGCGCGTGCCGCAGCGAGCGCGTGTCTCAGCGCAGCTATCTGCTCTTCGATCGCAAGCGCCTCCAGATCTGCCTGATCGCGCTGCAGCGCCCATTCTCCTCGGCGCCGACGGTAAGCTTCGGTCGTTGCCTGGCTGTCGGCGTCGATCTGCGTACTCAACGAAGAAAGCTCCATGATTTTAGCCAGTGCATCAACCGCATGTTCCGGTTCGGAGCCACCATTGGACGTGCCGAATATGTTCGGGAATGCCGCAACGATGCCCGCGACGGTTCTGAAGCCCTGGGCGTGCAGCGCGATTGTTTTCGACTGTTTCAGCTTCGACATGACCTCATATTCATCCTGCGAAACGTTTTGCTTGTGAAGTTCTGCGTAAGTACTGGCCCGATCCCGCGCCATGGCGCGGCTTTGCTCCAGCGCTGCCAGATTCGCCTCCAACTGGGAGATCGACTGGTCCTGCACCGTCTCGGCGTAGTGGCCCAATTCCACCAGATGGCTTTGCTGCAATTCCTCCTGCTCGGCGCGATCACGGCGCTCCAGCAGACTGAGCACCTGACTGCCGTAATCCTGCAGCGCCTGCACAGCCCGCAGCGCGACTTCGAACGTCACGCGCCAGCGGAATGCATTGACCACCATTCGCCCACCCATCGGTCTCGGCCCGGCTACACCGCCGGACGCCAGGTCACGCAGCAATCGATCCGGATCCGTCGCCGGGCTGAATAACGCGTTATCCATAGGCTTGCCATCGATGGTGAGGTAATTGCGCAGGTTGTCCAGCCGTTGTCCCGGCAGGGCAAACAGGTCGAGCAGCCTCTGATTGATGGGAATTTCAAACGGCGGGCACGCCAACCGCCCAAGCATCGGTGGGGTATCGGAGGCGAACGGGTAATGCGCCAGGCTGAAATTCAGGGTCTGTGCAAGAGCTTCGAGCCGGGGCCGCGTAGAGCCCTTGGCCAACAGGTTGGCGACCGTGTCGGTTTGCCAGCGGCTCCTCGTGTCGGCCGTTGGTGGCTCGCCCATCAGAAATTCGGCCTGGACGTAGCACAGCTTGGCGGCCACCAGACTGTCACGGGTAAGTTGCCGGTAATACCAGTCGCCCCAGGTCATCAGGTTTTTCACATAATCGGTGAACACCAGAATCTGCAAGTGCGCCGGCGCTGCGTAACCAATGGCATCCGGATCCGTGGGGTTCTGGCTTTCACATCCCGGATCGCCTGGAACCTTGATGACATTCAAAGGCCGGCAACGCCACCACGCCGGCTTCGGGTTGGCGTGGTCTGGCACTTCGGGGGCCTGCGGATCGAACAGGTAATGCAGCCAGTTTTGTGCCTCGCGGAAACGTTCTTCATCGCGCAAACGCGTGGCCATCAAATGCGGCAAATGGAAAAACAGCTCCCAGAAATACAGGCCATTGGCTCCATTGAAAGCGCCATTGGGCTCAACCAACGCCCCGCCGGCGGGCGGCGGCTCCGCAATGAACTGAGTGTCCCAGTCCAGCACGGCATCCACGGAAATATTCGAACGCTGCACCAGTTCCGGGCCAAACAATGAATTGAGCCGGACGAATTTCACTTCCAGGTCAGGTTGATTGAAGGACAGAAACTGTGCCGCATCGCCAGCGTTTTTATGCAAAGTTGGAGGGGGGGGGAGGTCCATGACGTTGACAATCGTCAGGTCAAACCGCATGTCGCCCCCATAGGCGGAGGGAGTGCCCAGAGAAAACGTGGTCGGTTTAGGCCATGTACCTTTGTCTCGGCTGGATTCCCACGATTGGGTAACCCAACCACCCGCCTCATCAAGCATTTCTTCTATCGGAGCCGGATCCTCACCGGCAGCCCCCTCAATTCCCAGCTTCATATTCACCAGAGCGCTGGACCGTCCCGTAGGCCTGCAATACCCCTGCACCGTCAGGTAATCCTTTTCTCCCACCCGCAACGCCGTTGCGCGCAGCTCCAGATAGTCGATCAGGTAACCGGGTGTCTGCACACGGGACACAACAGTCACCTGACTGCTAAGTGGGTGCTGAACCGTTTCCTTGCTGACGAATCGGTGTTCCAACGCCAGATCCAGCCACGCCCCGCCGTCTCCGGGGAGGGCGCGCATCAACACGTCGTAAACCGCATGCACCTTCAGGTCGGGAGAATCTGCAGGCTCGAACCTGCCCCACAGTAAAATCCCGAGCATGCCCTTGGGGTTCTGGTTGTCGGTGCGCACACTTGCGATCAGTCGGGCGCCCGGCAAAATGTCTTTATCGTGCTCCGAACTGTGCACGCACAGCGGCGCCGACCATTGGCCGTTCTGCGTCATGAACGCCAGGTTGATGTCCAGTTTGAAGGGGATCCGTTCGGTGGCAGTTTTAGTCCCGACCTCGGTACGCCATTCCGCCCAGACCAGACACAACCGGCCATTCCAGAATACCGGGCGGATATCCAGCACCTCGTTGGCAGCGGGAATGTCCACGGCCTGCCATTCACTCCATGCCGCCGGATTGACCGTCTCATTCGTGCCGCCCAGCTCAATCTCGGCCTTGCGCCAGAAGTACTGGAACGGTTGCACCCGCTGTCGCCCGACAAAATAATAATCGGCTCTGGCAGGCGTCACGCCATCCATGTAGCAACTGATCACATCCAGATCGCAGATTTGCTCGAAGGCCTGCAGGTAGTCCTGCAGCGCTGACTGCACGGACTCAGTGCTCAAGCGCGTCTGGTTGAGGTTGTTCTCGAGTTTTTTGAACAGGCTGGTCTTGCGCAAACGCACAAAGGGATTGATGTAGTTTTCCGGGTAGCACGAAATCAACTGCACCGCAGCCCAGTCCGGGTAGTTGTTGTACAACTCCCATTCGAGCAGGTGACGCTTGTCGAACTCCTGGTTTTCAAAGCCGGGTTCCAGTTTGCGGTATACGGCATGGATGTAGTGCTGCAAGCAACTGATCGCTTCGGCTATCCAGGAGCTCTGGACTCTGGAGGTGTCGAGCGGATCCATGCGCAGCAGTTCGAACAGGTCGGCCGCGGTTTTCAAAAACGGGTACTTCGCCGTGGCCGCTTGGCCAATGCAGTATTCGAGCAGCGCCGCGCGACGTTTTTCCTTCAGCGCGTCAATGTGACTCGATGCCATGATCTTGCTCCTTGGGGCCCGGGGACGACTGTTAGCCAGGCAATAGCACCTGTTCGGCTATCTACTCACTCGCAAAGGTGATGGGGTCTGGGAAAATTTCTCGGCTTTCGCCAGCATGGCTGAGAACACTGAAATAGAAGGTACCCCCGGTACGACTGGAGACAAAAACCCGCGTGAGGCCCTGCTCACCGGTAAAACCATGCGCTGGCCGGATCACCGCGCTGGCTGATGTTTCGGGGGGGACACTTTCAAAGAACCAGTCCACCAGCGAGTCGGCTGGGCGGTTGCCATATTTGTCTTCGAGTACCGCGTAGAGTTCGACCTCCCGTCCCGGTGGCACTTCCCCCAACGGCACTGGTGACAGTTCTGGCGACGGAAACGACAGCGTATCGGCGTCGAAGGTCACCGTTACAGAAGGGGCATACCACGGCTCAAACAAGTCCAGCCAATACAAGGGCGTCTCGCTGCCCATGACCTTGCCCGGAATAAAGTTCGCCTCCAGCGTTCCATCTGTCCAGGTCATCCCCGTCTCAATGCTGCCCAAGGTGGTACGCCAGTAAACGTTGACACCGCTCAGAGGGTTGCCTTCAGCATCTTTCAGGGTCACCAGATAAGTCCGTTTCTCGCCTGGCTTGTTGGCCACGAGGTCTCTTTCATCCTTGGCGACGCAGGTGATCGAGATCAGCCCGTTGAGGTCAACGGGCACATGCACCATCGGCGTCACGGACTCGCTCAAAAGGGCCAGTTCGGCGGCCTCGGCGTAAGCCTGTCTGTCGATGGTTTCGGGCAAATCGCCGATCAGGAAAGACGTCAACGCCGCCATGCCACTGCCAGCAGACAGGCTGCGCACGCGCATCAACAGATCGAGTTGCCTGAGGGTCTTCAGAACCTTGAGATCGGTGGTATCGATACGGTCGATGCACTCGCGCACTTCCTGCACGCTCCAGCCCAAAAAGTTGGCCAGCCTGATCGCCGCAGCCTGCTGGGCCAGTGTCAGCGCATCTCCCGTAACCTTCGGCAGCGCATTGACATGACGCAAATAGTCCAACAGCTTCTGCTCGGGCTGTTCACCTTGGGCAAAGGCGCGAACCAGTACCGTCAGGTAATACAGTGTGTGCATCGTCAGCTTGTGCTTGTCGACCTGACCCAGCCAGGCTTCATGGCCGTAATCCAGATATTCCTGCAACAGCGTGGCGCTCAGTCCCAGCGTCGACACCACCTCACTGCGCCGTCGCACCTGCGCCAGCAGATCCGACAGATCCAGCAATACGCTGGCCTTGCGCGGATCACGGGCCGACGCCTCTGCATCCGCCTGCGTGCGCTCGAGCACGTGCTGCAGCAATTGATAAACCGTGGCGTTTGCCCAGTGCAGAATCGGTACTGCCTGGTCCACCCCGACACCGGCATACACGGCCAGTGTCTCTTTGACCAATGACGCCTGAGCATCGCGCACCTGCAAAATCACCCCGGTCATGTTGACGATAATGGACTGGCGCAATGACGAATCGACCAACCCCAAGGCACTGTCGACCGCCGAGGCGATTTTTTTGCGGACTTCGTCCAGGTATTGTTCGGGTGTCCCGTGATCAGGCCGTACCAGGCCAGAGGTGTCGACAATCGCATCGAGATCGTCGGCGTTTATCGCCAGGAGTTCGAGCCAGCCGGCAGCTCCGGCAGGCGGCACGCCTGCCGTCAGGAAATCGGCGTTGGACAACAGGGCCGTCGGTAGCAAATTGCGAAGCTGCTCGAAAAACTGCAGATCCTGCTCGGACGATTGCTGCGCCGGCGGCGGCTCGACCGCGTGCTGCAACACCCACAACAGGGGCAGACGGCTCTGCGCGCACCACTGCATGCAACCGTGCATGGCTTCGATCAGTTCCAGTACATCCGGTGGACCTTCTGCAACAGTATGGATGCACGGAATGCCTGCCACCCCGTCTACCCACTGGCTGTCGCCCAGCACCGACAGCAGCAACACCCCCTCGACCGGCGTGATCTTCAACAGCCGGGACAGGTGCACCAAGCGGTAAAAACTCGAGATGATTGCCGGGCTGCGCGTCAGTGAGTCGGTCCGTCCGTGCGCCTTGGCCACCGTCGTTGCCAGAACGTAATAAGTCTGCAGGTCGATCGCCAGGCCACGGCACAATTGGCTGATCGTCAGATCGACCTTGCCCGGTACCGGAATCACTGAAAACGTACCATTGTCGAGCCGCAAAGACTCGCGATAACCCGTTCGTTCATTGAAGGTCTGGTCGAACAGCGAAAGCGCTTCACCGCGACCGTAGACTGACAACTCATCGATAAACACCGCAAAATCAGCCGCCGAGCAACCGTAACGCTCCCGCAGGGTCTGAAAAAGGCCCAGGGCATGCACCACGCCGCTGGTTATATTCATCTCTGATTCAACGCTCGATTCCGCACCATGGCCGCGTGCTACCGCACGGATCGCCGCCACCAGCAGTGCATCGACCTGATCGAACGGCAATCGCGTCCAGTTGGCGAGCCGCACCATCTGGTTTATCCGGCCAAAGCGGTTGAAGCCCACTTTATCGTCGGGGTCTGCTGTCACCCAATGGCGATTGGTTGCACCTTCATCGATGTCCAAGGGGGGCTCAGAGCCGTCGTTGACGTAAACCGACCCCGAGCGCTCACTCTCCGGCTTTTCAGGCTGTGTATCCTGGTAGGTCACATTGGGCGAGCGCACCGGGGCAAAATCGCGAATCGACAGCAAGGCTTCGATCTGCTTGCTGCTCAACTTCGTCCGCTTGCCTAAAAACTTCACCTGATTAAGGTTGCCGTAGATTTCCTGATTATTGGTACCGAAATGGAGAGCGTAAAAAGCTTCTCGTTCCTGCAGATCCGGGAAAGGTGTTGTCAGCAATCGCTGCTGATAGGGACCGAGCCGCGAAGCATGGGCGAATCCGGAAGCGGTATTGGCCCCCCGGGCATCGGCTTGTAAAAAGTAGGGAAAGTCCGGATCGACACAGTGTGCAACATCACCCACCGACAAGTCGTTAGCCTGTGCGAGGCTGTCAATCGTGACCCAGTGCTGGTAGTACGGCAGGCCGTTGGGATAGCACGCGTCGATCAACGCGTCTTCAATCGACACCCCTGGCCTGTTTGCCGCGATGAACTGCTCCAGTACCGCGACGATGATGTCGACCGACGATATCGACTGATAAACCGCATTGAAGTCGACCTTGAGCGCCAGCAAATCCGTGCGACGTTTGTGCAACTGATAGTGTTCTTGTTGGTTTTCGGGTTGGATACGGTCCTCAATCCAGTGCAACAAATCCATCAGATACGCCACGTGCGAAGCAATGGACTCCAGTGCGTCCGGTGGACACAGCGCAGCAAAGTCGGTACCGATCAGGCCTTGATAATTGGGCCCTCTGACCATGGATAACAGGCCGCTCGAACTGCGTGTTGTGGCGCCCTTTTTGCCGGTAAGGGTGTGCTCGATAAACTGGCGACGCACGTACGTGGCCATGCTGTTGGCGCTGCGCAGAAAACGCTCGGCGTCATCCGGGCTTAGCCCCATCTCCCTGACCAGGCCTGGCTTACCCATCTCCACCAATCGAAAAATCGATTTCTCCTGCTCAAGGTAAGTCTTGAGGGTGCTCAGTCCGGTGTTTCTTTCAGTGAGTTGCTCACCAAACAACTGGTCGAACAGTTGCAAGGCGGGGCGGCGCGAATCAGCCATGATCAGTTCCTTGAGGCGACGACTGGCCAGAACAAGCTGACGTTCCCGTCAGACTGCACATTCATTGAGTAAGATTGAGCGCTCCGACGCGATTAACGTCTACTGTCAGATCTGACAGGTATGACTACCGTTCGTCGTATGCGTACTCAGGAGCCTTTCAAGGCCGGGCGCGCGGGCTCAACTTCAAAGCGCTCGCTGTCGACCCGGGCAGAAACCGTCTCACCGTTCGGATCGCCGGTCAGAATCTGCCAGAATTGGTACCAGTTTCCTGATTGGGGCAATGGCTTTGTCGCCTCGCCCCTCCATCTGCCATCGGCAATGGGCAACAGCTCCGCCCACGGCACATCCGGGTTGTACCAGCTCATCACGGTCCCTGACCCCGGACGGCCCTGACCGGCAAAAACGACCGGATGCGAAACCCAGCGGCCGGCTGCCGGTTCGTCGAGCGTGGGCCGAAAAGTGCCCAGCACAACCGGTCGCGTGGCCGGGATCGACTCGAACGTCTCCAGCGACGCCACCGCCTCCAGCACGTAATGGCCGCCGAGGAATGAACTCAAGTCGACCGTCACCGACCAGGTGCGATCCGGGCGCACAATTGCGTGGACGTGCACCGCCTGCGCAACGGCATTGTTCAGTGTCACCGTGACCGTGTCGCCCACTACACCGAAGCCCGATACCACCGTGCTGCTGCCGACGTGGTCAGCCTCGATCGGGCTTTCAATCAGCGGCGGCGCAGGGACGACGTCAAACGCGCGCGGCTCGGTCTTTTCCGAGGTGAGCTCACTGCCGTTTTCACTGCGAAATATCTGTAGCGCCTGAATGGTTTTCTGCCCTACCACCGGCAGCTCCACTTCGACTTCCCAGTGACCGTCCCCGCCCACCTCAACGTCCGGCAGCGAAGGTCCGCTGATCCCCACCCAAAAAATCTGGACTGTCGCACCCGGCATGCCACACCCGGTAATTTTGCCGCAACGCGGCAGCCTGCCCATTTCCGTGGGCTGGGTGATCTGCGGCGGTAACACCACCACCGTGAGTTCGTGCAACTCACTGGCGAGCGAAGGGCGGTTTTTCAGAGTCTGCACTGCATTGATGACGTATGGTCTGAACGTCAGATTGCGCAGTTCAATCGACCAGGCGCCGTCCTGGTCAAGTATCGTGGGATCGCCAAGCCGGTCTCCTACTTGTATGTCCCACAACTGCAGGCTGGCGCCCAGCATACCGTTCAAGCCGGAAATGGTGACGTCACGCCCCACATCACTGCCCGAAACCGGGTCCGTGATCTCGGGCTGCAGCATGGGGCGCGCGACGCTGAAGGTTGTGGTCGCGGCGGGCGATTTTTGCCCGCCGGCAAATTGGGTCACGGTGACGGTGTGGACCTCATCCTCCGCGAACGGCTTGTCGCGGCGAAATGTCCACTGACCATTGCTGACATTCGCGTTGTGCCCAAAATCTTCGTCGCTGTACCAGAGGGTGACCACCGCATCCCACCAGCAAGTACCGCTGAGCTGCGGTGAAAGTCCATTTTCGACCGGGTCGTTCAGGCCGGGGGCCAGTGGCGGGATATTCACATCAAGGACAAGCCATTCGTTTTCCTGGTCGACAAATCCCGACTGCTTGATGCGAACCTGCTGGTGAAACGTGGGGCCCCATGGCGCTGGAACCTGGCTTGTCCACGCTCCATCGTTTTTCAAGAGAACATGAGGCGCCACCGCTTCATTCGCGTCGATTTTCCAGAGCCACACAGTTGCCCCCGCATTGCCGCGGCCACTGAACGTTGGTTGATAGTCGCGCGTGTAATCCAGGTCTGTGACATTCGGCAGCTTCTTTTCGACCTTGAGATCGCAGGGCAGCGAATAGATCCAGCCACTGGCACCGTCGCCCACTTTTTGCACGATTTGCAGGTTGTAATTGCCGTAGGGCCAGCTTGTGGCCGTGGTACTCCAGTCGCCGTTTTCGAGTACCTGCGCGTCCGGCGGCGGCGTGACCGTAGAACCGGGCAGAGTGAAGACAACCATCGCGCCGGCATAGCCTGTGCCAAAAATCCTGATCGATCCGTCGGGCAAGACTTCGTGCTTGACGTGGACAAGTTGGGCAGGCCGGACCTTGAATCCGCGCGGAAGGCTTCGACCCGATCTGTAATCACCTCTGACGTTTACCGCCACCAGCGAGACCGGGCCTGGAGGCACGACAACAGAGGCGCTCCACTGCTCGCCGGTCAATACCGCGCTGGTGCCATATCGGGTGAGGCCACCGTCCTGAAATACTTCAACGGTGCCTCCGACCAAGCCATCAGATCCGGTCAGGATAAAGGCCTGAGCCTGTTCCTGATCTGAATCCCGCGAAATCGTAGGCCACAGCCTCACAGAAACAGTCACCGGCTTCGACCAACCAGGCAATATACCGCTGGCCAGCGACTGCTGCGCCACGAAGGTGAACTGGCGGTGCGGCAGATCTACTGTTAAAACCGTCGACCAAATCCCACTGGAATCGACTGTTGCCGTACCGTAAGCGAACGAGCCGGACTCATAAATTTTGACGGTTGCTCCGGGAAAACCCTCTCCCTGGAGCTTTGGTCTGGGGACTACAATCACATCATTGTCATTTAGATGACTGAAGGAAGGGACACCGTAATAGTAGAAAGCCCTCGGAAGCGAATAACGAGTGGGCCAACCCAGCTCCGAATGCCTCACTTTAATGAAATATGTTCCCGGTTTTAACCCAGCAAACAGTTTGATAGACCAGTTCGCTAACGTGCCCGTTATTTGCGAGCTCATGTCTTTGTTCGTACCATCCTCAACGATTTGAAGATAGCCGCTGCTGACCCCCGTTCCCGAAATAGTCGCGGTCCAGGTGTCGGCAGAGGTGATCACAGGAAGCTTTCTGACAATGACGTGCTTATTCCTTTTCTCGGACCAGTGGCTATGGTACTTCCACTGTGTATCGTAGTAACCATTACCCTCGGGTAGTCCAGTAGCACGGTACTCATGCCACTGCTTGCCCTTATACAGGCGCCCCTCTACCAGCTTGCGGAAATACCCATTCGGGCCAAAGTAATTAATCCACACCTGGTGCTCACCGTCAGATTGCGGAACATTGAAGATGATCAAACCGTTGGTATCGGAGTAATCGGTGAACTCCCAACGCTGAATTTCCAAAGGGGCGACGTATTGCTCATCAGGATTCACGCCACTTGAAAGCTGAGGTTCCGCTTGCTGCGGTTCGGCGATTCCCTCGCCAAGATGGCCTTCAATGTCTGGCGAGGAGTCCAGAGGTTCGACATCATCTGCACCCGACGTTTGTCCCTCTTCATTGTTTGCCATGATCAATTCCTTCTTGTTGCCGGAGGCAGGATGACTTGCAGGAAACCTTTGAATACACCCCCGCTCCTGCGGCCCACACCTGTAAAACCTGACAGTCCCGACAAACGGTAACTGTTCCTACACGGCACACAGTCGTTGTCCTTCAGTTCACGACTGGCAACTACGTTGCCTTGCGCCTTTGCCTACACATCCCTCAGAATCCGCCGGCTTGTGCGCCTTGTTAATGCCCCGTAACGTGATCCGTGCCGCTGCCAATCAGTGGTCGGGTTTAGTCGCCCGGTAGGTATATGAAGGTGCATAAGCGTCATCCAGTCGGGTAATCCCTATCCCCGCACTTGATGGTGGCTGTGCGCAGGGCGCCTTCGGGCGCGCCGGTAATTCGTATGCCTCCCGGTCGACTAACCTGCGTTCAGCCGCCACCCCTTTTCGTTTAGTCGCGAACAGGTGATGGCCCTCATGGAGGCAATACGACAATGATCAAACCAACACCCAATCCCCCGGAATCCGAAGATTCGACTTCCCCCTACGCTTCCACCGCTTCAAAGAAACTCCACGAGGCTGCCGAAAAAGCCCTCGACCACTACCTCAAGCCGAAACCCGACTCGCGCAACTCCGTCGATCGCGGCATGCAGATGTTCATGGTCGCGCCCGACCTCAATCCCGAAGCGATGGCCATTCAAACCTACGAAACCTTTTCTTCGGTCAGCATTCTGCTGCTCGACCTGGCCGACAGCCTTGAAGACAAGCCGCGACACCTGGCGATGGCGATCTATCAATTGAGCGAGATGGGGTTGTTGCTGGCGGAGAAGGCGCTGGACAACGAGCGGGCAATCACGACGGCGTGACGTCAAGGTCGAAAGATCGCAGCCTTCGGCAGCTCCTGCATTTGGAATGCGTTCCCCCTGCAGGAGCTGCCGAAGGCTGCGATCTTTTGCTGTTCAGGCCGACGCCGGCAGCGGCTGAAAACTGAAATACTGCTGCAACGCCAACACCAACTGCCCGAACTCCGCCGGCGCGCGCCGCAGGATGAAGCCGGCGTCGTAATGCAACGGCGTGGCGTCTTCATGACACCACACGCAGCAGGCGCTGAAATCGATGACTTGCTGGCTGCCATCGCAGGCGGGGACTTTGAGGCGTAACTGGAAATCCGCGCCGACCATCATCGGCAACTGACTGATCAGCATCAGCCCGTCTCCAGACACGTTGCCGAGAAACCCGATGGGTTTGTCGGTGACGCTGTTGAACACTCTGAGGTAGTACGGCAACTGATGCCGTTCGATTCGGCGGTCGGTAAACATGATGCGCAGCGCCCTGCAAGGCTCCATCACGGAGCCACACCTGTGCTTCGGAACGCGCCCGTGTTGCCGGCACGCTCTCCCCGCTTCCGGTGTGACAGTCGCTACGTCGCCGTCACCTTACAACCGCCAGTCGCAGGTGTTGCTCCGGATGCAGCACCGTGGTGCCGAATCCGGGTTCTTCGACTATAGCTCAGCTTGTACACACGGCCAGATTTTGTATGAAAACCGTCATCAGAAACGGGTCGGGCGCACCACGGCAGCAGCGCTGCGCGTCGGGTAATGGCCCAGACTCTGCAAGGTTTCCAGACGCGCTCGGGCGCGGTAGGCGTATTCGCTGTTGGGGTACGAAGCGATGATGAACTGGTAGGTCTGTACCGCATCGATGTAGAGCTTTTGCCGTTCCAGGCACTGGCCGCGCATCATCGACACTTCCGGCCACACGTACGGGCGGGCGCGGCTGGCGCGTTCGACCTTGGACAGTTCAAGCATCACCTGCTCGCAATTGCCCCGCTCATAGGCGCTGTAAGCGTTGTTCAAATGGTGGTTCATCGACCAACGGGTGCAGCCCGTCACGGCGAAGACGCTGAGGGCAAGGGCGGCAATGGGCAACAATCGCATGGGGGTTCTCCTGTCTTGAGCTCTGTATCGACCCCTGGTCGAAAATCTTCAGGCGCGCTTGCCCCAAAGTTGCCACGTTCAATAAAGAAAACGATAAGTAGTGCATTCGAACAATGACTACACCCTTCGAGCATAGTAGCCTCTGCCTGCGCTTGAACTCAGGAGTCTTTGCATGTCCGTCCGTCGTACCAAAATCGTCGCTACCCTTGGCCCGGCCAGTAACTCGCCGGAAGTTCTCGAACAGCTGATTCTGGCTGGTCTGGACGTTGCCCGTCTGAACTTCTCCCACGGCACCCCCGACGAGCACAAGGCTCGCGCGAAGCTGGTGCGTGACCTCGCTGCCAAGCACGGCCGCTTCGTCGCCCTGCTCGGCGACCTGCAAGGCCCGAAAATCCGTATCGCCAAATTCGCCAACAAGAAGATCGAGCTGAAGATCGGTGACAAGTTCACCTTTTCCACCAGCCATCCGTTGACCGAAGGCAACCAGCAAGTGGTCGGCATCGACTACCCGGATCTGGTCAAGGACTGCGGCGTGGGCGACGAGCTGCTGCTCGACGACGGCCGCGTGGTGATGCGCGTCGAAACCGCCACCGCCACCGAGCTGCATTGCGTCGTGACCATCGGCGGCCCGCTGTCCGACCACAAAGGCATCAACCGTCGCGGTGGCGGCCTGACTGCGCCGGCCCTGACTGAAAAAGACAAGGCCGACATCAAGCTCGCTGCCGAAATGGAAGTCGACTACCTCGCGGTATCCTTCCCGCGCGATGCCGCCGACATGGAATACGCCCGTCAACTGCGCGACGAGGCCGGCGGTACTGCCTGGCTGGTGGCGAAGATCGAACGCGCCGAAGCCGTGGCCGACGATGAAACCCTCGACGGCCTGATCAAGGCATCCGACGCAGTAATGGTTGCCCGTGGCGACCTCGGTGTGGAAATCGGCGACGCTGAACTGGTGGGCATCCAGAAGAAAATCATTCTGCACGCACGCCGCCACAACAAGGCCGTGATCGTCGCAACGCAGATGATGGAGTCGATGATCCAGAACCCGATGCCGACCCGCGCCGAAGTGTCCGACGTGGCCAACGCCGTGCTCGACTACACCGACGCCGTGATGCTCTCGGCTGAATCTGCCGCGGGCCTGTACCCGCTGGAAGCCGTGCAGGCCATGGCGCGCATCTGCGTCGGCGCCGAGAAACACCCGACCGGCAAAACCTCCAGCCACCGCATCGGCAAGGAATTCAGCCGTTGCGACGAAAGCATCGCGCTGGCGACCATGTACACCGCCAACCACTTCCCGGGCGTCAAGGCGATCATTGCGTTGACTGAAAGCGGCTTCACCCCGCTGATCATGTCGCGCATTCGCTCCTCGGTGCCGATCTACGCGTTCACCCCGCACCGCGAAGCCCAGGCCCGCGCAGCCATGTTCCGTGGCGTCTACACCATTCCGTTCGACCCGGCCTCGCTGGAACCGCACGAAGTCAGCCAGAAGGCCATCGATGAACTGACCAAGCGCGGCGTCGTGGAAAAAGGCGACTGGGTCATCCTGACCAAGGGCGACAGCTACCACACCACCGGCGGCACCAACGGCATGAAGATCCTGCATGTGGGCGATCCGCAGGTCTGAGTGACGCGCTGAAAAACCAAAGCCCCGGCATGTGAATGCCGGGGCTTTTTTCGTTTTCCGAAGTTTAGACGATTGCAACCTTCGGCAAATCCTACAGGGGATTAACTCATCCTTGTATCTGTCAACTGTCAGGTTTGACAGTTGACGGGACGTTGCACTCGGCCTCCAATGAATCCTTGCGCGATGGGCATCACCGTTGGATTTTCGAATTATCGGAAAGGTGCAGCCATTCAAACGATGGAGAAATCGTGACTGCTGCAAGCATCGCTCAAGGGTGTGACGTGGATATCGCGGTCGCACGGTTTATCGATGCGAAGAATGTCAGCGAGGTGATCAGTCATGAACGTCAAAAACCCTGGAAAACCGGATCCGCAATTCGGGCTTAATGGGCTGGTATACATGAATCAGTTAGGTCTCCCGTTTCGCAGAATCACCAGCCGCGCACTGGACACAGATGCGGAAGGAGCTATCTGTGTTTCCGGCACTGTCGAGGATGACTTAAATGCAATCGCTTATTTCTGTATCAAACTCACAGCGGCAGGCCTACTTGATAAAAAATTCGGCAACGCGGGCTATATCAGCGGCCAGTTCGATAGGGATATGAAAGATTCATTCGTGAACGAAGCCAAGTTGCTCAGTGACAAAAAAATCCTGCTTATCGGCTCTTATAAATATCGCGACATCACGGATGTCGGTATCGCGTTCCTCCGCTTGTTGCCGAGTGGAGAACCGGATCGTGACTTCGGCATCGGTGGCAAGGTGATTCTCAAGCCGGGTGCGTTCATTCTCAACGCCACTGCGAAACCTGCGGGCCCTATCAGGCTCAGGCAAATCGACGCGGTATCCACGGTGATTGCGTCAGACGGTAAGATATTGATCGTCGCTCGGCTTCAATTGGAGCTTATACCGGTGTCGCTGCTGATCAGACTGGAGCCCAACGGCAGCCTCGATATCAGCTTCAATAATAAAGGATACGTCGAAATCGCCCACCCTGACTTTGTTGAACAAACAGTCCTGAATACGGTGCTGCCAACGTCTGACGGAAAATATGCACTCGCGGGATCGGTCGGACCTTTACACGACAGTCAGACATTTTTTGCTCAGTTACTCGACACGGGAGAGCTGGATACGGGTTTTGGAGAAAATGGTTATCTGAAGATCAATCCCGGCCCGTTTGAAGACTCCACCAGCTTTTCCCTCATTCAGCAGCCGAACAAACGTCTTTTAGCAGTGGGTCATGTGTCCGGACCTGCACACAAGGGACTGTTGATCAGCAGAGAAGTCGATGGCAGAGAAAATATTCAGTTCAATGGGGGTAACCCCGTAGTTGAACAGATGGGCAACCTCGATACCATTTGGGCAAATGCCTTCATAAACCGCGACGGCAGCATTCTGACGTTCGGGGCTATGTTGGGTAGCCGCGTATCCACCGTCATGGCACGTTTCACTCATGCAGGCAAACTCGATTTGACCTATGGGAACGGTACCGGGTGGTTCTCGTTTGACTACATCAAACAAATCAGACAGCCCGGTATATTCATGGCGGATAAAGTGACCTTTTTAGCGATGACCATGGCGGCAGAAGACGAACATCATTGCGTGATTCGAGCCCTGACAGATTGAGGTCTGTTATTTATCCCGGGCCGTTCGGACCTTGATCGGTTAAAGCGGTTCGAAATCTCCGACAGATCACAAAAAATGTGGGAGCTGGCTTACCAGCGGTGTAGCGAGTGCGACAGCCAGAATCAATGCCGGTTGATAAAGTCGCTCAACGCCGCCAATGCTTCCGGCGAACGCAACTGCTGGGTAAACAACGCGCCCTCCTCCTCAATGACTTTGCGCAGCAACTCGCGATCCGGCGCTCGCATCAGTTGTTTGCTGATGCGCACGGCTTCGGCCGGCAACTGATCAAAACGCAACGCCACTTCCCGCGCCTTGCTCAGCGCCGCATCACCGCTCCCCAGCGCCTCGGTGGCAATCCCCCACGCTGCCGCTTGCTCACCGCTAAAGCCTTCGCCAAGCAACAGCAACTCCGCCGCTTTCGCATGTCCAAGCAAACGCGGCAGGATCAGGCTGGAGCCGAATTCCGGACATAACCCAAGATTGACGAACGGCATGCGTAACCGCGCATCGCGGGCCACGTAGACCAGATCGCAGTGCAGCAGCAACGTGGTGCCAATGCCCACTGCTGCGCCGGCCACGGCCGCGATCACCGGTTTGCGGCATTCGAGCAGGTTGAGCATGAAATGAAACACCGGGCTGTCGAGGTCGCTCGGCGGTTGCTGGATGAAGTCGCCGATGTCGTTGCCAGCGGTGAAACACTCGCTGCTGCCCGTGATC
Source organism: Pseudomonas sp. 1L-B-1-E-C1 (assembly GCF_057291835.1). Lineage (NCBI taxonomy): Bacteria > Pseudomonadati > Pseudomonadota > Gammaproteobacteria > Pseudomonadales > Pseudomonadaceae > Pseudomonas > Pseudomonas sp. 1L-B-1-E-C1. The sequence goes on along the minus strand of NZ_JBXAWN010000007.1, from coordinate 135,178 downwards.
AGAACCGCGTTGATCTCTGGGTCGCCATCGGCCTTTTGCAGCGCCTCAGCGAGGCGGCTGTACATGGCCCGGGTAAGAGCGTTTTTCTTTTCCGGGCGGTTGAGGCGCAGGGTCAGTAAACCGCGCTCGCGTTCCAGCAGAATGGCTTCGGTCATGGCGTGTCTCGCGTCTGAAAAATCAGCGCTCAACCACGGCTCAGGAAGATATCGGCCAGCAGTTGATTGCGCGGTAATCCGGCCAGGTACAGGCGCCTCGCGAAGGCATCTACGCTGGCGGTTGAGCCGCAGACTAAGGCCAGGGTTTGCCGGGAAACAAGGCGCAGTTGCGCCAAAGCGGCGGCTGACTCGGCCGCTGTCCACAGCTCGACGCTAAGGTTTTCCCGCTGCGCGGCCAGCGCGGCGAGGGGTTTGGCCAGATAGTGATCGCGAGCGTCATGGGCCACGTGAATGACACGAATGGCGCCCTGATGATCGTGACGCAAGGCCTCGCGCAGCACGCCGAACAATGGCCCCAGACCCGTGCCGGCGGCCAGCAGCCACAGCGGTCGGGTGTGCCAGTCCGGGTCGTAATGCAGCGCGCCGCCGCGCAGTTCGCCGAGGCGAATCGAGTCGCCGATCTGCAGCTTGCGTGCGGCATCGACGAATTCGCCGGGTTGGCGGCAATCGAGGTGAAACTCCAGGAATCGGTCCTCTTGCGGCAGGCTCGCCAGCGAATACGGCCGCGCAATCTGCCCGATCCACAGCACCAGATGTTGTCCGGCGCTGTAGCGCAGAGGACGTTGCGGTGTCAGGCGTAAACGCAGGATGCTGTCGCTGAGCCAGTCCAGCGCCTCGACCACCGCCGGGCGACCGTCGGTAATCGGGTCGAAGGTGTGCACCTGCATGTCTTCGCTCACCTGGCACTGACAAGCCAGGCGCCAGCCCTGCTGGCGCTGTTCGGCGCTCAAGGCGTCCGGGCGATTATCGGCGGGCAGCCCCTGCACGCATTGCACCAGACAGGCATGGCAACTGCCGGCGCGACAACTGTAGGGCACGGCGACGCCGTTCTGGTTCAGGGCATCGAGCAGGTTGCTGCCCGCCTCCACTGTCCAGTGTCGTTCACCGACGCGCAGTTCAGGCATCGACATTCTCCCACGCGGCCGCACAACGATTGCGCCCGTCACGCTTGGCCCGGTACAGCGCCTGATCGGCGCGCTGCAAGGCCTCGTCCAGATCGTCACCGACCGCCAACAGGGTCATGCCGGCCGACAGGCTCAAATTGCGTACTTGCAGGCCCATCAATTCAACCTCGGTGAAGGCAATGCGCAAACGCTCGCAGCAAGCCGTCAATCGTTCGGCATCGCAGTCGGGCAACAGCACCACGAATTCTTCGCCACCATAGCGCGCCAGCACATCGCCCTCGCGCAGACAGGCCTGCGCCACACCGGCGAACGCTTGCAGTACCTGATCGCCGGCGGCGTGACCATGCAGGTCGTTGATGCGTTTGAAATGGTCCAGATCGATCAGCGCCAGCCCGTGCATCACGTCGCTGTCCAGCGCGTTCAGCTCGCGCGAGGCAATGCGCAGGAAGTGTCGGCGATTGAACAGCCCGGTCAGTTCGTCGGTGGCGACCAGATCTTCGAGCTGGCGCATCATCCCGCGCAAGGTGTCCTGATGCGCCTGCAAGGCAAAGCGGCGCTGCCGCTGGCGTTGCCGGGAAACCTGGACAAAGCGCGCATATAGCACCAGCCAAGCCAGCACCATCGCCAGAATGCACACCTGCAATGCCGCGAGCGCAGGCTCGGCAAGGCGCAAGTGGTAACCATCCCACAGGGTAATCGCGGAAAAACTGAAGAACACCAGCAGCGCGCAACGGATGAATACCCGACGCGTGAGATGGAACAGGCCGAACAGCAGAATCAGCACATAAAACACCAGAAACGCACCGCGCGCCTCGTCGACATGGGCGATCAGCCAGGTCTGCCAGCCCAGACCCATCAACACTTGCGCTTCGGTCAGGCTGGGGTCGGCGAAGCGCTGGTTGCGACCGCTCCAGAACAGCCCGAACAGCGTCGCCTGACTGATGACCACCAGGGCGCTGCCGATGGCCACGCCGCTGAGCGATTGCCGGTAATGCCCGGTGAAAAACGCCAGCCACAGCAGCAGCAAAGCCAATCCGTAGGTGGCCGCAGCGAGGGCGAAGCGTTTGAGCAAAAGGCGTTGAATGGCGTTATGGGTCAATCGTTGACTCACCGTGCGATAGGAGGCTGACCGAGTGTCCTACTCTACAGACCGGATGCCACTTTAGAGGCCCGGTCGCTAAATGACCACCGATTTTCGGGCTCGAAATTTGACGTCAAAAGTGTGGCCCGCTGATGCCGCCAAAAGCCCCTCACCCTGGCCCTCTCCCACAGGGAGAGGGGACTGACCGTGTCGTTTGTTCGAAGTCCGCCGACCTGAAATACCGAGGCGAACTTTGGTTTTGAAAAGTCCGAATGCCAATCCGCGCCGAAGCCGAACCCGGATTTGAATATCAACAAAATCGGCTCCCTCTCCCTCGGGAGAGGGCTGGGGTGAGGGGGAAGATCCTGAAGTGCAAACCCGCTGTCCGATATCCGCCCACTCATGCGACCAACGAATGACTGCTGGCGCGTGTACGCCCAACCGAGCCGCGGTATACTGCCGCGCCTTTTTAGCGTCGCGCCAGCAGCCCCGGCGTGCCAGAGGATCAGCTGTGAGCTCAAAGCCTCAAGCTGCCCCATAGAATGTTCCCGTGTTTCAGAGGAGCGCGACTCATGACCGTGATCAAGCAAGATGACCTGATTCAGAGCGTTGCCGACGCCCTGCAGTTCATTTCCTATTACCACCCCGTGGATTTCATCCAGGCGATGCACGAAGCCTACCTGCGCGAAGAATCGCCGGCGGCCCGTGATTCGATGGCGCAGATCCTGATCAACTCGCGCATGTGCGCCACCGGCCATCGCCCGATCTGCCAGGACACCGGTATCGTCACCGTGTTCGTCCGTGTCGGCATGGACGTGCGTTGGGATGGCGCCACCATGGGCCTGGACGACATGATCAACGAAGGCGTGCGTCGCGCCTACAACCTGCCGGAAAACGTCCTGCGTGCCTCGATCCTCGCCGACCCGGCGGGCGCTCGCAAGAACACCAAGGACAACACCCCGGCAGTCATTCACTATTCCATCGTTCCGGGCAACACCGTGGAAGTGGACGTGGCGGCCAAGGGCGGCGGTTCCGAAAACAAGTCGAAAATGGCCATGCTCAACCCGTCCGACTCGATCGTCGACTGGGTGCTCAAGACTGTTCCGACCATGGGCGCTGGCTGGTGCCCGCCGGGCATGCTCGGCATCGGCATCGGCGGCACCGCGGAGAAGGCCGCGGTGATGGCCAAGGAAGTGTTGATGGAATCCATCGACATTCACGAGCTCAAGGCCCGTGGCCCGCAAAATCGCATCGAAGAAATGCGTCTGGAGCTGTTCGAGAAGGTCAACCAGTTGGGTATCGGTGCCCAGGGCCTCGGTGGCCTGACCACGGTGCTCGACGTGAAGATCATGGACTACCCGACCCACGCCGCATCCTTGCCGGTGTGCATGATCCCCAACTGCGCCGCCACCCGTCACGCGCACTTTGTGCTCGACGGTACAGGTCCAGCCTCGCTGGAAGCGCCACCGCTGGACGCCTACCCGGAAATCGTCTGGGAAGCCGGCCCGTCGGCCCGTCGGGTAAATCTCGACACCCTGACTCCGGAAGACGTGCAGAGCTGGAAACCGGGCGAAACCGTGCTGCTCAACGGCAAGATGCTCACCGGTCGCGACGCCGCGCACAAGCGCATGGTCGAGATGCTCAACAAGGGCGAAACCTTGCCGGTGGACCTCAAGGGTCGCTTCATCTATTACGTCGGCCCGGTTGATCCGGTCGGTGACGAAGTGGTGGGCCCGGCCGGCCCGACCACCGCGACGCGGATGGACAAATTCACCCGGCAGATCCTCGAGCAGACCGGCCTGCTGGGCATGATCGGCAAATCCGAACGCGGCCCGACGGCGATCGAGGCGATCAAGGACAACAAAGCCGTGTACCTGATGGCCGTCGGCGGCGCCGCTTACCTGGTTGCGCAAGCGATCAAGAAGTCCAAGGTGCTGGCCTTTGCCGAGCTCGGCATGGAAGCGATCTACGAGTTCGAGGTCAAGGACATGCCGGTTACCGTTGCCGTGGACAGCAAAGGTGAGTCAGTACACATCACCGGCCCGGCGATCTGGCAGCAGAAGATCAGCGAAAGTCTGGCAGTGGAAGTGCAGTAAGGTCATCGCGGTAAAACAAGGCCGGCCCGTCATACGACGGGCCGGCCTTTTTCATGTCCGATCATCTGGAAATAAAAAAGCCGGCGATGCACAAAAATCGGTCTAGCGCACCTGTCAGGTCTGACAGGTTACGTCCCGGCTCAAACTTGCTAGCGTCAGTCCACCCTCGCACCGTTTCTGCACCGGACGCAATCATGGTCGACCAAGAGCTGAGTATCGTTACTCCGTCCATTGCCAAAAGCTCGACGATCGCCACCATCGGCAAGAGCTGGGGCGCCGTCGGCCCGACCGGTGCAGCCACGTTCGAACTGCCGTTGCCGGCATCCGCCGGGCGTGGCTGGAATCCGCAGCTGACGCTGACGTATAGCAACCAGGCCGGCAATGGTCCGTTCGGCATCGGCTGGGGGCTGAACCTGAGCCAGATCAGCCGACGCACCAACAAAGGCGTGCCGCGCTATACCGATGACGACGAGATCATCGGCCATGACGGCGAGGAGTGGATGGCGGAGCGCGAACCCGATGGCACGCTCATCTACAGGATTGAATCCCGGTACGGCGAATTGAACATCGGAGCGCACCGCGTGGTGCGTTACTGGCCGCGAGTGGAAAGGGACTTTTCCCTGCGCGAGTTCTGGCAGCCGGAGGACGGAGCCGCGCCATTCTGGCTGATCCATGGGCCCGATGGCTCGCTGCACATGTACGGCAAGACAGCCGATTCGCGTCGCGAGGATCCAGCGGATCCACAGCGAATCAGCGCCTGGTTACTGTGCGAAAGCATGAACGCGCACTACAAACACATCTGCTACCGCTACAAGCGCGACGATCACGACTCCGATACGGCACGGGGCTACCAGGCTCAGCGTTATCTGGAGCGCGTGTGCTATGGCGAGCTCACTGCAAGCAAAGAGTTGCATGCCTGGACCATCGAGGATCCTGCTGCGCTTGAATGGCTTTTCCAGCTCATCTTCGACTATGGCGAGCGCACCACCTCACTGACCGAAGTCCCGGTGTACGACGGCGATACCCTGCAACCGTGGTTGCTTCGCCCAGACCCTTTTTCCACCCACGGCCAGGGCTTTGCGATCGGCACTCGGCGGCTCTGTCGGCAAGTGCTGATGTTTCACTATTTGCCTGGAGAAGCGGTCAGTGAACCGGCGCTGGTCAGACGTCTGCTGCTGGAATATCACACCCCGCAAAACATCGCCCAATGGTCCTACAGCCTGATCAGTGCGGCTCACTATCAGGCTTTCGATGCGAGCGGCAGCGTGGAAAACACGCCGCCGGTGGAGTTCGAATACTGTCCTTTCGAGATCAACAAAACGCCGACACGCCTGTTTGAAATGGAGAACCAGCCGGGCATTGAAGATGGCCAGTTCTACCAGTGCCTTGATTTGTACGGGGAAGGCGTGCCGGGCTTCCTCTGCCGCTATTTCGACGGTTGGCATTACCGCGAACCCGAGCGCGCAGGCTCGGGAGGCAACGACATCGCCTATGGTCCATGGACGGCTCTGCATCAGATTCCACTGACCGACCGCAATCGCGCAGTCGTTCAGATGCTCACCGACCTGACCGGGGACGGACGCTTGGACTGGATCAGCGCACGCCCCGGCTGGAGCGGGTTTCATGCCATGACGGCTCAGCGTGAGTTCGCCTCCTTCGTGGCCTTCAACAAATTCCCGCTGGAATTTTTCAACACGCTCTCGATCCTCGGCGATCTGAGTGGTGACGGTTTGCACTCCCTGGCCCTGATTGGCCCGAACTCGGTACGCCTGTACGCCAATCGCCGCGAAGAAGGTTTCGCCCCGGCTCAGAATGTGCGACACGAGCCAGAAGAAGACCGTCTGCCACTGTTCAGCAACACCGCCACCGAACTGGTGCTGCTCGGTAATTTGCTGGGCAGCGACATGCCCGAATTGTGCCGCATCCGTCACAACGAAATCCGCTGCTGGCCCAACCTCGGTCACGGGCGCTTTGGCGAAGGGCGCAAGATCAGTGACCTGCCCTTCAGCTACGCACAGTTCGATTCATCGCGGGTACGCCTGGCGGATCTCGATGGCTCCGGCGCTCCGGCACTGATTTATCTGCAGTCGGACGGCTTCGATATTTACTTGAATCGCGGTGGCAATGGCCTGGAGCAGATACCGGTCAGCGTTCCCTGGCCTGAGGGCGTGCGCTACGACCGTCTGTGCCAGGTGAGCTTCGCCGACCTGCAAGGCCTGGGCTGTGCCAGCCTGATCCTGACCGTGCCCCATGAAAAGCCGCAGCACTGGCGCTACGATTTCGTTTCGGCCAAGCCGTGGCTGCTTGTTGCCTCAAACAACAATATGGGCTGCAGCGCCAGCGTGGTTTACCGCAGTTCGGCCCAGGAATGGCTGGATGAAAAACAGCAGCTACTCAAACGCAAACGCCTGCCGGTTTCGCACCTGCCGTTCGCGGTATCGGTGGTCGTCAAACAGCAGCAGCTCGATGAAATCACCGGCAACTGTCTGACGCAGAGTTTTATCTGGCGCGAAGGCGTCTACGACAGTAAAGATCGCGAGTTCCGCGGTTTTGGGCATCTGCAGCAGACCGACAGTGAAAGCGCCAGCGGCGACGACGATGTCGGTTTCACCGAGCCGGTGCGGGTCTGCACCTGGTTTCATACCGGGCTGTCGAGGGATCCGCCACGCGACTCGTATTTCAATGGGGACAGGAACGCCGTCGCGCTGGACAGCACAGTGTTCAGCCTGACGCCGGCCCAGGACCAATTCGATCAACCAATTGTCCCGCGCGATGTCGCAACCGAATACCAGATCCGCCGTGCGCTGGTCGGCTCGGTGGCGCGCGTTGAAACCTACGCCGGCGCTGCGGTGGATGGAGCAGGTATTGCCACACCCCTCGCGGTAGAAGAGTTTCGCTATCTGGTGCGCGAGATCCGGCCTCAGGCTCACTACGACGCCGCCGTGCTGTTACCGCTGGTGCTGGAAACCATCAGCTATCAGTACGACCGGTTTATCGACGATCCCTTGTGCCGTCATGAGATCAACCTGCGCCGGGATCCATTCGGAGCAACGACCCAGGCGTTCACTGTGAGTTATGCGCGTCGTCTGACCAAAGACGATGTCCCGCCTTTCGAGGACCCGGATCAACAACAGTGGTGGCTTGACGCGCAGGACGATCAACAGCATTCGTTTTATCTGGTTGAAAGCCGGATGCAACACATCAACCTTCTCGGTCCGCAGCAACGGCGACTGGGCCTTTCATATCTGGCGCGCAGTAATGCGCTGGTCCTGACCAAAGGCACACTGCCGACCGGGTTGTCTGCGGAACAGGTGTCATATGAAGCGTTCATGGCTCATCAGGACTCCGCGCACTGGAAGTCAGCCAGGGTCCTGACCGGCCAGTCCGTGCAGCGTTACGTGGACACCGAGAACAAGCTGCTGCCCGACGGCGTGGCTACTTTCGGAGGCCTGGCCGGGCCACTGGAACTGGCCCAGTTCGACAAGGACGCGCTGGCCGCCTACAACGTCGTGCAGCCGCCGATCAACATCCATGAAGAACTGACCAGGATCGGTTACACGGTCATGGCCCCTCTGTTCGACCCTCCTCCCCCCGTCGATGCGGATCCCGAGCTGTATTCGACGATTTTCAATCTGGCCGAATACGCCGGCATCGAGGGCTTTTTCAACGTCATCAGCTACCGCGAAACACCCAGCCACGGCCCCACCTGTGCGCAATACGATGACTACAGCCTGTTGATCGTCCGTGTCGAACTGCCCGATGGATGCAGGTATCTCATCGAGTACGACTACCACGCCATGCAACCGACGCGTATCACCGACCCCAACGACAATATCGAAGAGGCCCTCTACGAGCCCTCCGGTCAACCGTTGGCCACCACTTTCTACGGCACGGAAAACGGCATCGCGCAGGGATTCAGATCGCTCAGTGAATACCAGCGTCCGGAAGATCATCGCCCGGATCCGGCGATTGCCGACCCGCAGGCTGCCGTGCAAAAAGCCGCCAGTACCCTGCGCAAGGATCTGTTCAGCTGGATGGGTGAAATCCATGGCGCCACTGATCTGATCGAACAATGGGCCACTGACGGCTATCTGTTGCCCTGCGGCCATATTCGCGCCAGTGCGCGGCAACGGCTCGCGCGGCGCAACACACTGACTTCGTCGGAACGGGCGTTACTGGAGGCGATCAACGCGGCGCATCGCGAACCCGTTCATACCGTGGTGCTGAGCGCCGACCGCTATCCCGACAAGGAGATCGCTGCACAGATCCAGATTGTCAGGGTTTGCGTAGACGGCTTTGGCCGGACACTGCAAACCCAGCAACTTGTTGATCCGGGCATGGCCTACAAGGTGGTCGATGGCGCCCTTGTCGTCGAGGACGGCAAGTATGTCGAAGTGCATGCCGATCCGCGCTGGCGGGTCAGTGAACGGCTCGAATACAACAACAAGGGGCTGCCGGTTCGCCAGTTCCGGCCGTTTTTTGCAGATGTGCACCGCTATGTGAATGACCAGTCCCTGCGCGAGCTGGGCTATTTCGATCAAGTGTTTTATGACGCCCTGGGACGGGAGGTCAAACTGATCAATGCCAAAGGCGATTTTGCCTGCACGACCTACCATCCCTGGTACAAGATCTTCGAAGACTTCAACGACACTGGGGAGACCTCCGGCGAAACCCTGGCGTCATAGCCGTGAACACTAACGTGCACTGGCACACACCCACGTTATCGGTCAGCGACGGGCGCGGCCTGCCGGTGCGCCAGATCGCTTACCTGCGCAGCGCCGTCGAAGTCGTAGCCATGGTCAACCGTCAGCTACATGATCCCGCCGGACGTCTGGTCGCGCAGTTCGATCCGCGTCTGTCCATGCCCAGCCTGACGACGGTTTGTCGCCTGGACGGCCAGCCATTGAAAACCGACAGCGTCGATGCCGGCTGGCGCCTGCACCTGCCGGGTCTGGCCGGTGAGCCGCTGCAACGTTGGGACAAGCACGGCAACCATTGGCGCACGACATTCGACGATCAGTTGCGCCCGGTGACGGTCGCGGAAAACGGCGAGGCTGACGTCGATCTGTTTACCTACGCCGACGCCAGCGCCGACGCCGGACACAACCAGCGTGGCCAGTTGCTGGAGCAGAGCGATCGCGCCGGCACGTTGCGTACCGACAGCTTCGCCCTCAGCGGCCAGGCGCTGCGCGAAATCCGCACCTTGCTCGATAAAATACCCTTCAGCAGCCGGCGGATTTTCAGTCCAATGGGCGCGGTGCTGGAGCAGACCGATGCCGGCGGCCATCGCCAGCAATCGCGCTATGGGCTGGCCGGCCAGCTCAGGCAGGTGCAGTTATTGATCAACGGCGAAACCGATTGGCGACCCGTGTTGCGCGACGCTCATTACAACGCCACGGATCAGATCATCGAGCAACAGGCCGGTAACGGGGTGCGCAGCGAGTGGACTTACGATCCTGCCGATGGTCGGCTGCATAAGCAACGCAGCCGCAGAGACAATGGCGAGGTGCTGCAGGATTTCGAATATTTTTACGACCGCGTCGGCAACCTCACCCGCATCGAAGACCATGCCTTTGCGCCGAGCTGGTTCGCCAACCAGAGGGTCGATGGCCATCGCGACTTCAGCTACGACACGCTGTACCGGCTGATCAGCGCGACCGGCTATGACGACGGCCCGCTCGCGGACATTCCCGGCCTGCCCAAGCCGACCGATCCGAACAATCGCCTCAACTACACCCAGACCTACACCTACGACAGCGGCGGCAATCTGGAGAAACTGGTGCATGGACGGGCCGGCGCCAACCGCACCGTGCAGATGCGCATTGATCCGGTCAGCAACCGCGGCGTGCGCTGGAAACCGGATGATCCGGAGCCAGACTTCGACACGCTGTTCGACCGCCACGGCAACCTGCTGGCTGTGCAACCGGGCCAGCCGTTGCGCTGGAACGTGCGCGACGAGTTGCAGGACGTCAAGCTGGTGGCCCGGGAGGATGGCCGCGATGACGCCGAATACTATGCCTACAGCCAGGGCCAGCGGGTGTTCAAACGCTACGAATGGTATGGCGCAAGCTCCCTGCACTTTCATCAGGTGCGCTACCTGCCGGGCCTGGAAATCCGCAGCAAGGACAACGGCGAAGAACTGCACATCATCCAGCTGGGCAACGCGCGCTGTCTGCATTGGACCTCGCCGCCGCCTGCGGCTGTCGAGAACAATCAACTGCGCTACAGGCTCGACGACCACCTCGGCTCGTGCACGATGGAGCTGGATCAGAATGCGCAAATGATCAGCCACGAAGGCTATTACCCGTTCGGCGCCACGGCATGGATGATCGGAAAACCGGAGACCGGGGTCAGCTACAAATTCATTCGTTATTCAGGCAAGGAGATGGACGTCAGCGGTTTGTATTACTACGGCGCACGTTATTACGCAGCGTGGTTGCAGCGTTGGGTCAGTGCCGATCCGGCAGGCGAAGTGGATGGCCTGAATCTTTACGCCTTCGTCGGCAACGATCCGGTGGGCCATGTCGACGTCAACGGTGAAACCAGATTGCCGTTTCTGGACGATATTCATGCCGGAATGGATCGCATCATTGCTTCGCAAAATACGAGCTATGCCAAAAACGCACAACATCTTGCAGAAAAGCGGATGGCCCGCCAGATGAATGATCAGATGATGCAACACATAGAAATTCTGGGGATCACCCAGCGCCGCGCAAGCGATGCCGCCAAGCAACTCGACACAATGGGTTCGGGCAGCGACATTGCTTTGGCGACAACACGCAGAACGCTGGTATTGGTCGCAAGCAAAGCCCTCAGTTATGGCGCCGGTCTAGCGGTCGGTGTCGGTGCTCAGGCACTGGGCGCCGCGGCACCCGGTGTCGGCAACGTGATAGGTGCGGCGATGGGCTACGCCGCAAAAATCGGGGTCAGCGCGCTCATCGACTATGCGGCCGAAACAACCGGGCTGAGCGCGTCGGTCAATCTGAAAACCTCCAAGGTGTCAGCGGACACTATTATTGAAAGAGCCCAACACAAACAGATGCAGCCGCTTGAGTATGTAAACGCCAAAATCCAGGGCTTGATTCCCCGCAACAGAAAATCCGGACTCAAGTTGGCGAAGGAAGCGGGGGCTCAACTGACGGCGGTGGGTGTGAAAAGAACGCTGAACTCACTACCTCCGGCAGCGGCCGGCGCCATTGCTAGCGGAGCCGCGGCGTTATGGACGTTGCCGGAAATTGTCGATGAAACGGCCAAGGCCATCTCTGGGAAGTCCAGCGAAAAAATGTTCGCGTTCGAAGGGAATATTCTCGGGCTTGCACAGGCTATCGAGGCGAGTAACAACACGGTCCATGAGTATGCTCACGCACTTGGCAGGACAAGCTTGAACGGCATTGACCTAAACGATCTGGACCAGGAAACGGCCCGAATCACCGACATGCTCCACGGTCTGGCGTTAACGGTACAAAAGCATAGAACTGCGCACAGCGCTGCCGCGTAAATGGACGCCTTTCTGAGCGGGGACAATGTCCCCGCCTGCCGACATGCTATCGTGCCCGCCCGACTGCCATCCGTTTGCCCAGCATGCTGCCGACTTCCCGTACTGTGCGTCTGTCGTTTTATACCCTGCTGATCATCGCTGGTACCGCGCTCGCCGCGACCCTGGCGATCCGTCATGCCGAACGCCAGGCACTGGAAGAGGACGCCTCCCGCGCCAACCAGCAACTGGCGCTGTATGCCAATTCGTTGCACACCTTGATCGATCGCTACCGCGCCCTCCCCGCCGTGCTAGCGCTGGACCCACAGTTACGCTCGGCGCTGGCCGGCCCGGTCGATGCCTCGCAGCAAGCGGCATTGAATCTGAAGCTGGAAAAAATCAACGGCGCGGCGCAATCCTCGACCCTTGAACTGCTAGATCGCAGCGGTCTGGCCGTGGCCGCCAGCAACTGGCGCTTGCCCAGCAGTTACGTCGGTCACAATTACGGCTTTCGCCCCTACTTCAGCCAGACGCGCACCCAAGGCACCGGGCGTTTTTATGCAGTGGGCGTGACCAGCGGAATACCCGGTTATTTCCTCTCCAGTGCGGTGCTCGGGGACAACGACGAGTTCCTCGGGGCGATGGTGGTCAAGCTGGAATTCCCCGAACTGGAACGCGAATGGAGCCAGGGCAGCGACACGCTGCTGGTCAGTGATGCGCGCGGGATCATCTTCATCGCCAACCAGCCGGGCTGGCGTTATCGCGCCTTGCGGCCGTTGAGCGCCAGCGATCTGGCCGAGATCAAAACCACCCGCCAGTACGACAAGCAATCGCTGGTACCGCTGACCCATTTGCCGCTACGGCGTTTCGATGACAACAGCGATCTGCGCCGGGTCGAAGGCCCGCAGGGCACGGCGGATTATCTGTGGGAATCGCTGCCACTGACGACCGAAGGCTGGACCCTGCACCTGCTGCGCCGCCCGCAAGTGGCCTTCGAGGATTTGCGCAACGCCGCCCTGGCCGCGGCCGGGGTGTGGCTGGCGCTGGTGTTTCTGTTGCTGTTTCTCAACCAGCGCTGGCGGCTGGCCAAGGTCCGCCAGCGCAATCGCGAAGAACTCGAGCGTCTGGTCGAGGAGCGCACCCGCGACCTGCGCACTGCTCAGGAAGGTCTGGTGCAGTCGGCCAAACTCGCCGCGCTGGGGCAGATGTCCGCGGCGCTGGCCCACGAAATCAATCAACCGCTGACCGCCCAGCGCATGCAACTGGCGACCCTGCGCCTGCTGCTCGAACATGGCCGCGTGGATGACGCGTACAAGGCGCTGAAACCGGTGGACGACATGCTTACGCGGATGGCCGCCCTCACCGGCCACCTCAAGACGTTCGCCCGCAAAAGTCCGAGCGGTTTGCGTGAACGTCTGGATCTGGCGACCGTGGTCGATCAATCGCTGCAATTGCTCGATGCGCGGCTGCGCGACGAGCAGGTCAGCCTGGTGCTGCATCTGGCCCGCCCGGCGTGGGTGCGCGGTGATGCGATTCGCCTGGAACAAGTGCTGATCAACCTGTTGCGCAATGCGCTGGATGCGATGCAAGGCAAAGCCTGCAAGCGTCTGGAAATCCGCCTGGAGGCCGATGAACAACTGTGGCGGCTCAGCGTCAGCGACAATGGCGGCGGCATTGCCGAAGAGTATCTGGGCCAGGTGTTCGATCCGTTCTTTACCACCAAACCGGTGGGTGACGGCCTGGGCCTCGGGCTGGCAGTATCCTTCGCCATCGTGCATGAATCCGGCGGCCGTTTGAGCGCCGAAAATGGCGATAACGGCGCGGTGTTCAGCCTGACCCTGCCAATCGATCTGGAGGCACACATCTGATGCTCAATTCGGTAATGGTGGTCGACGACGAAAGCAGCATTCGCAGCGCCGTTGAACAATGGCTGAGCCTGTCAGGGTTCCAGGTGCAACTGTTCAGCCGTGCCGAAGAATGCCTCGCCGCACTGCCCGAACATTTTGCCGGGGTGATCCTCAGCGACGTGCGCATGCCCGGCATGGACGGTTTGCAATTGCTCGCTGCCGTGCAAAAGCGCGACGCCGAACTGCCGGTGATTCTGCTTACTGGCCATGGCGACGTGCCGATGGCGGTGGAAGCGATGCGCGACGGCGCCTACGACTTTCTGGAAAAACCGTTCAGCCCGGAGACCCTGCTCGGCAGCCTGCGCCGGGCGCTGGACAAACGCCGCCTGGTCCTGGAAAACCGCGCCCTGCACGAACTGGCCGACAACCGCGCGAAGCTGGATGCGACGCTGCTGGGCGTATCCCGTGGCTTGCAGACGTTGCGTCGGCAAGTGCTGGATCTGGCGACCTTGCCGGTCAATGTGTTGATCCGTGGCGAAACCGGCAGCGGCAAGGAACTGGTCGCGCGTTGCCTGCATGATTTCGGCCCGCGCGCCGGCAAACCCTTCGTGGCGCTGAACTGCGCAGCGATCCCGGAGCAACTGTTCGAGGCCGAGCTGTTCGGCCATGAGAGCGGCGCATTCACCGGCGCCTCCGGCAAGCGCATCGGCAAACTGGAATACGCCGATGGCGGCACGCTGTTTCTCGACGAGATCGAAAGCATGCCGCTGGCCCAGCAGGTGAAATTGCTGCGGGTCTTGCAGGAGCAAAAGCTTGAACGGCTGGGCTCGAATCAGAGCATTCGGGTTGATCTGCGCATCGTTGCGGCGACCAAACCGGACCTGCTCGACGAAGCCCGCGCCGGGCGTTTTCGTGAGGACCTGGCTTATCGCCTGAACGTCGCCGAACTGCGCTTGCCGCCGCTGCGTGATCGTCGAGAGGACATTCCGTTGCTGTTCGAGACCTTTGCGCAGAATGCCGCTCAGCGTCTGGGCCGGACTTTTCCGCCGTTGACGGGCGCGCAGTTGAGCCATTTGCTTAGCCACGACTGGCCGGGCAATGTGCGCGAACTGGCCAACGTTGCCGAACGTCAGGTGTTGGGGCTGGATGAACCGGTCGCCGGAATCGATCCGGGGCAATCGCTGGCGGCGCAGCAGGAAGCCTTCGAAGCGCAGTGCCTGCGCGCAGCATTGACCCGGCACAAAGGTGATGTGAAAGCCGTGCTCGAAGAACTGCAACTGCCGCGCCGCACGTTCAATGAAAAGATGCAGCGGCATGGGTTGAGTCGGGAGAAGTTTCTGAGCGAGTGAGTCGGGCCTGGGATTTTCTGGGTGGCTGAGATCTTTTCCCCCTCACCCCAGCCCTCTCCCCCAAAGGGGCGAGGGGGAAAGGGAGCCGATCTTCATGCTTTTCAAACCTGAATTCACCTCGCTAACTCAGGTCGATGCACCTCGAACAAACACCTCGGTCAGTCCCCTCTCCCCCTGGGAGAGGGCTAGGGTGAGGGGCTTTTGATCTTCACGCCGATAAGCGGAAATCCGCTCACACAAACCAATCAGTCGGCACAAATCCGCTCAACCATACCCTCTACCCCCTCTAAACCGGCCCTCCTTCCCTTGGCACAGCTCCTGCTATAGCCCCAGCAGGCTGCGTTCCGACGCGCTCCACAAAAACAATTAAACGAAGGATCCTTCAATGGATAACTCCAACGCCCTGCCTCTTGGGTCGGCTGCCGTGCCGGCCAAACCGAGAACCACCGCCAGCCGGATCAAATCGATCTTCAGCGGCTCTGTCGGCAACATGGTCGAGTGGTACGACTGGTATGTGTATGCCGCCTTCTCCCTGTACTTCGCCAAGACCTTTTTCCCCGCCGGCTCCACCACCGCACAGCTGATGAACACAGCAGCGATCTTCGCCGTGGGCTTTTTGATGCGGCCGATCGGTGGCTGGCTGATGGGCATGTACGCCGACAAGGTCGGACGCAAGAAAGCGCTGATGGCCTCGGTGTACCTGATGTGCTTCGGCTCGCTGCTGATCGCCCTGAGCCCGAACTATGAAACCATCGGCATCGGCGCGCCGATCCTGCTGGTATTCGCCCGCCTGCTGCAAGGTCTGTCGGTCGGCGGCGAGTACGGCACCTCGGCGACTTATCTGTCCGAGATGGCCACCAAAGAGCGTCGCGGCTTCTTCTCCAGCTTCCAGTACGTAACGCTGATCTCCGGCCAGCTCATCGCCCTCGGCGTGCTGATCGTGCTGCAGAACATGCTGACCACCGAACAACTGTACGCGTGGGGCTGGCGTATCCCGTTCGCCATCGGCGCGCTGTGTGCAGTGGTGGCGCTGTACCTGCGTCGTGGCATGGAAGAAACCGAGTCGTTCACCAAGAAAGAAAAATCCAAGGAAAGCGCCATGCGCACCTTGATGCGCCACCCGAAAGAGCTGTTGACCGTGGTCGGCCTGACCATGGGCGGCACCCTGGCGTTCTACACCTACACCACCTACATGCAGAAATACCTGGTGAACACGGTCGGCATGAGCATCTCCGACTCGACCACCATTTCCGCCGCCACGCTGTTCCTGTTCATGTGCCTGCAACCGATCATCGGTGGCCTGTCGGACAAGATCGGCCGGCGTCCGATCCTGATCGCGTTCGGCGTGCTGGGTACGATCTTCACCGTGCCGATCCTGATGACCCTGCACACCATCCAGACCTGGTGGGGCGCGTTCTTCCTGATCATGGCGGCGCTGATCATCGTCAGCGGCTACACCTCGATCAACGCGGTGGTCAAAGCCGAATTGTTCCCCACTGAAATCCGCGCCCTGGGCGTTGGCCTGCCGTACGCACTGACCGTATCGATCTTCGGCGGCACCGCCGAATACATCGCGCTGTGGTTCAAGAGCATCGGCATGGAAACCGGTTACTACTGGTACGTCACCGCGTGCATTGCCGTGTCGCTCCTGGTGTACATCACCATGAAAGACACCCAGAAGCACTCGCGGATCGTGACTGACTGAGCGGACCGCATCGCGGGCAGGACAAAATCCGTGTCCTGCCGCGAACCCGTAGGAGCTGCCGAAGGCTGCGATCTTTTGATTTTGTTTTTCGAGATCAACAGATTGCAGCCTTCGGCAGCTCCTACAGGGGGATTCGCATCCGGGTGGAAATATGCAGTGGCTCCTTGCACTATGGCTGCATCCGAATGCAGCTCAGGAATCCGCTCCCCATGCCCGATGACATCCACTTCTACGAACCCGCCAACGGCCACGGCCTGCCCCACGATCCGTTCAACGCCATCGTCGGCCCGCGCCCCATCGGCTGGATCTCCTCGCAGGATGCCGAAGGCCGGCTCAATCTCGCGCCGTACAGTTTCTTCAACGCCTTCAACTACGTTCCGCCGATCATTGGTTTTTCCAGCGTCGGGCGCAAAGACAGTTTGAACAACATCGAGCAGACCGGTGAGTTCGTCTGGAACCTCGCTACCCGCCCGCTGGCCGAGCAGATGAACCAAAGCTGCGCGATGGTCGCACCTGAGGTCAACGAGTTTGAACTGGCGGGGCTGACGACCGTGGCGTCGAAGGTGATCTCGGTACCACGGGTCGCCGAAAGCCCGGTGTCCTTCGAGTGCAAGGTCACGCAGATCATTCAGCTGCAACGCGCCGATGGCGCAACCGTGCCGAGCTGGCTGATTCTCGGCGAAGTGGTCGCCGTGCACATCGCCAAATGGCTGCTCAAGGATGGCATCTACGACACCGCCGCCGCACAGCCGATTCTGCGCGGCGGCGGGCCGGCGGATTATTTCCAGCTCGGGCCTGAAGCACTGTTCAAAATGTGGCGCCCGGGGGGCGCAGAAATAACTACCAGACCAGCTCGGCGTCATCAGTGACGCCCTGGAGTTTGTCCAGTTCGTTGATGGCTGCGTCATCGGCAGCAATGGCGCCGGGGAACACCTGCTCATTGAGCAATTTGTGAAAGCGTGGGGCGCCGCCATCGACCAGGGCCTTGACCGCGATCGCCGCGTAATACCCCTTGTTGCCGCCCAGCTCGACGGGGACGACTGCGGAGACTGCTTCGAAGCGTTCAAACTCTTTACGTGCCATGTCGCGGATCCTGGCTCAATCAAATAAGCCGGACATTAAACCCTCAACCGGCGAGTTTGTGTATCGGCGCAGCGCATTGACCGAGGGCCTGCGCGGCGGAAACGTCCCTGAACGTGTGGAAGTCGAGGCTGTTGACCACCAGGTCCTGGACCAGCTCGGCGAAGACTTCCATCGACGCACTGTTGAAATACGCAGTCATCATCTGCTGGCTGCTCCAGTAGCCGCTGACCAGCCACAGATCGGCGTCGCACTGCGATTGTTGCAAGGAAAAACTCAGGCAACCGGGCGCTGCGCGCGAGACCTCGATCAAAGCGCTCAGGCGCACACCGAGTTCCGCCGAGCGCCCGGCCTGGGCACGAACGAAGGCCATATGACTGACAGGCATCTGCTTGGACATGATCAACCCTCCATGAAATCGCGTGGCAGCCGGGGGACGGGCTGCGACTGAAGCAAAGATTAAGGGCCGGGCCGGCAGCGCCGTTAGTCGATTCCTGCCTTCGCGTTGCACAATCCTGCGAGACTGCGCAGACGACCTGTAACAACCTGTAAACCCGCGCAACACGTCTGTCATACGCGTTTTGTGTAGGAGCTGCCGAAGGCTGCGATCTTTTGCTTTTGCCTTGAAGATCAACGGATCGCAGCCTTCGGCAGCTCCTACAGAATCGTATGGCGGGAGAGCTGCGCGCACCTCCGGGCAGAATCAGGCAAGCATTTGGCAGAATGTGTCTACCGCCGCGGCTTGCACAAACATATGCTCTGTTGCATTCCCCCTCACTTGCCGAGGATGCCGTGCATGACGTCATTCGATCGTTTTCAAGCCGAACCCAGCGCCGACATGGAAAAGCAGCGCGCGGAGCTGGCGGCGATCATCCGCCGCAACACCAGCGACGATGGCAGCTACCAGACCGCCATCGGCTCGCTGGTCATGTCGCGCCACACCCAGTCCCATGATTTTGCCCCGGTGCTTGCGCAGCCGGCGCTGTGCATCATGGCGCAGGGGCGTAAAGAGGTCCGCCTGGCTGACGAATTCTTCAATTACGACCCGCTGAATTATCTGGTGGTGTCGGTTTCGATGCCGCTCAGCGGGCGCGTAGTCAATGTCTCGCCAGAGGAACCGATCCTCGCCGTACGCCTCGACATCGATCCGACGGAAATCACTGCGCTGATCGCCGACGCCGGCCCGATGGGCGTGCCGACGCGCCCGACCGGCCGTGGTCTGTACGTGGAAAAAATCGACAGCGCCATGCTCGACGCGGTGTTGCGTCTGGCGCGGCTGCTCGACGCGCCGAAAGACATCGCCATGCTCGCGCCGCTGATTCGCCGGGAGATCCTGTATCGCCTGCTGCGCAGCCCGCAGGGCCATCGCTTGTATGAGATTGCGATTGCCAACAGCCAGAGCCACCGCATCAGCCAGGCGATCAAATGGCTCAACAGCAACTTCGAACAGCCGCTGCGCATCGATGATCTGGCGCGGGAAGTGAACCTCAGCGTGTCGACGCTGCATCATCGTTTCAAGGCGATGACCGCGATGAGTCCGTTGCAGTATCAGAAACAGCTGCGCCTGCAAGAGGCGCGGCGCTTGATGCTGACCGAGGGGCTGGAAGCGTCAGCGGCGGGGTATCGCGTGGGCTATGAAAGTCCGTCGCAGTTCAGCCGCGAGTACAGCCGCTTGTTTGGTGCGCCGCCATTGCGGGATCTGGCGCGGTTGCGGCTTTCGGTGTGAGGCCTTAGAAGCCCCTCACCCTAGCCCTCTCCCAGAGGGAGAGGGAACCGATTGGGGAATATTGCAGAGGTTCACCGACTTGCGATATCGGTGCTGAATCCGGAATCAGCCAAGCCAGGCCAACCCGGCGTTGGGTTGATGACCTTCAAATCCATAATCGACTCGGTCTTTCAGGTCGACGGAGAACACCAGACACCTCGGTCGGCTCCCTCTCCCTCCGGGAGAGGGCTGGGGTGAGGGTAGGCTTTTATACCGCTCGAACTACATGCTTGATCTCCTGAAACGCCGCCAACCCCCAAGGCCCCAACTCACGACCGACACTGCTCTGTTTGTACCCTCCCCACGCCGCCTGCGGGAAGATCACTTGCGGTGCGTTGATCCACACCAGCCCCGCCTGCAACGCATTGGCCACGCGATCCGCCGCGGCGGCATCGCGCGTCACCACACTCGCCACCAGGCCGAACTGCGTATCGTTGGCCAAGGCAATCGCTTCCGCTTCGCTGCCGAAACTGCGCACACACACCACCGGGCCGAAAATCTCCTCACGCCATAACGCGCTGTCCAGCGGCACATCGGTGAACACCGTCGGTTGCAGAAAATACCCGCGCGGCAAATGCGCCGGGCGATTGCCGCCACAGAGCAAACGCGCCCCCGCACTCAGGCCACGATCAATATGCCCAAGCACCCGCTGGTATTGCGCCTGATTGACCAGCGCGCCCATCTCCACGTGCGGGTCGAACGGATCGGCGACTCGAATCGCCTGCGCGCGTTTTTGCAAACGCTGAAGAAATTCATCCATCAATTGCTCGGCGACCAGCACCCGACTGGTGGCCGAACACATCTGCCCGGCGTTGAAGAACGCACCGCCACAGGCCAGGTCCACCGCCAGCTGCAGATCAGCATCCGCCAGCACCAGCAAGGAAGATTTGCCACCGAGCTCCAGGCTGACTCCCTTCACGGTTTCGGCAGCGCGTTGCATCACCTGCACGCCAACCGCGTTGCTGCCGGTGAAGGAGATTTTGGCGATACGTGGATCCGCCGACAACGGCGCACCCACCGCCAGACCCGTGCCGCAGACCAGATTGAACACGCCGTCGGGCAAACCGGATTCAGCGATGATCGCCGCCAGTTCCAGTTCCGGCAGCGGCGTTACCTCGGAGGGTTTCAGCACCACGCAGCAACCGGCGGCCAGCGCAGGTGCGAGTTTCCATGCGGTGGTGACCATGGGGAAATTCCACGGCACGATCAGCCCGACCACGCCGCACGGCTCACGACGCAGGCGTGCAGTGAAATCCTCGCTGGGCAGCGGCACGTTGCTGTCCTGTTTTGCGTCGAGGCCTTCGGCGAGTTCGGCGTAATAGTCGAAGGTGGCGATCACGTCATCGACATCAATGGCCGCTTCGAACTGCGGTTTGCCGTTGTTGCTCGATTGCAGGTTCATCAATTGTTCGCGACCGTTGCGCACGCCATTGGCAATGTTGCGCAGGATCGCGGCGCGCTCGGTGCCGGTGGTCTGCGACCAGTGTTTGAACGCCTCGGTCGCCGCGCTGATCGCTTGATCGACGGCGTGCTCGTCGCCGCCATTGACCGTGGCCAGCAACGCCTCCGTAGCGGGGTTGATCACCCGCAGATGTTCGCGCCCGGCCGACCATTGGCCGTTGATGTAAAGGCCATCGAGTGTGGCTGGAAAACTGTTCATAGGGCCACCGCCTGCATCCACTGGTTCTGGTCGATTTCAATCAGCGTCGGGCCTTGCCGGTCCGTCGCCTTGCGCAGCGCTGCACGCAGTTCGTCGATGCTGCCGATGGCTTGCGCGGCGCAACCGAGGCCCTTGGCCACGGCAACGAAATCCGGGGTGTAGATGTCCACGCCGACCGGTTCGATGGCGCGGTTGACCATGTACTTTTTGATCTCCTCGTAACCCTGGTTATTCCACAGCAGCACGATCACCGGCACCCGCGCTTCAACGGCGCTGGCCAGTTCCGGCAGAGTGAATTGCAAGCCACCGTCGCCGATCAGGCACACCACGGGCGGGCGGGCGCCGTTAGCGAGTTGTCCACCGAGCCACGCACCAATCGCCGCGGGCAACGCATAGCCGAGGGTGCCGTAACCGGTGGAGGCGTTGAACCAGCGCCTTGGGCGTTCAGGGTTGAAAGTGAGGTTGCCGGTGTACACCGGTTGCGTGGAGTCGCCAACGAACACCGCGTTCGGCAATTCGTGCAACACGGTTTCTAGGAAACACGTCTGCGCCAAGGTCGGCGCATCCCAGCTCGCCGCCAGCTCATCGCGCAAGCGCGCAGCCCGAGCGTGACCCCAATCATCGCGGCGCTCGGCCAGCGGTTTTTGCGTCAGCGTGCTGAGCAATGCCTGCGCGGCGTGGCGCGAATCAGCGACCAATGCGACGTGCGGCGGGTAGTTGCGCACGGTCTGATCGGCATCGATGTCGATGCGCAGCAGCTTGCCGGGAATCTCGAAGCCGCCGGCGAAGGTCACGTCGTAATCGGTCTCGGCCAGCTCGGTGCCGATCGCCAGCACCACGTCGGCTTCGGCGACCAGTGCGCGAGTGGCGACCAGGCTTTGTGTCGAACCGATCAACAGCGGATGGCTGGTCGGCAGCATGCCTTTGGCGTTGATGGTCAGCGCCACCGGAGCTTCGAGTAACTCGGCGATTCGCCTCAGCTCCGGCGCCGCGTCGATAGCACCGCCGCCGGCGAGAATCAGTGGCCGTTGCGCGCTGGCGAGCAGTTCGCTCATGCGGCTCACGGCAGCCGGTGCGGCGCCGGCGCGATCGATACTCACCGGCAGGTTGGCGAGCAACTCATCGGCCTCTTCCACCAGCACGTCCAACGGAATTTCGATATGCACCGGTCGTGGTCGCCCGGCCTGGAACAAGGCAAACGCACGGGCCAGCACCACCGGCAATTCAGTGGCAGACATCAGCGTATGCGAGAACGCTGCGACGCCGCCGACCAGTGCGCTCTGGTTCGGCAGCTCATGCAACTTGCCGCGGCCACCGCCCAACTGACGGCGCGACTGCACGCTGGAGATCACCAGCATCGGAATCGAATCGGCGTAAGCCTGGCCCATGGCGGTGGTGATATTGGTCATGCCCGGGCCGGTGATGATAAAGCACACACCGGGTTTGCCGCTGGTGCGCGCGTAGCCGTCAGCCATGAAGCCGGCGCCCTGCTCATGGCGAGGCGTGACGTGGTTGATGCTTGATCGGGCGAGGCCTCGGTACAGCTCAACGGTATGCACACCGGGAATGCCGAACACCTGCTCGACCCCGTAATTTTCCAACAGCCTGACCAGTACTTCGCCGCACGTTGCCATGTTGATTGCCCTTTCATTCACTGAAACACCCCCCTGTGGGAGCGAGCCTGCTCGCGAATAGGCGGCCCAGCCAATATCCATGTCGAACCTTGAACCGCCTTCGCGAGCAGGCTCGCTCCCACAGGGTCCGTGGAGTGCCCATTGGAACGGCGCACAGCTAGCAGCAACAATCGATTAAAAGTCATACTAGCCATGTCCTCACGTCATACCTCGGATCGCCATGAAACGCCTGCCACCCCTGCCCGCTCTGCATACGTTCTGGATCACTGCGCAATGCTGCAACTTCACCCGCGCCGCCGAGCAGTTGCACATCACTCAGGGCGCGGTGAGCCGGCAGATCGCCGGGCTGGAAGAACAGCTCGGTTATCCGCTGTTCATTCGCTTGGCTCGGGGGCTGGCGCTGACGGCCGAAGGACGTGAATGGCTGCCGCAAGTGGAGAAAGTCTTCGGGTTGATCAGCGAGGCAACCGAGCAGATCGGGCTCAGACATCAGACTTTGCAACTCAAGGCGCCGAGCTGCGTGATGCGCTGGCTGCTGCCGCGTCTGCTGCAATGGCAGAAGGAACGCCCGGACGTGCCGGTAAAACTGACGGCCTCGCTGCAACACGGTGTGGATTTTCAGCGCGAGCAATTTGACGCCGCCGTGATCTACGGCCCGCCGCCGGACAATTCGCCAGGCGCACTGCATCTGTTCGACGAGCAACTGACACCGGTCTGCTCGCCGCAATTGCTAAAAGGCGCGCCTGCGCTGAATTCACCGGAGGATTTGCAGGAGCATTTGTTGTTGCACCCGACCCATGACATTCAGGATTGGTCGGTGTGGCTCGACGCGGCGGGTTTGCGCCTAAGCAATCTTGGCCACGGACAGCATTTCGAAACGCTGGATCAGGCGATGTCGATGGCCTCCCATGGCACGGGCGTGGCGATCGGGGACTGGTCGCTGATTGGTGATGATCTGAACGCCGGGCGGCTGGTGATGCCGTTTGCGTTGAAGGTGAAGACGGGGTTGGCGTATTACGTGGTGGTGCCTGCTGCAGCCGAGCCCTCGCCGCAACTTGAGGAGCTGATGCTCTGGCTGGTTGAGCAGTCTCATACCCGCTGAACACACAAATCCCTGTAGGAGCTGCCGAAGGCTGCGATCTTTTGATTTTGCTTTTCAAGATCAAAAGATCGCAGCCTTCGGCAGCTCCTACAGGGATAGCATCTCTGATCAGTAGCCGACCGTATAACGCTGGCGCGAATGCTTCGGCGCTTCCACTTCGTCAATCAGCGCAATCGCGTAATCGGCAAAGGTGATCCAGCTACGCCCTTGCGCACTGACCAACAGATGATCCTTGCCGACACGGAATGCGCCACTGCGCTCACCCTCGACAAACTCCGCCGATGGCGACACAAAGGTCCAGTCCAGTTCCTGCTCCTGACGCAGTGCTTCAAGAAACGCCGCACCCGCGCTGGCCTCGGTTTTGTATTCGGCCGGGAAACCGGCGCTGTCGATCACTCGCGTATCGTCCGGCAGCAACAGCGAACCGGCGCCGCCCACCACCAGCAAGCGTTTCACGCCCGCCTGCTTCACCGGCCCGACAATCGCCGAGGCCGGCACAGTGGCGAAATGCGCTGCGCTGATCACCACGTCGTGACCGGCTACCGCCGCCTGCAGCGCCGCCGAATCCAGTACGTCGAGGCTCTTGCTGACGACACCGGCACGGCTGCCGATCTTCGAGGTATCGCGGGCAATGGCGGTGACGCTGTGGCCGCGACGCAGGGCTTCTTCCAGCAATTGGCTACCGGCACGTCCGGTGGCGCCGATGATTGCAATCTTGCTCATGACATTCTCCAGTTGGCTTGAAAAGGCTGCGTATTCAGGTTCGGCTTACCACTGCATCTCGCCCTTGGCGACTTTCGCGCTGAGTTCCAGCGAGCTTTCCTCGCCAAGTTGCGGGTAGCGTTTTTTCATCGCCGCGATCAACGCAGCAGAATCTTTGGCCTTGGCGGTTTCGGCATCGAAGGCCTTGATGTAATCGGCGGTGAATTTCACGCTGGCCAGCGAGCGGCTGCTGTCACCCAGATAATGGCCGGGCACCACGGTTTGCGGTTTCAGGCTTTCGATGGTCTGCAGGGTGTGCAGCCAGTCGGTGTGGGATTGCGCGGTCTGGGTGTCGGCCATCCACACATGAATGTTCTCGGCGACCACCACGCCACCGACCACTGCCTTCAACGACGGAATCCACACGAAGCTGCGATCCGGCTGCTTGCCGTCGAGGCCAATCACCTGCAGTTTCTTGCCTTCGAGGGTCAGGCTGTCGCCCTTTAGCACGTCCGGAACGATGGTTTTCGCCGGCACGTCGGCGCCCATTTTCGGCCCCCAGTAAGCCAGTTTACCGTCGACGGTGTGCTTGATGTGATCGACGGTCGGCTGCGAGGCCAGCACTTTCGCCTGTGGAAATGCTTTGGTCAGGGTGTCGAGACCGAAGTAGTAATCCGGATCGCCGTGGCTGATGTAGATGGTGGTCAATTGCTTGCCGCTGGCGCGGATCTTTTCCACCACCTGCTCGGCCTGGGATTTGCCGAACTGCGCGTCGACCAGAATCGCTTCTTTCTCGCCACTGACCAGCACCGAGCTGACCGGGAAGATTGCTTCGCTGCCCGGGTTGTAGACATCCAGGCTCAGCTCGGCAGCGGATGCATGGGCGGCAAAGCCGAAAAGTGCTGCGGCGAGCACAACGCGTTTGAATTGGGTGAAGCCGATCATCTGTTGCTCCGAGTTTCGAATGCCGTGCGTGGCGATGCAACAGAGCTTAGTTGCCAGACTCAGTACAAAAAATGCGATGCTTGAACATAGTTTGTTTCTGAAAGCGGGCAAATCATGGATCGGCTTCAAGCAATGCGCGTATTCGTCACGGTGGTGGATCTGGGCAGCCAATCGGCGGCGGCCGATCACCTCGATCTGTCGCGGCCAGTGGTGTCGCGTTATCTGGCGGAGCTGGAAGACTGGGTCGGCGCGCGACTGATGCACCGCACCACGCGCAAATTGAGTCTGACCGCTGCCGGCAGTGAAATCCTCCCGCGCTGTCGGCAGATGATCGAGCTGTCGCACGACATGCAAGCCGCGGTCAGCGGACCCGCTGACGCGCCGCGCGGCCTGCTGCGAATCAGCGTCAGCACCTCGTTCGGCCAGGCGCAACTGGCCGATGCGATGGCGGCATACGTCAAGCTTTACCCAGGCGTGAGCATCGATCTGCAGATGCTCGACCGCACGGTGAATCTGGTCGATGAGCGCATCGATCTGGCGATTCGCACCAGCAACGATCTTGATCCGAATCTGATCGCCCGGCGTCTGACCGTGTGTCGTTCGGTGGTTTGCGCAGCGCCGGCTTATCTGCATGAGCATCCGGCGCCGTTACGGGTCGAGGAATTGAGCCGACACAATTGCCTGACCCATTCCTATTTCGGCAAGAGCCTGTGGCATTTCGAGGAGGATGGCGAACCGGTGTCGGTGCCGGTGCAGGGCAATATCAGCGCCAACGAGGCCAGCACCCTCCTGCGCGCCACCCTGGCCGGCGCGGGTGTGGCGATGCTGCCGACCTACCAGGCCGGGGTGCATATTCACAACGGCGAACTGCTGCGTTTGCTGCCACATGCCGAGCCCCGGCAGATGAATATCTACGCGGTGTACGCTTCACGCAAACACATGCCCGCGGCACTGCGCAGCATGCTCGACTTCCTCGTACAGCGTTTTCCGGAGATCCCCGCCTGGGATGTGGGATTGTAAAAGTCAAAAGATCGCAGCCTTCGGCACCTCCTACATTTGGAATGCGTTTCCACTGTAGGAGCTGCCGAAGGCTGCGATCTTTTGATCTTGTTCTATGCTCAAAGTAATACCGCAAGGTAGACGTTCAGAGGTCGAACACCATGAACATCAAAACAAAAAGGTACGCCGCCATTTTCATCACCTGCGCCGCCACGCTGGCGCTGTACGGCACCGCTGCCTGGCGGGTCGAGCAGTTACGCCAGTTGCCGCGCGAGTATGCGAGTTGCAACTATGAGCGGTGCATTCCCCACAATGCCACGCTGAATGCATTGCGCTGATAGACCTGCGCTGGAATGCAATCCCTGTGGGAGCGAGCCTGCTCGCGAGTGCGCTGTGTCAGCCAGCATCGTTGCTGAATGAAAGGCCGTATTCGCGAGCAGGCTCGCTCCCACAGGGGGTCTTGCGGTGTTCTCAGGATTGTTGCTCGGCCTTCAAGCGGTCGCGGAATGCCTTTGGCGAAATCCCGACACGGCGGCGGAACAGGCGGGTGAAATTGGTCGGGTCGGAAAAGCCCAACAACTCCGACATCTCGTAAATGGTCATGCTGGTGTAAGTCAGCAGGCGCTTGGCTTCCAGCAACTGGCGCTCGTGCATGATCTGCAACGCCGGTTGCCCGGCCAGTTCACGGCAGGTGCCGTTGAGGTGCGACACGGAGATGCCCAGGCGATGGGCGAGGTCTTCGACCTTGACGTGCTGGCGGTAAGTCTCTTCCACCAACTGAATGAAACCGTTGAGGTACTCGCGCTGACGTTGTGGGCGCTGACTGGCCTTGTGGCGCACGATCGCCTGGCGGCTGACCCAGACCATGATCACGCTGACCAGCGAATGCATGAGCATTTCCCGCGCCGGTTGATGGCCGTTGTACTCGGCCTGCAATGCTGAAAACAGGCTGTTCAGATAATCGCCATCCTTGCCGGCCGGGTAGTTTTCTGCCCGTGCAAGTGCGTGTACCGAATCGCCCAGTTGCGCCTGCAAATGGTTGATCAGCGGCGTCGCCAAGGTGACGATGAAGCCTTCGACGTCCTCGGAAAAACGAAAGCCGTGCACCGACAACGGCGGCAGCACTTGTATCGCCGGCGTCTCGAGTTGCGTGCGCTGGCCTTCGATTTCAAGCTCTGCCTGACCTTTGAAAACGAACAGCAGCTGGCACAGATCCGCATGGCGGTGAGGTTTGATTTCCCATTGATGTTCGCGACTGCGCGAGGAAATGGTTTCACAGTGCAGCAAGTCCGGGGTCGGCCAATCCAGGCTTTCACCGTAGAGCTTGAACACCGGAATCGAAGGCAGGGCAGGCTTGTTCATACTTCAATCCAGGCCTCGGGTTTGTGGGCGATAATCGCACCGATTGGCAGAATGTACAGGTATCGGCTCAGTTTTCACCTTCAATTGACAGACCCGCAAGGGAAAAATGCAAGCACTCGATCCATAAAATCATTCACCGGCGATTGCTGCGTGAAGCTTGCGAGTCATAAAAACAATGAAAACCCTGAAAACCCAAGTCGCCATTATTGGCGCCGGTCCTTCCGGACTGCTCCTTGGCCAGTTGCTGCACAACGCTGGCATCGACACCCTGATCCTCGAACGCCAGACCCCTGATTATATTCTCGGGCGCATCCGTGCCGGCGTACTTGAACAAGGCATGGTAGAGCTGCTGCGTCAGGCCGGGGTCGGGCAGCGAATGGATGCCGAGGGACTGGTCCATGGCGGTTTCGATCTGGCGCTGGACGGTCGCCAGGTGCACATCGACCTGCACGCGCTGACCGGCGGCAAAACCGTCATGGTCTACGGCCAGACCGAGGTCACCCGCGACCTGATGGCCGCTCGTCGGGAGGCCGGGGCGCCGACTGTTTATCAGGCGAACAATGTCGCTCCCCACGGCATGAAAAGCGACGAAGCTTTCGTCACCTTCGAAAAGGACGGTGAAAGCTGGCGCGTCGATTGCGATTACATCGCCGGGTGCGATGGCTTCCACGGCGTCGCGCGGCAATCGATTCCTGCCGATTGCCTGAAGATCTTCGAACGGGTCTACCCGTTCGGCTGGCTGGGCATTCTCGCCGACACCCCGCCGGTTCACGACGAACTGGTCTACGCCCGCCACGAACGCGGCTTCGCCTTGTGCAGCATGCGTTCGGCCACGCGCACACGCTATTACCTGCAAGTACCAGCGGATGAAAATGCCGATGACTGGAGCGATCAGCGTTTCTGGGATGAGCTGAAAAAACGCCTGCCGGCCGCCCTCGCGGAAAAACTGGTGACCGGCCCTTCGATCGAAAAGAGCATCGCGCCGCTGCGCAGTTTTGTCGTCGAACCGATGCAGTACGGCCGGATGTTCCTGGTCGGCGACGCCGCGCACATCGTCCCGCCCACCGGCGCCAAGGGCTTGAACCTGGCCGCCAGTGATGTCAGCACGTTGTTCGATATTCTGCTGAAGGTGTATCGCGAAGGTCGCACTGATCTGCTGGAAAAATACTCGGAGATCTGCCTGCGCCGGGTGTGGAAAGCCGAGCGGTTTTCCTGGTGGATGACGTCGATGCTGCATCGCTTTGACGAGCACGATGAGTTCAGCCAGCGCATCAGCGCTTCGGAACTGGACTATTTTGTCAGCTCGGAAGCGGGGCAAAAAACCATTGCAGAAAATTACGTCGGGCTCCCGTACGAGGCTATCGAATAGCCTGCTACCGACTTACACTGGTGAGCATCCCCGCTCGCCTGACGATCTGCGGGACTTCACTGCCCGCAGGTTTTGCCCGTGACCAATCTCAATCACCCTGAAACGCCCAAACCGGCCATTCGCAGCGTGCTGGTCGCCCTGATGATGGCGATCTTCCTCGGTGCGCTGGACCAGACCATCGTCGCCGTGTCGATGCCGGCGATCTCCGCACAGTTCAAGGATGTCAGCCTGCTGGCCTGGGTGATTTCCGGTTACATGGTGGCGATGACCGTGGCGGTGCCGATCTACGGCAAGCTCGGCGACCTGTACGGGCGGCGCAAACTGATGCTGTTCGGCATGGGCCTGTTCACCCTCGCTTCGCTGTTTTGCGGCATGGCGCAAAGCATGGAGCAACTGGTGCTGGCGCGGATTCTTCAAGGCATCGGCGCCGGCGGCATGATCTCGGTAAGTCAGGCGATCATCGGCGACATCGTCCCGCCGCGTGAGCGCGGGCGCTATCAGGGTTACTTCAGCAGCATGTACGCCGTGGCCAGCGTCGCCGGCCCGGTGCTCGGCGGCTACATGACCGAATACCTGTCGTGGCGCTGGGTGTTTCTGATCAACCTGCCGCTGGGTCTCGGCGCGTGGTGGGTAGCGCGGCGCAACCTGCGCGGCTTGCCGATTCCGCAGCGCAAACCGGTGATCGATTACCTCGGCACGGTGCTGATGATCATCGGCCTGACTGCGTTACTGCTCGGCATCACCGAAGTCGGCCAGGGCCATTCATGGCGCAGCAGCGAAGTGCTCGGCCTGCTCGCCTGCGCCGTGATCGTACTGGCGCTGTTCGTCTGGCATGAGCGCCGGGCACGCGAGCCGTTGCTGCCAATGCACCTGTTCGCCAACCGCAATGCCCTGCTGTGCTGGTGCACGATTTTCTTCACCAGTTTCCAGGCCATCTCGCTGATCGTGCTGATGCCGCTGCGCTTTCAAAGCGTCACCGGCGCCGGCGCCGACAGCGCGGCGTTGCACTTGCTGCCGCTGGCGATGGGCTTGCCGATCGGCGCCTATTTCGCCGGCCGCCGTACCTCGGTTACCGGACGCTACAAACCGCAGATTCTCACCGGGGCGATCCTCATGCCGATCTCGATTCTCGGCATGGCCTTCAGTCCGCCACAAGCGACGCTGGTAAGCGGTCTGTTCATGTTGCTCAGCGGCATTGCCGGCGGCATGCAGTTCCCGACCTCGCTGGTCGGTACGCAAAACTCAGTGGAACAACGCGACATCGGCGTCGCTACCAGCACCACCAACCTGTTTCGTTCACTGGGCGGTGCGGTAGGCGTGGCGTTGATGTCGGCGCTGTTGCTCGCATTGCTGCACGATTCCAGTTTCGCCCACCTGGCGAGCAGTTCGCTGATCAGCGAGGGGCACACGGGCAACGTCCTGCTCGATGGTTTGAACGCCGCCCCGGGGGATGCACAGAATGCCTTGCGCGCGGAACTGCTGGTGACCTTCCGCCATCTGCTCTGGGTCAGTACGGCGGTGTCGCTGCTGGGGCTGGCGGCGGCGATTGCCATGCCGAACAACCTGCTGCGCGGGCGCGAACACGGCGTCCGCTGACAGCAAAGATCGCAGCCTTCGGCAGCTCCTACAGAAGAACCCATTCCCATGTAGGAGCTGCCGAAGGCTGCGATCTTTTGATCTTCAAGGGCTGTAATAGCCCACCGCGACGAGGAAATGCCCGACCTTTTTCAGGTACGCATGCTTGTCCTCGATCTTGCCGGTCACCGGGTTTTTCCAGCGGTATTCGTATTCGCCTTCGTCCTGCTTGCCGATCAGCGCCAGAATCGGCTCGCCTACCGGTTTGCCTTCCGGGTCCTTGACCTTGCCAAAATCAGTGTTGATCAAGCGCAGATTGGTGCCGTGGGCGACATAACGCTGGTTGTTCAGATCGACCACGAACACATACAGGTCATCCTGCAGGTAACCGCCCTTGAGCGAGTTGATCGCCGTCAGCGTGCCCTTCTCGTCCTTGGCCAGATCCGTTGCGGCTTTGTCGAGCAATGCCTTGGCCTGCTCGGCCGAGGCCCGTGGCAAGTAGTAACCGACCGCGAGAATGCGCTGGCCGACGCGCTGATAGAACACATGCTTGCGCTCGACCTTGCCGTCGGCCCAGTTCTGCCAGCGGTATTCGGCCTGCTGGATGCCGTTGCCTTCCGGCACCTTCAGCGCGTCCTTGAACGCCTTCTGCAGATCCGGCCCGAGCACTTCGCTGACATCCCGGCCGATCAGCGCCGATGAAGGCCCGCCACTGGCAAGCATGACGCCCTTGGTGTCGAGGACGAACACGTAGCGATCCTTGTCGACGAACTCACCCTGACGGCTGAATGCGGCGAAGGCCTTGTCGCCATTGTCGTGGTAGTAGGCCAAGGCTTTTTCCAGCAGGGCGATGGCGGCCTGACTGTCATCCCTGGCGGCGGTGGCGGCGCTGGCCTGGCCGAAACCGGCCAACAACAGCAGGCCGAGCCAGGCCACTTTATGCAAAAACCCCATAGCGCATCCCTCGTTCTTTTTGGTGTTTCAAGAGCGTAGACGGCTTGCGGTCATGTCGAGATATTCAGAGCGTTTCTGAACATTGCGCCGTGAGGCTGGCGAGAGGGGCCCGCCAGCGTCGATCAGCGTTTAAGGGCGGGAATTGATCTGTTGCTGCAGGTTCTGGATCTGCGCCTGCAAGGTGTTGAGGTTGCGGGTCATCTGCGCGCGGAACGCATCGAACTCGGCGGTATTGCCACCACCCTGCGGCGCTGCCGGGCGATTGTCCTGCTGACTTTTCAGGACGACGATGTCCTGCTCCAGACGATCGATCGCCGCGCTCGGGTTGCCCTGCTTCTTCAGCGCGGCGATATCGGCGCCGAGGCTTTTGAACTGGGCGTCGAAGGCTTTCAACTGCGCATCGACCTTGCTGGTATCGGCCGGTGTGCTTTTGATGGTCGCAAGCTCGGCACTCAGGGCTTTGACCTGCGCCTGCAATTGCGTGTTGGCATTCTGCTGTTCAGTGGTCTGCGCGGTCATCTGCGCCAGCCGCTTGTCCAGCTCGCTGGCCTGACCGGCCACGCCTTGCTGCTGCTTGCTCTGGTCGAGCAACTTGCCTTCAAGCTGTTTGATCTGCAACTTCAACGCTTCGCTGTCGCTGCTGACGTTGCTCTGGCTGGCGACGACCTTGCCGGAAATATCCTGCAGGCGCCCTGCCGCTTCTTCGCTGATGCGCGCAAAGCTTTCCTGGGTGGCGACCAGTTGCTGCTCCATCAGCGAAATCTGCTGGAAGCTCCACCAGGCCAGGCCGATGAAGGCGAAAAACAACGCGCCGACCAGCGCCCACAGCGGCCCGGTGCTGGCGGCCTTGACCTTGACCACGGGCGCGGTGCGCGAATGCACGGAAGTGCGGGGGCCGGGCGCGATGTCATCGTCGTCGAACGGATCGGCGCGCAGACTTGGCACGTTATCGAAATCGTCGTCGTGGGCATCATTTCGCATGGACATTGAGGCAACCTTTGGCAAACGCGGTGATGGCTAAATGCTGCGAAGTATAACCGCCGCAGCCGCAGGCATTGACCCTCAACCCGCGAGGCGGTTCATTGTTGCCCGGCCGAATCGTTTCAACGAATGTCCTGAGCTTTCCACCACGCACAGAACTCATCGAGGGCAGCCCACAGGCTGACTTTCGGGTCGTAGTCGAGATAATGCCGCGCGCGGCTGATGTCCAGGGTGAAATTTTTCTTCATGACCTGCATGCCCAGGCGCGACAGGGTCGGTTCCGGACGTCCGGGCCAGAGCATGCACGCGCCTTCGTTAAGGGCGGCGACGCTGTAGGCCAGTCCATACGAGCGGTATTTGCGCACCTGATCGACTTCCATCCGCCGCATCACGTAGTTGACCACGTCCCACAGCGGCACCGGCGTACCGTTGCTGATGTTGTAGGCCTTGCCCAGCGCCGAGCCAGCCGCCAAGAGGCTGCTGAGCATGGCTTCGTTGAGGTTCTGCACGCTAGTGAAATCGACCTTGTTCAAGCCGTCGCCGATGATCGCCAGCCGGCCCTTGCGCTGCATCTTCAGCAGGCGCGGGAAAATGCTCATGTCACCGGCGCCGGTGACAAAGCGCGGGCGCAGGGCGATGGTTTCCAGACCGAACTCCTGTGCGCCGAAGACTTTTTGCTCGGCCAGATATTTGGTCGCGGCATACGGATGCTTAAAGCGCGTGGGCACTTGCTCTTCGGTCAGAGCGAGATGGTCGCGGCCATCGAAATAGATCGATGGCGACGACAGGTGCACCAGTCGCCGCACCCGCTGCTTGAGGCAAGCCTCGACGACGTTTTCGGTGACTTCGACATTGCCCTGATGAAAGTCCTGATATCGCCCCCATAAGCCAACGGCACCGGCGCAATGCACCACCGCTTCGACGTCACGGCAGAGGTCACGTACCAGATCGGCGTCGGTCAGATCGCCCGGGACAAACTCCGCGCCTCGGCGCACCAGATGCTCGACGCTCTCGGCCCGGCGACCGTTGACCCGCACTTCAAGGCCCTGCTCCAGGGCGAAACGCGCAAAGCGCCCGCCAATAAAGCCGCTGGCGCCGGTAACCAAAATCTTCATCAAAAAAAACTCCAGGAGAACAGTTGCAAGCTTCAGGCTATAAGCTGCAAGTTGAAACGGTGCGCGTACTTGCCGCTTGCAGCTTGACGCTTACAGCTGCTTTCAAGCCACTAGCCACTGCCTGGACGAGCGCAGTAATTGTTCGGTCAGCAGGTTCAGCAACTGGCCGCCATTGCGCCAATGATGCCAGTACAGCGGCACGTCGATCGGTTTATCTGGCAGCAATTCGCGCAGCACCCCGCGTTGCAATTGCTCGCGCACCTGCAGTTCCGGCACCAGCCCCCAACCCAGGCCGGCTTCGGTCAGGCGAATGAAGCCTTCGGAGGACGGGCATAAATGATGCTCGAACGCGCCGTCGACGCCCAACAGCGCCAGGTAGCGATGCTGGAGAAAATCGTCCGGGCCGAATACCAGCGCCGGGGTGCGTGGCAACTGTTCGGCGCGCACGCCATCGGGAAAATGTCGAGCGATGAACGCCGGACTGGCCAGGGCGCGATAGCGCATGGCGCCGAGCAATACGCTACGTGCGCCAGCCACCGGGCGCTCGCTGGCGCACAGGCAGGCGGCCACTTCACCGGCACGCATGCGCTTGAGGCCGACAGTCTGGTCTTCAACTATCAGGTCGAGCAACAAATGCTGCTCGGCGCAGAAATCGCCGACGGCCTCGGCCCACCAAGTGGCGAGGCTGTCGGCGTTGAGGGCAATGCGCAGGCGATCCGGCAAGCCTTCTTCGTCCAACGCCGGCACTACGGATTGCAAGTCGCGCTCGAGCAAACGCACCTGTTGCACATGGTTGAGCAAGCGTCGGCCGATTTCGGTCGGCGCTGGCGGTGTTTCGCGCACCAGCACCGGCTGACCGACCCGCGCCTCAAGCAACTTGATGCGCTGGGAGATGGCCGACTGCGACAGGCCCAGCACCTGCGCGGCGCGATCAAACCCGGCCTGCTCGACCACGGCAGCCAGCGCGGAAAGCAATTTATAGTCGAACATCAGTTTTCCTAATGGGCGATCAGCACTATTGGTTTTTCTTATACAGCGTCACACCGGAGAATAGCCAGCAAGCACCCTCTTTCAAGGATATTTTCCATGTGGCAAAGCTATGTAAACGGCCTGTTGGTGGCGTTCGGCCTGATCATGGCGATCGGCACGCAGAACGCTTTTGTCTTGGCGCAGAGCCTGCGCCGTGAACACCATCTGCCCGTAGCGGCATTGTGCGTGGTGTGTGACGCGATTCTGGTGGCGGCCGGAGTATTCGGCCTGGCGACGATTCTGGCGCAGAACCCGACCCTGCTGGCGATTGCCCGTTGGGGCGGCGCGACCTTTCTGATCTGGTACGGCAGCCAGGCATTGCGCCGGGCCTGCTCGAAACAGAGCCTTGAGCAAGGCGAAAACCAGACCGTGCGCTCGTTGCGCGCAGTCATGCTTAGCGCGTTGGCGGTGACCTTGCTCAATCCCCACGTCTATCTGGATACGGTATTGCTGATCGGCTCGCTGGGCGCGCAGCAATCGGTGCCCGGCGCTTATGTGGTCGGCGCGGCGAGTGCCTCGCTGCTGTGGTTTTTCACCCTCGCCCTTGGCGCGGCGTGGCTGGCACCGTGGCTGGCCCGGCCGAGCACCTGGCGCATTCTCGATCTGGTCGTTGCGTTGATGATGTTCGCCGTGGCCGCGCAACTGATCATCGCCGGATGATTTATTCCTGAAGGCTCTGGAACCTCTATCCCACACAGTTGTTGCGTGGTTAAGGCGCGACCCCGGTGCTATGATCCGAACCCTGCGCCGCAAAGAGTAAAAACTCGCCGGTGCATTTCCGGCCGCCCGTGATCGGCCTTGCGCTCACCGCAACAGACCTGATTAGGAGAATCATCATGGCTTTCGAATTGCCGCCGCTGCCTTACGCACACGATGCCCTGCAGCCGCACATCTCCAAGGAAACCCTGGAGTTCCACCACGACAAGCACCACAACACCTACGTCGTGAACCTGAACAACCTGGTGCCAGGCACCGAGTTTGAAGGCAAGACCCTGGAAGAAATCGTCAAGACTTCTTCGGGCGGCATCTTCAACAACGCCGCTCAGGTCTGGAACCACACCTTCTACTGGAACTGCCTGGCGCCAAACGCCGGCGGTCAGCCAACCGGCGCACTGGCAGATGCCATCAACGCAGCGTTCGGTTCGTTCGACAAGTTCAAGGAAGAATTCAGCAAAACCTCGATCGGCACCTTCGGTTCCGGCTGGGGCTGGCTGGTGAAAAAGGCTGACGGTTCCCTGGCCCTGGCCAGCACCATCGGCGCCGGCAACCCGCTGACCAGCGGCGACACCCCGCTGCTGACCTGCGACGTCTGGGAACACGCTTACTACATCGACTACCGCAACCTGCGTCCGAAGTACGTTGAAGCGTTCTGGAACCTGGTCAACTGGAAGTTCGTGGCCGAGCAGTTCGAAGGCAAGACCTTCACCGCTTAAGCTGCACGCCAGACAAGAGACCCGGCTTCGGCCGGGTTTTTTTATGCCCGGCGCATGGCGTTTGTCGCACGGCAAAAGCAGCTTCGCGCCGTTTGCTGCCAGCCCACAGCCGACTACCATCAGAGACAGGAAAAAATCTTTGACCCGGTGCTCAAGTTGCGGGCAATTGCAACCGACACAGTTGATTCAGAGCTATTACTCAAATGACGACATTGCGGCCAGGATACCGGCGAATTTTCCCGTGCCTGATTGTCCCTTTGACTGCCAACCCGGGATTGCCAATACTCATGGCAACTTGACGCTACCCGCACGGAACAAGGAATAACCCTTTGAAGCTGGAACTCAAGAACAGCTTGTCGGTGAAGTTGCTCCGGGTCGTGCTCCTGTCGGCATTGATCGTAGGCGTAGTCTTGAGCTGCGCGCAGATTGTGTTCGATGCCTACAAGACCCGTCAGGCCGTGGCCGGCGACGCCGAACGTATCCTCGACATGTTCCGCGATCCTTCGACTCAGGCCGTCTACAGCCTGGATCGGGAAATGGGCATGCAGGTGATCGAAGGGCTGTTCCAGGACGACGCCGTGCGTCAGGCCTCTATAGGCCACCCCAACGAAGCCATGCTCGCGCAGAAATCACGCGAACTGCAGCATTCCAACAGTCGCTGGCTGACTGACCTGATTCTTGGTCAGGAACGCACCTTCACCACGCAATTGGTCGGCCGTGGCCCCTACAGCGAATACTACGGCGACCTGAGCATCACCCTCGACACCGCCACTTATGGCGAAGGGTTCATTGTCAGCTCGGTGATCATTTTCATTTCCGGCGTATTGCGCGCACTGGCGTTGGGGCTGGTGCTGTATCTGGTCTATCACTGGTTGCTGACCAAACCGCTGTCGCGAATCATCGAGCACCTCACCGAGATCAACCCCGACCGCCCTAGCGAGCACAAGATTCCGCAGATCAAGGGCCACGAAAAAAACGAGCTGGGCCTGTGGATCAACACCGCCAACCAGCTGCTCGAGTCCATCGAACGCAACACTCATCTGCGCCACGAAGCGGAAAACAGCCTGCTGCGCATGGCCCAGTACGACTTCCTCACCGGCCTGCCGAACCGCCAGCAACTGCAGCAGCAACTGGACAAGATTCTGGTGGATGCCGGCAAGTTGCAGCGCCGTGTCGCCGTGTTGTGTGTCGGACTGGATGACTTCAAAGGCATCAACGAACAATTCAGCTACCAGACCGGCGACCAGTTGCTGCTGGCCCTGGCCGATCGCTTGCGCGCCCATAGCGGTCGCCTCGGCGCCCTCGCCCGTCTCGGCGGCGACCAGTTCGCGCTGGTGCAGGCCGACATCGAACAACCTTACGAAGCGGCGGAACTGGCGCAGAGCATTCTCGATGACCTCGAGGCACCCTTCGCCCTCGACGATCAGGAAATCCGCCTGCGCGCAACCATCGGCATCACCCTGTTCCCGGAGGACGGCGACAGCACCGAGAAGCTGTTGCAGAAGGCCGAGCAGACCATGACCCTGGCCAAGACCCGGTCACGCAATCGCTATCAGTTCTACATCGCCAGCGTCGACAGCGAGATGCGCCGCCGTCGCGAGCTGGAAAAGGATCTGCGCGATGCACTGATTCGCGACCAGTTCTACCTCGTCTACCAGCCGCAGATCAGCTATCGCGACCACCGCGTGGTCGGCGTCGAAGCGCTGATTCGCTGGCAGCACCCCGAACACGGCCTGGTGCCGCCGGACCTGTTCATTCCGCTGGCGGAACAGAACGGCACGATCATCGCCATCGGCGAGTGGGTGCTCGATCAGGCCTGCAAGCAATTGCGCGAGTGGCATGACCAAGGGTTCGTCGATTTGCGCATGGCGGTCAACCTGTCGACCGTGCAACTGCACCACGCCGAACTGCCGCGGGTGGTCAACAACCTGCTGCAGATGTACCGGCTGCCGCCGCGCAGCCTGGAACTGGAAGTCACCGAAACCGGCCTGATGGAAGACATCACCACCGCCGCCCAGCATCTGCTCAGCCTGCGCCGCTCCGGCGCGCTGATTGCGATCGACGACTTCGGCACCGGCTATTCATCCCTCAGCTATCTGAAAAGCCTGCCGCTGGACAAGATCAAGATCGACAAGAGCTTCGTCCAGGATCTGCTGGATGACGACGATGACGCGACCATCGTTCGCGCGATCATTCAACTGGGCAAGAGCCTGGGCATGCAGGTGATTGCCGAGGGCGTGGAAACCGCCGAGCAGGAAACCTACATCATTTCCGAGGGTTGCCACGAAGGTCAGGGCTACCACTACAGTAAACCGCTGCCGGCGCGGGAGTTGGGCATTTACCTCAAGCAGGCGCAACGCAGCAATGCGGCGATTCTTTAAAGATCAAAGATCGCAGCCTCAAAGATCAAAAGATCGCAGCCTCGTTGCACTCGTCAGCTCCCACAGTGCAACGAGGCTGCGATCTTTTGATCTTCTTGCGCAAATAAGAAATATTTCCACCCACGCCTTTACACATAATGCGAAAGATTTGCATTATGTCGCAGTTTTGCGCGCCCCCGGCGCCAGTCCAATCAACTACCGAAGCAGGATGTTCGCCATGATTCGTATGCCTCTGGCTACCGCCAGTCTGCTGGCCATCGCTATTTCCCTCGCCGGTTGCGGCGAAGGCAAGGACAAAGAAAAAGCCTCCGAAATGACTCCGGCTTCCAGCAGCGCTGCTCCAGCCCCGGCGCCGGCCGCTGCCCCTGCTCCTGCTGCCGGTAAAGTTGACGATGCCGCCGCCAAGGCTGTGGTCGCGCACTACGCCGACATGGTCTTCGCCGTTTACAGCGATGCCGAATCCACCGCGAAAACCTTGCAAACCGCCGTCGACGCGTTCCTCGCCAAGCCGAACGCCGACACCCTGAAAGCCGCCAAGGCTGCCTGGGTCGCCGCGCGCGTGCCGTACCTGCAGAGCGAGGTGTTCCGCTTCGGCAACACCATCATTGACGACTGGGAAGGTCAGGTTAACGCCTGGCCGCTGGACGAAGGCCTGATCGACTACGTCGACAAAACCTACGAGCACGCGCTGGGTAACCCGGGCGCTACCGCCAACATCATCGCCAACACCGAAGTGCAGGTCGGCGAAGACAAGGTCGACGTGAAAGAGATCACCCCGGAAAAACTCGCCAGCCTCAACGAGCTGGGCGGTTCCGAAGCCAACGTCGCCACTGGCTACCACGCCATCGAATTCCTGCTCTGGGGCCAGGATCTGAACGGTACCGGCCCTGGCGCTGGCAACCGTCCGGCCTCGGACTACCTGGAAGGCGCCGGCGCCACCGGTGGTCACAACGAGCGTCGTCGTGCCTACCTCAAAGCCGTGACCCAACTGCTGGTCAGCGATCTGGAAGAAATGGTCGGCAACTGGAAGCCGAACGTGGCCGACAACTACCGCGCCACGCTGGAAGCCGAGCCAGGCGAAGCCGGCCTGCGCAAAATGCTCTTCGGCATGGGCAGCCTGTCCCTGGGTGAACTGGCGGGCGAGCGCATGAAGGTTTCCCTGGAAGCCAACTCCCCTGAAGACGAGCAGGATTGCTTCAGCGACAACACCCACTACTCGCACTTCTACGACGCCAAAGGCGTGCGTAACGTTTACCTGGGCGAGTACACCCGTGTTGACGGCAGCAAGCTGACCGGCGCCAGCCTGTCGTCGCTGGTGGCCAAGGCCGACCCGGCCGCCGACACCGCACTGAAAGCCGATCTGGCCGCGACCGAAGCGAAGATCCAGGTCATGGTCGATCATGCCAACAAAGGTGAGCACTACGACCAGCTGATCGCCGCCGGCAACACCGCTGGCAACCAGGTCGTTCGCGACGCCATCGCCGCGCTGGTCAAGCAGACCGGCTCGATCGAAGCCGCTGCCGGCAAACTGGGCATCAGCGACCTGAACCCGGACAACGCCGATCACGAGTTCTGATCATCGCGTCCGCGTCAAAAAAAGGCGACCTTCGGGTCGCCTTTTTCATACCCCATGTTCACAGTCCTCTGTAGGAGCTGCCGAAGGCTGCGATCTTTTGATTTTGATCTTCAAAAAAACAAGATCAAAAGATCGCAGCCTTCGGCAGCTCCTACAGGGGTTTTCATCGGTCTGCAGATTCGCGCTGTATCAAGCAAACGATAATTCCTCTTATTCAAACCCCCTCGCCCTGTTAGACTTTGCGCCTTTGTTTTCGCCCGTTTGCAGGATGTCTGATGCCGTCGTTGCTGCTTCGCTTGTCCGCACTGTTGCTGGCCCTGGGCCTGAGTGCCTGCGATGACGCCCCGCGCTTTACCGAGGCCGAGCCGGGTGAAGCGCGTTCGGGCGGCGCGGCGACTGTGCGCAAAAGCGATCAGAATGCCTTCTCCCTGCCATCGGCCAACCTGCCACCCTCCCGACGAGTGGATTTCAGTGTCGGCAACAGCTTCTTCCGCAGCCCGTGGGTAATTGCGCCGTCGACCACCACCGCGCGCGACGGCCTCGGTCCGCTGTTCAATACCAACGCCTGCCAGAACTGCCACATCAAGGACGGTCGCGGCCATCCGCCGGCCCCTGATGCGACCAATGCCGTGTCGATGCTGGTGCGCCTGTCGATTCCCGACGCGCCGCCCTACGCCAAAATCATCGAACAGCTCGGCGTGGTGCCGGAGCCGGTGTATGGCGGGCAATTCCAGGACATGGCCGTGCCCGGCGTCGCTCCGGAAGGCAAGGTGCGCGTCGACTACACGCCGGTGCCCGTACGGTTCAAGGACGGAACTGAGGTCGAGTTGCGCAAACCGACCCTGCAGATCACTCAACTCGGTTACGGCCCGATGCACCCGGACACACGATTTTCGGCACGAGTGGCGCCGCCGATGATTGGTCTGGGCCTGCTCGAAGCGATCCCCGAAGAAGCGATCCTCGCCAACGCCGCCGCCCAGGCGAAAGAAAACAACGGCATCAATGGCCGTCCCAATCGGGTCTGGGATGACCAGTTGCAGAAAACCGTCATCGGCCGGTTCGGCTGGAAAGCCGGGCAACCGAATCTCAATCAACAGAATGTTCACGCGTTTTCCGGTGACATGGGCCTCACGACCAGCCTGCGGCCATTCGACGATTGCACCGAGGCGCAAACCGCCTGCAAACAGGCGCCGAACGGCAATGGCCCGGACGGCGAGCCGGAAGTCAGCGATAACATTCTGCGCCTGGTGCTGTTTTACAGTCGCAATCTGGCAGTGCCGGCGCGCCGTGGCGTCAACGACCCACAGGTGTTGGCCGGCAAGAACCTGTTTTTCCAGGCCGGTTGCCAGTCGTGCCACACGCCGAAATACACCACCGCCGCCAACGCCGCCGAACCTGAGCTGGCCAATCAGGTGATTCGTCCGTACAGCGATTTGCTGCTGCATGACATGGGCGAAGGCCTGGCGGACAACCGCACGGAATTCCAGGCCTCCGGCCGCGACTGGCGCACGCCGCCGTTGTGGGGGATCGGCCTGACACAAGCGGTCAGTGGCCACACGCAGTTTTTGCACGACGGCCGCGCACGCAATCTGCTCGAAGCGGTGCTCTGGCATGGCGGCGAAGCGAGCGCTGCGCAGCAACAGGTTTTGTCTTTCAATGCCGAGCAGCGCGCTGCGTTGCTGGCATTTCTGAACTCACTTTAAATACTGAAAACGCATCGGGAGCCCGACATGTTCCGTCCCAAGTTACTGTTCACCAGCCTT
The DNA here is from genome assembly GCF_057291835.1 of Pseudomonas sp. 1L-B-1-E-C1. Lineage (NCBI taxonomy): Bacteria > Pseudomonadati > Pseudomonadota > Gammaproteobacteria > Pseudomonadales > Pseudomonadaceae > Pseudomonas > Pseudomonas sp. 1L-B-1-E-C1. The sequence continues at coordinate 93,081 of NZ_JBXAWN010000007.1, read as the reverse complement.
GCCGCGCTCGCCCTCGGCGCCTGCTCGCCGCAGGACCCGCAAGCGGTCACCTCGGCGGCGATCGCCAAATCGGTGATCCTGCCGACCTACACCCGCTGGGTCGAAGCCGACCGGCAACTGGCGGTCAGCGCCCTCGCCTACTGCCAGGGCAAGGAAAGCCTGGAAACCGCCCGCGCTGATTTCCTCCACGCGCAAAAAGCCTGGGCCGAACTGCAACCACTGCTGATCGGCCCGCTGGCCGAGGGCAATCGTTCGTGGCAGGTGCAGTTCTGGCCGGACAAGAAAAATCTGGTCGGTCGTCAGGTCGAGCAACTGGTCGTCGCCCAGCCGCAGATCGATGCCGCCGCGCTGGCCAAATCCAGCGTCGTCGTGCAGGGCCTGTCGGCTTACGAATACATCCTCTTCGACGCCAAGCCTGACGTCGCCAACGATGCGCAGAAAGCCAAGTACTGCCCGCTGCTGATCGCCATCGGCGAGCGCCAGAAGCAACTGGCCGAAGAAATCCTGCAGGGCTGGAACAACACCGACGGCATGCTTGCGCAGATGAGCAAGTTCCCCAACCAGCGCTACGCCGACTCCCACGAAGCGATCGCCGATCTGCTGCGCGTACAAGTGACTGCACTGGATACCCTGAAGAAAAAACTAGGTACGCCGATGGGCCGTCAGAGCAAGGGCGTGCCGCAGCCGTTCCAGGCGGATGCGTGGCGCAGCCAATCGTCGCTGACCGCACTGGAAGCCAGCCTTGCCGCGGCCAAAACCGTTTGGGAAGGCGTCGACAACAAAGGCCTGCGCGGTCTGTTGCCAGCCGAGCAGAAACCGCTGGCGGAGAAGATCGACGCCGCTTATGCCGCCTCGCTGAAACTGTTCGACAGCACCCAGCGTTCGCTCGGCGAAATGCTTGAGGACGACGCCGGTCGCCAGCAACTCAACGATATCTACGACAGCCTCAACGTCGTCCATCGCCTGCATGAAGGCGAACTGGCCAAGGCGCTGGGCATCCAACTGGGCTTCAATGCCAACGACGGTGACTGATGAGGGCGAGTGCCATGCTGCGACGTCAGGTTCTGACTTTAGGTAGTGCACTGCTCGGAGCAGTGACGCTGGGCGGCTGGACGCTGTTCAAACGCAAGGATCAGAGCCCTTTGCTGTTGTCGGCGCGTGATGACAGCGACGGCAAGCATTACGCCGTCGGTTATCGGCTCGACGGCACGCGGGTGTTCGCCACCCACGTCGGTCAGCGTTGCCACGACATCATCAATCATCCGACGCAGCCGCTGGCGCTGTTCGTCGCGCGGCGTCCGGGTACCGAGAGTTACCTGATCGACTTGCGCGACGGCAAGTTGCTGCAGACCGTGACTTCGCAGCCGAACCGGCACTTCTACGGCCACGCCGTGGTGCACAAGGACGGCGACTACCTGTACGCCACCGAGAACGACACGTCCGATCCCGGCCGTGGCCTGCTCGGCGTGTACAAGTTCGAAGGCGAGCGGCTGGTGCACTCGGGCGAAATTTCCACCCATGGCCTCGGCCCGCATCAGGTGTCGTGGATGCCCGATGGCGAGACGCTGGTGGTGGCCAACGGCGGGATTCGCACCGAGGCGGAAAGCCGCGTCGATATGAACCTCAACGCCATGGAGCCGAGCCTGGTGCTGATGCAGCGCGACGGCACGTTGCTGAGCAAGGAGACCCTCGCCCAGCAGATGAACAGCGTGCGCCACCTGGGCATCGCCAGCGACGGCACCATCGTCGCCGGTCAGCAATTCATGGGCCCGTCCCATGAGCGCTCGGAACTTCTGGCGATCAAGCGGCCGGGGCAACCGTTCGTGGCGTTCCCGGTGGCCGAGCAGCAGTTGCAGGCGATGGGGCACTACACTGCCAGCGTCGCGGTGCACAGCGATTTGCGCCTGGTCGCGTTGACGGCGCCGCGCGGCAACCGCTTCTTCATCTGGGATCTGGACAGCGGCGAACTGCGCCTCGATGCGCCTTTGCCTGATTGCGCCGGCGTTGGTGCGGTGAAGGATGGTTTTGTGGTGACCTCGGGCCAGGGTCGTTGCCGCTACTACGATTGCCGCCAGGAACAACTGCTGGCCAAGCCGCTGGAATTGCCGGCGGGGCTCTGGGACAACCATCTTCATCTGATGGCCTAGAGCCGTTGAAAAGATCGCAGCCTTCGGCAGCTCCTGCTTTGGAAGGTAATCCCCTGTAGGAGCTGCCGAAGGCTGCGATCTTTTGCTTCACCCTGTAATAACTGCCAGTTGGAATCCCCCCTGTACTCGGAGTAATGTGCCCGCCTGTCTCATGATTTATCCAAGGAACTGGACATATGCTGCGTCGCCGCATGCTGATCATGTTGGGTGTTGTTTTGCTGCTCGTCCTGGTGCTGGGCGGTTACAAGGCCTTTTCGATCTACACGATGATCCAGGGCTTTTCCAAACCGAAACCACCCATCAGCGTCGCCGTGGCCACGGCCGGCGAACAGCCGTGGCAGATGCGTTTGCCCACTGTCGGTTCGCTCAAGGCGCTGCAAGGCGTTGACCTGAGCCTGGAAGTCGCCGGCACCGTCACTGAACTCAAATTCGAATCCGGGCAGAAGGTCAAGGCCGGGCAACCGTTGCTGCAACTTGACAGCGCCGTGGAAACCGCTCTGCTGGAAACCGCCCGCGCCGACCTCGGCCTGGCGCAACTGGATTTCGGCCGTGGCGCACAACTGGTCGACAGCCGCGCGATCTCCAAAGGCGAGTACGACCGCCTCTCCGCCGTGCTGCAAAAGAACAAGGCCACGGTCAATCAGCTCAACGCTACGCTTGCGAAAAAGCGCATCCTCGCGCCGTTCAGCGGCACCATCGGCATCCGCCAGGTCGACGTCGGCGACTACCTCGCCAGCGGCACCAAAATCGCCACGCTGCAAGACTTGAGCAGCCTCTACGCCGACTTCTATGTGCCCGAACAAGCGGTGCCGAAACTCGCCCTCGGCCAGCCCGTGCAGTTCACCGTCGCGGCGTATCCCGGGCAGAACTTCACCGGAAAGATCAGCGCGATCAACCCGATCGTCGAAAGCACCACGCGCAACATCCTCGTCCGCGCCACCCTGGCCAACCCCGACGGCAAGCTCTTGCCAGGCATGTTCGCCAGCCTTGAAGTGCTGCTGCCCGATCCGCAGAGACACATCGTGGTGCCGGAAAGCGCGATCACCTACACCCTGTACGGCAACTCGGTGTACGTGGTCGGGCAGAAGAAGGCCGAGGACGGCAGCGTCGCCAAGGATGACAACGGCCAACCGCTGCTGATCGCCGAACGTCGTTTCGTCGAGACCGGTGAACGCCGCGATGGCCTGGTGATGATCAACAAGGGCGTGCAGAGCGGCGAACAAGTGGTGACCGCTGGCCAGATCAAACTGGACAACGGTGCCCACATCGCCATCAGCGACGACAAGACCCTCGGCGAGCAGAACAGTCCGCCTCGCGCCGACTGATCAAGGAATCCTCATGGCTTTTACCGATCCGTTTATCCGCCGCCCGGTGCTCGCCACCGTGGTCAGCCTGCTGATTGTGCTGCTGGGCTTCCAGGCCTGGAGCAAGCTGCCGCTGCGCCAGTACCCGCAAATGGAAAACGCCCTGATCACGGTGACCACGGCCTATCCCGGGGCCAACGCCGAAACCATTCAGGGCTACATCACCCAACCGATGCAACAGAGCCTGGCCAGCGCCGAGGGCATCGACTACATGACTTCGGTCAGCCGGCAAAACTTCTCGGTGATCTCTATTTACGCGCGCATTGGCGCCAACACCGACCGCTTGTTCACCGAGTTGCTGGCCAAGGCCAACGAGGTGAAGAACAAGCTGCCGCAGGACGCCGAAGACCCGGTGCTGAGCAAGGAATCCGCCGACGCCTCGGCGCTGATGTACATCAGCTTCTTCAGCAAGGACCTGAGCAACCCGCAGATCACCGATTACCTGTCGCGGGTCATCCAGCCAAAACTGGCGACGCTGCCGGGCATGGCCGAAGCGGAGATCCTCGGCAACCAAGTGTTCGCCATGCGACTGTGGCTCGACCCGGTGAAACTCGCCGGCTTCGGCCTCAGCGCCGCCGACGTCACTGCGGCGGTGCGTCATTACAACTTCCTCTCCGCCGCCGGCGAAGTGAAAGGCGAGTACACCGTCACCAGCATCAATGCCAACACCGAACTGAAATCCGCCGAAGCCTTCGCGGCGATTCCGCTCAAGGTCGATGGCGACAGCCGCGTGCTGCTGCGCGATGTCGCGCGGGTGGAAATGGGCGCGGAAAACTACGACTCGATCAGCTCGTTCGGTGGCACGCCGTCGGTGTACATCGGCATCAAGGCCACCCCCGGCGCCAACCCGCTGGACGTGATCAGGGAAGTGCGCAAGCTGATGCCCGAGCTGGAAGCGCAGCTGCCGCCGAATCTGAAAGGCGAAATAGCCTACGACGCTACGCTGTTCATCCAGGCTTCCATCGACGAAGTAGTCAAAACCCTGTTCGAAGCCGTGCTGATCGTCATCGTCGTGGTGTTCCTGTTTCTCGGCGCGTTACGCTCGGTGGTAATCCCGGTGGTGACCATTCCACTGTCGATGATCGGCGTGATGTTCTTCATGCAGATGATGGGTTACTCGATGAACCTGCTGACGCTGCTGGCGATGGTGCTGGCCATCGGCCTGGTGGTGGACGATGCGATCGTCGTGGTGGAGAACATTCACCGGCACATCGAGGAAGGCAAGACGCCGATGGAGGCAGCGCTTGAAGGCGCACGGGAAATCGCAATGCCGGTGGTATCGATGACCATCACCCTGGCGGCGGTGTACGCGCCGATCGGTTTTCTCACCGGGCTGACCGGAGCGCTGTTCAAGGAGTTCGCCCTGACCCTGGCCGGTGCGGTGGTGATTTCCGGCGTCGTCGCCCTGACCCTTTCGCCGATGATGTGCGCGTTTCTGCTGCGTCACGAGGAGAATCCCAGCGGACTGGCCCATCGTCTCGACCGGGTCTTCGAAGGCCTCAAGCGCCGCTATCAAAGCATGCTGCACGGCACGCTCAATACCCGGCCAGTGGTGCTGGTTTTCGCGGTGATCGTGCTGTGCCTGATTCCGGTGTTCCTCAAGTTCAGCAAGTCGGAACTGGCGCCGGACGAGGACCAGGGCATCATTTTCATGATGGCCAGCGCGCCGCAACCGACCAACCTTGAATACCTGAGCACCTACACCGACCAATTCATCACCATCTTCAAAGAGTTTCCCGAGTACTACTCGTCGTTCCAGATCAACGGCTACAACGGCGTGCAGGCCGGTATCGGCGGTTTCCTGCTCAAACCGTGGAACGAGCGCAGCCGTACGCAGATGGACATCCTCCCCGAGGTCCAAAGCAAACTGGAGAGCATTCCCGGCTTGCAGATCTTCGGTTTCAATCTGCCCTCCTTGCCTGGCACCGGTGAAGGGTTGCCGTTCGAATTCGTGGTCAATACGGCGAATGACTACGAGTTGCTGCTGCAAGTCGCCGAGCGGATCGAGAAGCGCGCCATGGAGTCGGGCAAGTTCGCCTTCGTCGACCTCGATCTGGCGTTCGACAAACCGGAAGTGGTGGTCGATATCGACCGCGACAAGGCTGCGCAGATGGGCGTATCGATGCTCGATCTGGGCGGCACGCTGGCGACCTTGCTTGGCGAGGCGGAGATCAACCGCTTCACCATCGACGGGCGCAGCTACAAGGTCATCGCCCAGGTCGAACGGGCCTACCGCGACAACCCGGACTGGCTGAACAATTACTACGTGAAAAACACTCAGGGTGAATTGCTGCCGCTGTCGACCTTGATCAAGGTCAGTGACCGCGCGCGACCGCGCCAGCTCAATCAGTTCCAGCAGCTCAACGCGGCGAAGATTTCCGGTTTCCCGCTGGTAAGCATGGGCGAAGCGATCGACACGGTGCTGCAGATCGCCCGCGAGGAAGCACCGGCCGGATTTGCCTTCGACTACGGCGGCGCCTCGCGGCAGTTCGTACAGGAAGGCAGTGCGTTGTGGGTCACGTTCGCGCTGGCGCTGGCGATCATCTTTCTGGTGCTGGCCGCGCAGTTCGAAAGCTTCCGCGATCCGCTGGTGATTCTGGTGACGGTGCCGCTATCGATTTGCGGCGCGCTGATTCCGCTGTTCCTCGGCTGGTCGAGCATGAACATCTACACCCAGGTCGGGCTGGTGACGCTGATCGGTCTGATCAGCAAGCACGGCATCCTGATCGTCGAGTTCGCCAACCAGTTGCGCAAGGACAAGGGCCTGACCGCCCGTGAAGCTGTTGAAGAAGCGGCGGCGATTCGCTTGCGCCCGGTGCTGATGACCACAGCGGCGATGGTGTTTGGCATGGTGCCGTTGATTCTGGCGACCGGCGCGGGGGCGGTCAGCCGCTTTGATATCGGCATGGTGATTGCCACGGGCATGTCGATTGGCACGTTGTTTACGCTGTTCGTGCTGCCGTGTGTTTATACCTTCCTGGCGAAACCGGATCCCAGATAACACGCATCACCCTGTGGGAGCGAGCCTGCTCGCGAATGCGGTAGTTCAGCTGCATTGATGTCGACTGACACACCTTCGCGAGCAGGCTCGCTCCCACAGAGGACGATATGTATCTTGAAAGTTGTGAAATAAAAAAAGCCTCGCAACTGCGAGGCCTTTTATGTGGGCTTCAATCGTTTCAACTGGCTGGCCTCATTCCCTGGGACAGTCCGAACATGAACAGCAACAAATCATGATCGGGCTGGGTTGCCACGGAGGCCTTGGCCACCCGTGGTACCGAACAATGAGCATCGTTCCCGGACGCCCCTATGACCTGCATGCGCGGCTGCTCCCAGGCAGCCACCGCCAGTGAAGCAACTGCCAAGGCCCCAACCAGGAACAAACCTCGTGCAATTTCGAGTTTCATCGCTATAAACCTTTGATAGCGCTGCCAAACGCCGTCTCATAAAAGTAGACGAGTTTTTTCCAGTCGGCATCGCGGAACGACGAATGGCGACGCAGCTGCTTCATGTCGTGCTGCGCGGCGCGGTAGGCGGTCAGGCGCTGGCGGCATTTCTCCAGATCGATCAGCGCAACTTCAACCTGCGCCGCTTCGCCTTCACCAGTGACCCGTACAAAAACGTGCTTGATGTAGATGCAGCTGTGCTGCCAGCGGCCTTTGTGCATGCGCGCCAGGTTCTCGGCCAGGTCTTTGAGCACGCGCTCGTAAACCACGTCGCCACATTGATCGCGACCACCCGCGGCGGCCAGCCAGTGTTCCAGTTCCTGGAAGCCATCGAGTGATTTGGTGACAAGCAGTGCGCGCCACTTGTGCTGCGGATCCGGTTGCGCGCCACAAAAGACGATCTGCGGAACGCGCACGCCGAGTTTGCTCACGCCGGTCAGCGCATCGAGTTCACGCAATACGGTCGGGCGACCGAACGGGTGCAACCAGCTGCGATAGATGTGCCCGGTCTGACGCTTGGCGTACAGCAACTGGCCGTCACGGCCGACTATGCGCTGCACACCACTTTCGCCACCGCGGCGCACGTTGGGCTCTTCAACCCACTCGCCACGCTGGGCCCAGTAATAATCGAAACGATCCTGTGGAGCGACATCCGCTTCAACCGCTGCTTGCACTGCCATCCTCTACCTCTTGCGTAATACGTAAACCCGCCACATCGCATAGAGCGGTATAAAGTCCAGTTGTTCCTGAATGCGGAAACCCGCCTGCTCAAATTCTTTCTCGATCGTTGCCGCCGGAATCAGAAACCGATTCTGGTAATCACGATTCGGTCGGTCCAGCTCGGCGCGCTTGCGCTTCCAGGCCTTGAAGTTACCGTCGACCCACAACGAAACAATCACACTGTCACGGGTTACCCGCTCGAATTCGCGCAGGATCACCTTACGGTGCTCGGCTTCACCGATATGGTGAAGAAGACGCATGCAGAAGATGCTGTCGACCGCGTTATCCGGCAGAGCGATATCGAACGCCGAGGTGTGCAGCGGTTGTACACGCTTGACCACATCGGCTGGCTGCCCTTGCAGCGCGGTCTTGATCATCGACTCGGAATTGTCCGCACCGATGATCACCCGATTGGGCTTTTCCGCGAGCATTGGCCAGAAGCGTCCGGCACCGCAGGGCAGATCCAGCACCAGACCGGGATCCCCCGCCAGCGCCAGCGCCTTGCGACCCAATTGCTCGTCGCGTAAGTGCGACAGGCGGCGGCCAAGGCTTTCCTTGTGCTTGCGCAGGTAGCGTTGTGCGTGTTGATCGTCGTACTTTTCGGAAAAATCGAGCTTGATCGGGTCGGCCATCATCTGGACTCCTGAGGTCTGATGACGCCACCTTAAGCAGCGGCGTGTCAGCGTCAGGTCATCCAATTGTGAAAATTCTGTCAGGTAAATCTGCAAAGTATTACAACGTTATACAGGATTTAGACAGGCGGGCGGGAGTAGCCTCGAGCCACTATTTGCCTGCATTCACGCCAAGATCTACCTCGAATCGGCAGCCATTGGGGTCCATTGTGCTCAGGCTGACCGTCCAGCCCTGGTTTTCGCAGATGCGCTGCACCAACGATAAGCCAAGGCCGAGGCCTTCACCGCGCTTCTCGCTGCCGCGCACGAAAGGCTCGAACATCGCCTCACGTTTTTCCTCGGGAATGCCCACGCCCGAATCCTCGACAATAAAGCCGTTGGCGGTGAGCGTCAGGCGAATAAAGCCCTCTTCGGTGTAATGCAGTGCGTTACGCAACAGGTTGCCCATGACTGCATTCAGCAAGGTTGCGTTGTATCGGGTATCTGGTGGGTTACCCGGCTCGAACATCAGCGTCAGCCCCTTGCGCTCGATCGGCTCGCGCCACAGACACAGCAGACTTTCGGCCACTTGCGAGAGACTCTGCTGCGGCGCTGCCCCGGCCTCTTCGTTCTGCGCGCGCGCCAGCGTCAGGAAGGTCTGCACCAGCTCGCGCATCTCCTCGCTGGCGCGAGCGATGCGCTCGACCTGGGCGCGACCGCGCTGATCGATGCCGGGGTTTTCCAACAGCAGTTCGCAGGAACTGGCGAGGACCATCAGCGGCGTGCGCAATTCATGGCTGACGTCGCTGGTGAACAACCGCTCGCGGGTCAACGCCTGACGCAAACGGCCCAGCGTGGCATCGAACGCCACCGCCAGTTCGCCGACTTCATCCGCGGCATAATCCGGCGCCAGGGGTGGCGCCAGCCCGAGCAACTGATCGCGATGGCGAACCTGCCGGGCCAGCCGCACCACCGGCGCCATCACCTTGCGCGCGAGCACCCAGCCGAGAAATACCGCCAAGGCCAGGCTGAGCACGAAGCCCACCAGCACCACGGCAAACAGTACGCGCTCGCGCTCTTCGAAATCGCTTTGATCCTGCAGGAGTACGTAGCGCCGGCCATCGACCACTTCGACCATGGCGTGATAGGACAGCTGCTCGCGAAACACTTCATGGAAACCTGCATCGAGGTGACGCAAATCCTTGGGCAGTTCGAAATCCCCGGGCCCGCCGCTGAAATAGAACAGCTGATCCGGCTCCGGGCGATGGCTCCAGTCCGAGACATTGTCCATCAGCAGCAAACGTTGCAGGTCGCCACCCAGCCCAGCGGAAATCAGTTTCTCTTCCACCAGGTGCACCGTCGCCACGATACCCATGGCAAAAGCGCCGGCCACCAGCGCGCTCATCAGCGCAAAGGCGATGATGATCCGCTGGGAAAGGCTCTGCTTAAACTCCATCACGCCCCTCGGCCAAGCGATAACCGACACCGTGCACCGTGTGCAGCAGTGGCTTGGCGAATGGCTTGTCGATCACCTGGCGCAACTGGTGAACATGGCTGCGCAGGCTGTCGCTGTCCGGGCAGTCATCGCCCCAGAGCGCTTCTTCGAGAATCTCCCGACGCAACACGTGGGGGCTCTTCTGCATCAACACCGCGAGCAACTTGAGGCCGACCGGGTTGAGCTTGAGCAGCTTGCCTTCGCGGGTCACTTCCAGGGTGTCGAGGTCGTAGCTCAGATCACCGACCTGCAACGCCCGACGGCCGCCGCCCTGGGCACGACGCATGACCGCTTCGACGCGCGCCGCCAGTTCGGACAGGGCGAAGGGTTTGATCAGGTAATCGTCAGCACCGGATTTGAAGCCCTGCAGCCGGTCGTCGAGTTGATCGCGCGCAGTGAGCATGATCACCGGGGTGTCGCGCCGGGCATCTTCACGCAGGCGCTTGCACAAGGTGTAGCCGTCGATGCCGGGCAGCATGATGTCGAGCACGATCAGGTCGTAATGCTCGGTCGCCGCCAAGTGCAGCCCTGACAGCCCGTCCTGGGCGCAATCGACGGTATAGCCTTTCATGCCCAGGTAATCGGCCAGATTGGCCAGGATGTCACGGTTGTCTTCGACCAGCAGAATTCGCATGGACATCTCCTCCGAACGGGGTTACGGCCGTCTTGGCCCGCGCAGCTTACGGCCAAGTGTGGCTCAGGGCTAGGGGCGTTTTTCGATAAATCTGCGCCGTGCGCGCTGCGACGATTTTTTCACTTTCGGTTAACAAATCGCCGACGCCAGCGCGCGCAGACTCCGCGCGATTGCACCCTCCCTTTCTTTTCATCGACCAAGGAACCTGCCCATGGTGTCGACCTCTGCCCTTCCCGCTTCGAAGCCACTGAACTGGTGGCTGTGTCTGGGCATTCCCGCAGCGGCGGCGATCATTCTGCTGTTGCTGGAACTGACCGATCTGGACATGGATCTGGCGCGAATGTTCTACGACCCGGTCGCCGGTGATTTCATCGGGCGGCACAGCTATTTTCTTGAAGACATCCTGCATGACCGGGCGAAACAGGTGGTGATCGGCTTCTCGGTGTTTGCCATCCTCGGTTTCATCGGCGCGTTTTTCATCGAACGGCTGAAACCGTTCAAGCGTGAATTGGGCTGTCTGGTGCTGTCGCTGGGACTGGCCACTTCGTTTGTCACCCCGGTCAAAGCCGTTACCGCGGTGCAGTGCCCATGGAGTCTGGAGCAATTCGGCGGCCACGAGACCTACAGCAAACTGATGGAGCATCGCCCCGCCACCGACAAGCCGGGGCGTTGCTGGCCGGGTGGCCATGCGGCGACCGGGTTTACCTTGTTTGCGCTGTTCTTCGTGCTGCGTGACCGCCGCCCGCGACTGGCGCGGCAGGCGTTTGTGTTTGCCTTTGCGCTGGGCTCGGTGTTCTCGATCAGCCGCATGATGCAGGGCGCGCACTTCTTTTCGCACAACGTGTGGACGGCGATTTTCTGCTGGCTGATTTGTCTGGGGGCTTATTACTGGGTGCTCTATCGCCCGGCGGGCAAGACTGCAACGGCTGTAACTCCACACCCTATCAACGCCTGAAATGGGGAACCTGTGGGAGCGAGCCTGCTCGCGAATGGTCGGGTCAACTGGCTTATATGCCGGATGAAAAACCGCTTTCGCGAGCAGGCTCGCTCCCACAGGGGATGTGGGTAAGTCTGAGATTCGGGCAATAAAAAACCCCGCTGACTTTCGCCAGCGGGGTTTTGCGTTACAGGGCCAGGGCTGGCTTACATCATGCCGCCCATGCCACCCATGCCGCCCATGTCTGGCATACCGCCGCCCGCTGCACCTTCTTTCTTCGGTGCGTCAGCAACAGCTGCTTCGGTGGTCAGGATCAGACCGCCGATCGAAGCTGCGGCTTGCAGAGCCGAACGGGTTACCTTGGTTGGGTCCAGGATGCCCATTTCGATCATGTCGCCGTATTCGCCGGAAGCAGCGTTGTAACCGAAGTTACCTTTGCCGTTCTTCACTTCGTTGACGACTACGCTTGGCTCGTCACCGGAGTTGGCAGCGATCTGACGCAGCGGCGCTTCAACAGCGCGACGCAGCACAGCGATACCGACGTTCTGGTCAGCGTTGTCGCCGGTCAGCTCGGTCAGTGCTTCCAGAGCACGGATCAGCGCGACGCCACCGCCAGGTACCACGCCTTCTTCAACGGCTGCGCGGGTTGCGTGCAGGGCGTCTTCAACGCGGGCTTTCTTCTCTTTCATTTCAACTTCGGAACCAGCGCCAACCTTGATCACTGCAACGCCGCCGGACAGCTTGGCCAGACGCTCTTGCAGTTTTTCACGGTCGTAGTCCGAGGAAGTTTCGGCAACCTGGGCACGGATCTGAGCGATACGGCCTTCGATGTCTGCCTGCACGCCAGCACCGTCAACGATGATGGTGTTTTCCTTGGACAGGGTGACGCGCTTGGCGTTACCCAGGTGCTCCAGGGTGGTGCTTTCCAGGCTCAGACCGATCTCTTCGGAGATAACGGTACCGCCGGTCAGAACAGCGATGTCCTGCAGCATGGCCTTGCGACGGTCGCCGAAGCCCGGTGCCTTGACGGCAGCGACTTTGACGATGCCGCGCATGTTGTTCACAACCAGCGTCGCCAGGGCTTCGCCTTCAACGTCTTCGGCCACGATCAGCAGCGGACGGCCGGCTTTGGCAACGGCTTCCAGCACTGGCAGCATTTCGCGGATGTTGGAGATCTTCTTGTCGACCAGCAGGATCAGCGGGCCGTCGAGCTCGGCAACCATGGTGTCCGGCTTGTTGACGAAGTACGGCGAGAGGTAGCCACGGTCGAACTGCATGCCTTCTACAACCGACAGTTCGTTTTCCAGGCCCGAGCCTTCTTCAACGGTGATCACGCCTTCTTTACCGACTTTTTCCATGGCTTCGGCAATGATGTCGCCGATGGAGTTGTCGGAGTTGGCCGAGATGGTGCCGACCTGAGCGATGGCTTTGAAGTCAGCGCATGGCTTGGACAGGGCTTTGAGCTCTTTGACGATGGCGATGGTCGCCTTGTCGATGCCGCGTTTCAGGTCCATCGGGTTCATGCCGGCAGCGACGGCTTTCAGGCCTTCGTTGACGATCGACTGAGCCAGAACGGTAGCGGTGGTAGTACCGTCGCCAGCGTCATCGTTGGCACGGGAGGCAACGTCTTTGACCAGCTGCGCGCCCATGTTTTCGAAGCGATCTTCGAGTTCGATCTCTTTGGCGACGGAAACGCCGTCCTTGGTGATGGTCGGAGCGCCGAAGCTCTTCTCGAGAATCACGTTACGGCCTTTCGGGCCCAGGGTCGCTTTTACCGCGTCAGCCAGAACGTTGACGCCTTTGAGCATCTTGGAGCGGGCGGCATCGCCGAACTTAACTTCTTTAGCAGCCATGATCGATATTCCTTAAATACTTTGTAGTAACGGGAAAATGAACGGGAGTATCAGCCTTCGATAACCGCGAGAATTTCGTTCTCGCTCATTACCAGCAGGTCTTCGCCATCGACTTTCACAGTGTTGCTGCCGGAGTAAGGACCGAACACAACCTTGTCGCCTTCCTTCACGGACAGTGCACGCACTTCACCGTTTTCCAGAGCTTTGCCCGGGCCTACAGCGAGAATCACACCGTGGTTGGCTTTTTCAGCAGCCGAACCTGGCAGGACGATACCGCCAGCGGTTTTCTTTTCTTCTTCGCTGCGACGGATAACGACGCGGTCATGCAGAGGACGAAGCTTCATTGTCGATCTCTCCTAATTGTGGTTTTCATCGGCCGGTGTAGTCCCGGCGGGTTTAACGAATCCGGCCTGCGCCGGTTGCGATTCGTCGAGCGAACCGCGGAAGTCTGTCCGGTTCAAATACCGGAAACCTTTCGGTGACCGATACATAGGGGCGTACAAGCCGATTACAAGGGCTGGCGGAAAAAATTTTTCATCCAGACACGGTAAATAACAGCCATAAACGAGCACGGCACCCGCAGGTGCCGTGTCGATGCTGATGTCACTTGTTGTCGCGGTGTTCGAACTCGCCTTCGATCACATTCGGCTCTCGACCCAGCGGCTCGCGCGGTGCCGGGCCGCCCCGTGGTTGCAGGTCGTCGGCGAAGGCGCGCTGGCGCATGGCCTGGTCTTCGGCGCGCTGACGCATCTTGTTTGCCAGCAGACGGCGGGTGACCGGCAACAGCATCACCAGACCCACCACATCACTGATGAAGCCGGGGATGATCAGCAGGCCGCCGGCCAGCGCCAGCATCAGGCCTTCGAGCATGGTCTGGGCGGGCAATTCGCCGCGGTTCAGGCTTTCCCGGGCACGCAATGCGGTGGCCAGACCGGCGACGCGCAGTACGAACACACCGAACATCGAGCCGAGAATGATCAGCAGCAGGGCCGGGAAAAACCCGATAGAGCCTGCCACTTTGACGAATACGAACAGCTCCAGCACTGGAAACAGCAGAAAGAGCAACAGAAAAGGGCGCATCAAAGTTTCCTCAACGCAAGAAATGCCTTGCAGTAAGCCTTAGATGACGTCGCCCTTGCGTGAATTCAACCTTAAGAATCCGGTTTTTTTGCCCAGACCTCGGCGTGAGCCAATGAAACCAAGGCTTCGCGCACTTGTGTCGGCGTATTACATGGCGCCGCGAAGGGTAACCAGTACAGCGCCTGACCGATGCGCAGGTGCATGCCTTCGCTGTCGATCCCGGCCAGTTGCGCCGGCTCGCTGTCCGGCAGTCCGGCAAGCTCGACGTAGTGGGCGATGGCCTTGGCGTGGTCGCTGTTCATGTGCTCGACCATGCTGATTTCCGCCTTGCCGGCGAACGGGTTGGCCAAGGTCAGATGATCGACCCAGTGGATCGCGCCAAACCCGCCGATGTAGCGATGGCGCACCGGATCGAGCACCCAGAAATCGAAATCGTGGGCCTGGTGATAATTCTGCGAGTCGGGGAAATAACGGTAATAGCGTTCGGCGGCGGCCTCGATGGCTGCCGGATCTTCGAGCTTCTGCGCTTCGGCCAGATAAGTCAGACGCCCGACGGCCTGCACATCGTCGGCCTCGCGCTCGCCCACCAGCATCGAGCACTTCGGATCTTTCTGCAGGTTGTGGGTGTGCTGGGCAATGCGGCTGATCAGGATCAGCGGCCGCCCCTGCTCGTCCAGGCAATACGGCACAACCGAGCCAAAGGGAAAACCCGGCATCGATTTGGAGTGGGTCGACAGCACTCCACGGTATTCCTTGAGAAGCAATTCTCGGGCATTCTTCGCCACTTCAGCGCTCAATTTGTGACTCCTTAAATAGGTTCCGTCTAGAAAACGGACAGGCGCGCAGCGAATAGTAACCGGCGCGCGTCGGGCAAATGTTCCTGTGCAACCTGGCCCGGACCGGTGCCGATCGAGCGTTGCCGACAACAAAAACAACTCAGACCTGCCAGCGGGACATGCGAATGCAACTCAACGACAAAGTAATCATTATCACCGGCGGTTGCCAGGGTTTGGGCCGTTCCATGGCCGAGTATTTCGCCGGCAAGGGCGCGAAACTGGCCCTGGTCGATCTGAATCAGGAAAAACTCGACGACGCCGTGGCCGCCTGCAAAGCCAAGGGTGTCGAAGCGCGCAGCTATCTGTGCAACGTTGCCAACGAAGAACAGGTCGAGCACATGGTCGCGCAAGTGGCCGAGGACTTCGGCGCCATCCACGGCCTGATCAACAACGCCGGGATCCTGCGCGATGGTCTGCTGCTGAAGGTCAAGGATGGCGAAATGACCAAGATGAGTCTGGCCCAGTGGCAGGCAGTGATCGACGTCAACCTGACCGGCGTATTCCTCTGCACCCGTGAAGTCGCGGCGAAGATGGTCGAGCTGAAGAACAGCGGCGCGATTATCAACATCTCGTCGATTTCTCGTGCGGGCAACGTCGGCCAGACCAACTATTCCGCAGCCAAGGCGGGCGTCGCAGCGGCGACCGTGACCTGGGCGAAGGAGCTGGCACGTTACGGCATTCGCGTCGCGGGCATTGCGCCGGGCTTCATCGAAACCGAGATGACCCTGGGCATGAAGCCGGAAGCGCTGGAGAAGATGACGTCGGGGATTCCGCTCAAGCGCATGGGCAAGCCGGAAGAGATCGCCCATTCAGCGGCGTATATCTTCGAGAACGACTATTACACCGGGCGGATTCTGGAGATGGATGGCGGGTTGCGGATCTGAAGCAAAATCAAAAGATCGCAGCCTCGCTTCGCTCGTCAGCTCCTACGGAATGTGTAGGAGCTGACGAGCGAAGCGAGGCTGCGATCTTTTTGCAGGCGGCGCCGATCAATCGTCGCTGATGGTGATATTCGGCATCGCCGGCGAAACCGCTTCCTGCAAAACAATGCGCGCGCCGACGTGGCGGGCCAGTTCCTGATAGACCATGGCGATCTGGCTGTCCGGCTCGGCGATCACGGTTGGCTTGCCGCCATCGGCCTGTTCGCGGATCAGCATCGACAGCGGCAGCGAGGCCAGCAGTTCGACGCCGTATTGGGTGGCCAGTTTCTCACCGCCACCTTCACCGAACAGATGCTCGGCATGCCCGCAGTTCGAGCAGATGTGCACGGCCATGTTTTCCACCACGCCCAGCACCGGAATGTTGACCTTGCGGAACATTTCCACGCCTTTGCGTGCATCGAGCAGCGCCAGATCCTGCGGCGTGGTGACGATCACCGCGCCCGCCACCGGGACTTTCTGCGCCAGGGTCAGCTGGATGTCGCCGGTGCCCGGCGGCATGTCGATGACCAGATAATCCAGATCGCCCCACGCAGTCTGCGTGACCAGTTGCAGGAGCGCCCCGGAAACCATCGGCCCGCGCCAGACCATCGGCGTGTTGTCGTCGGTCAGGAATGCCATCGACATGACTTCCACACCGTGGGCCTTGAGCGGCACGAACCACTTCTGATCCTTGATTTCCGGGCGGGTGCGCTCGGGGATGCCGAACATGATGCCCTGACTCGGGCCATAGATATCGGCGTCGAGAATGCCGACTTTGGCGCCTTCACGGGCCAGCGCCAGCGCAAGGTTGGCGGCGGTGGTGGATTTGCCCACGCCGCCCTTGCCGGAAGCGACGGCAACCACATTCTTGACGTTGGCCAGCCCCGGAATCTGCGCCTGGGCCTTGTGCGCGGCGATCACACTGGTGACTTCGACGCGGGCAATCACCACGCCGTCGAGGTTTTCGATCGCCAGTTGCAGTAATTGCGCCCAGCCGCTCTTGAACAGGCCGGCGGCGTAGCCGATTTCCAGCTGCACATTGACGCGGTCACCGATGATCTCGATGTTTTTCACGCAACCGGCGCTGACCGGGTCCTGGTTCAGGTAAGGGTCGGTGTATTGACTGAGGACGGCTTCCACCGCTGCGCGAGTGACGGCGCTCATGGGCAACTCCGATAACAAGACTGGAAAGGATGGCGGCTATCGTACCCCTTCTGTCCTGCGGACGGCATGCCCGGCAACCATTTGCAGGGGTGAAATATCTTTCCCGGCGCTTTATAGTGGCCGACCTCCGTTTCATCAAGTAGCGAAGCCCCATGTCCGAGCCACGCAAGATCCTCGTCACCAGCGCCCTGCCCTACGCCAACGGTTCGATCCACCTTGGCCACATGCTGGAATACATCCAGACCGATATGTGGGTGCGCTTCCAGAAGCATCGCGGCAATCAATGCATTTATGTCTGCGCCGACGACGCCCACGGTTCGGCGATCATGCTGCGCGCGGAAAAGGAAGGCATCACCCCGGAACAACTGATCGCCAACGTGCAGGCTGAACACAGCGCCGACTTTGCCGACTTCCTGGTCGACTTCGACAACTTCCACTCCACTCACGCCGAAGAAAACCGTGAGCTGTCGAGCCAGATCTACCTCAAGCTGCGTGACGCCGGGCACATCGCCCAGCGCTCGATCACCCAGTATTTCGACCCGGAAAAGAAAATGTTCCTGGCCGACCGCTTCATCAAGGGCACCTGTCCGAAGTGCGGCACCGAAGACCAGTACGGCGACAACTGCGAAAAATGCGGCGCGACCTACGCACCGACCGACCTGAAGGATCCGAAGTCGGCGATCTCCGGCGCCACTCCGGTGCTCAAGGATTCCCAGCACTTCTTCTTCAAGCTGCCGGACTTCCAGGACATGCTCCAGGCCTGGACCCGTAGCGGCACTTTGCAGGACGCGGTGGCCAACAAGATCGCCGAATGGCTGGATGCCGGCCTGCAACAGTGGGACATTTCCCGCGATGCGCCGTACTTCGGCTTCGAGATTCCGGGCGAGCCGGGCAAGTATTTCTATGTGTGGCTGGATGCGCCGATCGGTTACATGGCCAGCTTCAAGAACCTCTGCAACCGTACGCCGGAGCTGGACTTCGACGCGTTCTGGGGCAAGGACTCGACTGCCGAGCTGTATCACTTCATCGGCAAGGACATCGTCAACTTCCACGCACTGTTCTGGCCAGCCATGCTTGAAGGCGCCGGCTACCGCAAGCCGACCGGCATCAACGTGCACGGCTACCTGACCGTCAACGGCCAGAAAATGTCGAAGTCGCGCGGCACCTTCATCAAGGCCCGCACTTATCTCGATCACCTGTCGCCGGAATACCTGCGCTATTACTACGCGGCCAAACTGGGCCGTGGCGTCGACGACCTCGACCTGAACCTGGAAGACTTCGTGCAGAAGGTCAACTCCGACCTGGTCGGCAAAGTGGTCAACATCGCCAGCCGTTGCGCCGGGTTTATCCACAAGGGCAACGGCGGCCTGCTGGTCGACAACAATGCCGCGCCGGAACTGACCGAGGCCTTCCTCGCCGCCGCGCCGAGCATTGCCGACGCCTATGAAGCCCGCGACTTCGCCCGCGCCATGCGTGAAACCATGGCCCTGGCCGACCGCGCCAACGCCTGGATCGCCGACAAGGCGCCATGGTCGCTGAACAAGCAGGAAGGCAAGCAGGATGAAGTCCAGGCGATCTGCGCCACCGGCATCAACCTGTTCCGCCAGTTGGTGATTTTCCTCAAGCCGGTGCTGCCGCTGCTGGCCGCCGATGCCGAGGCGTTCCTCAACGTCGCCCCGCTGACCTGGAACGACCACACCACTCTGCTGGCCAATCACCAGCTCAACGAATTCAAACCGTTGATGACCCGCATCGACCCGGTAAAAGTACAAGCCATGACCGACGCCTCGAAAGAAGACCTGACCGCCAGCCAGACTGACACCGGTGCCGCCGCCCCTGCGGG
Source organism: Pseudomonas sp. 1L-B-1-E-C1 (assembly GCF_057291835.1). Taxonomy (NCBI): domain Bacteria; kingdom Pseudomonadati; phylum Pseudomonadota; class Gammaproteobacteria; order Pseudomonadales; family Pseudomonadaceae; genus Pseudomonas; species Pseudomonas sp. 1L-B-1-E-C1. The sequence goes on along the minus strand of NZ_JBXAWN010000007.1, from coordinate 74,031 downwards.
CAACGGCGAACTGGCCAAGGATCCGCTGTCGCCGGAAATCGACTTCGATGCTTTTGCCGCCATTGACCTGCGCGTCGCGTTGATCGTCAAGGCCGAACACGTGGAAGGCGCCGACAAGCTGCTGCGCCTGACCCTCGATATCGGTGACGAGCAACGCAATGTGTTCTCCGGGATCAAGAGCGCTTACCCGGATCCGTCGAAACTCGACGGTCGCCTGACCATGATGATCGCCAACCTCAAGCCTCGGAAAATGAAGTTCGGTATTTCCGAAGGCATGGTGATGGCGGCGGGCCCTGGCGGTGAAGAGATCTACCTGCTGAGTCCGGACAGCGGCGCCAAGCCGGGTCAGCGCATCAAGTAAGGCGTTGCCGTAAAACGATCCCACCGACGTGCGTTGCGCATGCCGGTGGGATTTTTCATATCTGGCCCGATAGTGCCTACCCTTGAGAGACACCCGCCCGTTTCGCTGGCAGAACCATGACCGAACTCGTGTTAACGCTGATCAGTGCTGCGCTGCTCAACAACTTCGTGTTGCACTGGCCGCTGGGCGTCGCTCCCCTGCTGGCGGGTAGCCGACGGCAAGTGCATGCGCTGGGGTTGGCGACGTTGTGCCTGATGATTGTCGTCGGCGTCATCGGTCAAGCGATCTGGCAATGGATACTGGTGCCGTTGCAGCTGGAAGCGCTGCGCCTGTTCGTGTTTTTGCCGCTGAGTGTGTTGTTGATCGCACCGCTGCTGAAACTGCTGGCACGCGGACTGCCGGATTGGCCGTTCGAGGGATTATGGCCGCTGTTGCTCGGCAATGCCGGGGTCCTCGGGCTGGCGCTGATCAACGCGCAGAACGACCAAGGCCTGTTGAACGCGACAGCCTTGAGTCTCGGCGCCGGGCTGGGTTTCTGGCTGGTGCTGAGTGTGTTCTGCGATCTGCGCGAGCGCACGGCCGACAACGATATTCCTCTGCCCTTTCGCGGTCTGCCGATCGACCTGATCAGCGCCGGACTGATCGCAGTGATTTTTCTCGGATTCAGTGGATTGATCAAAACATGAGTCTGATTCAACGCATCGATGCCCTGCTGCCGCAGACCCAATGCGGCAAGTGCGGCCATCCCGGATGCAAACCCTATGCGCAAGGCATCGTTGATGGCGAGCCGATCAACAAGTGCCCGCCGGGCGGCGAGGAAACCATCGCCGCCCTCGCCAAGCTCTTGAAAATACCGGTGCTGGAGCTGGACGTCAGCCGTGGCCCGGCACCGCCTCAAATCGCCTTCATCCGCGAGGCCGAATGCATCGGCTGCACCAAATGCATTCAGGCCTGCCCGGTGGACGCCATTGTTGGCGCGGCAAAATTCATGCATACGGTGCTGATCGACGAATGCACAGGTTGTGATCTGTGCGTCGCGCCGTGCCCGGTCGACTGCATCGAAATGCATCCTTTGCCTGCGAACACGATCCCGGTGGTTGGCGGTCTCGCATTCGATCTCGAAGAACAGCGCGCCCGCGCTGAAAAGCGTGACCATGCGCGCCAGCGTTTCGAGCGCCGCAACCAGCGCCTGCTGCGTGAAGAACAGCAAAAACAGGCCGAACGTGAAGCGCGAGCCCAGCGTGCGGCACAGCCGCAAGTGTCGACCGCCGACCCGGTGCAGGCAGCGCTCGAGCGGGTACGTGCGCAAAAAGCCGCGAACGCCGACGCGGCGCTGAAGAAGGCCAAGGTCGATGTGGCGATGAGTCGTGCGCAACTGCACAAATCGCTGAAAGCCTTCGGTCATCCGCCGACGTTCGAGCAGCAGTCGCAACTGATCGTCCTGCAGCAACAATTCGAAGCCGCCGAACAAGCGTTGGCCACCCTGGAAAACAGCCAACCGGCAACTCCCGTCGCCCCCGCTCCGAGCAATGACGCGGAACTGAAGCGGGCCAAAATCCAGTTGGCCATGCGCCGCGCCGAGTTGAAAAAAGCTCAGGCGGCAGAGGCTGCACCCGAGCAGATCGCAGCACTGGAACAGGCCGTGACTGACGCCGAGCGTCGGGTGCAAGACCATGCCGCCCCTTGAGGCTGCGGATGATCGCCTGCAACAGGCGATGAATAGCGTGCTGCTCGCAGCTCTGCCGGGGCTGCTTGCTTTGTTCTGGCTGTATGGCTGGGGCGTGTTGATCAACCTGCTGCTGGCGGTTGTCAGCGCTTTGCTCGTCGAGGCTGGCGTTGCCCGTCTGCGTCGGCAAGCGATGCAAGCTGCGTTGCGCGATGGCAGTGCGCTGGTCAGTGCAATGTTGCTGGCCGTTGCGCTGCCGGCTTATTGCCCTTGGTGGCTGACGGTCACCGCGACCGTTTCTGGCTTGGTGTTCGGCAAACACCTGTATGGCGGCGTCGGCAAAAACCCGTTCAATCCGGCCATGCTCGGCTTTGCCTTGAGCATCGCGCTGTTCCCGCAAGCGATGACGCACTGGCCAGGTCATGGCCTCGATTTCCTTCCGGCGCTGCAACAGGTTTTCAGTCCGGCACCAGCGCCGGACGCCTGGGTGCAGGCCACCGCGCTGGACAGCTTGCGCATCAATAAAAGCCTGACCATGGATGAACTGTTCGCCAGCAACCCGGCCTTCGGCCGTTTTGGCGGGCGCGGTGTGGAGTGGGTCAATCTGGCGTTTCTGCTCGGCGGCCTGTTCCTGTTGCAGCGGCGAATCTTTTCCTGGCACGCGCCGGTGGGCATGCTTGCCAGCCTGTTCGGCATCAGCCTGTTGTGCTGGAACGGCTCGGGGTCGGACTCCCATGGTTCGCCGCTGTTTCACCTGCTCAGCGGCGCCACGATGCTCGGCGCATTTTTCATCGTCACCGAACCGGTGTCCGGGGCGAAAAGCGCCCTCGCCCGACTGCTGTTCGGCGTGGGCGTCGGCCTGCTGACTTACCTGATTCGCACCTGGGGCGGCTACCCGGACGGCGTCGCGTTCGCGGTATTGCTGATGAATTTTCTGGTGCCTGCGCTGGAGCGCTTCGCCGCCAGCCGCCGGCCGCCGGTGAGCGCATGAAGCGCTCGGCCAGTGTCATGATGATTGTGCTGCTGGCGTGCGTTGGCGTGAGCGCGACCTACCTGCTGCAGCGCAGCAGTGCGCCGCAGATTGCCGCTGAGCTGCGCCTGCTCGACAGCCGCAAACTGCTTGATGTGCTCCCTGCAGAACGCTACGACAATCAGCCGCTGGAGCATCCGCTGACGCTCCCCGACACAGCGCTGCGCCATAGCACGCTGTCGGGCGGCTATCGGGCGATGCAATCCGGGCAAACCGTGGCCGTGCTGTTGCGCAGCAGGACCGAAGGTTACGCAGGTATTCTCGAACTGCTGATCGCCATCGATGCCAACGGCAAACTTCTTGGTGTTAAAACCCTTGAGCAGCGCGAAACGCCGGGATTGGGCGGTCACATCGGTGAATGGCCGAATGCCTGGCTGCAGAGTTTCACCGGTAAATCCCGCAGTGACCCGACAGACGCCGGCTGGGCGCTGATAAAGGATCAAGGGCAATTCGATCAGATGGCCGGTGCGACCATTACCTCCCGTGCCGCGATCAATGCGATTCATGACGCGCTGCGTTACTTCGATGAGCATCGGGCGCTGCTGCTGGGAGCTGGGACATGAAGCGCACACTAACGTTATTGATGCTGGTGCCGTTACTGGGCGCCACAGAAACATTGAGCGCTGCATTGGGGATGACTCTGGTGCTCGGCACGGCGCTCGGAGCCTTCGCCATATGCATGTCGGTGCTACGTGATCGTCTGACTGGCGCAAATGTATTGCTGGCGAACCTGATACTCGCCGCAACGCTGACCAGTTGCGCAGACATCGTGGCACGACGCTGGTTTTTACCCTGGCAGCAGCCGCTTGATCTCTATATAGGGCTGATCGCCTTGCAATGCATCGCGCTTGAATACAGCGGCGCCTTCCGCGGCCCGGCCGTCGGGTGTTTCAAACGCTGTGTCATGTTCGGCGCGCTCATGCTGTCGATCGGCGGGCTGCGCGAAATCATCGGCCATGGCACCCTTGGCCGAGGGTTTTCGACGCATTGGCAAGGTGTGGTTTTATTCCCCGAGGGGCTGCATCTGATTACGCTGGTTCCCGGCGCTTTTGTTTTACTGGGCCTTCTTCTCGCCGCTCGTCAGGCGTGGACACGCCGCAACTCTGTCATCAAGGAAACGCATCGCCCATGAATGCTGCAAAACGTCTTGAGATATTTCGCCGACTGCACGAAGACAATCCCGAGCCGAAGACAGAACTGGCGTACTCGTCGCCCTTCGAGCTGCTGATTGCGGTAATTCTTTCGGCGCAGTCCACCGATGTTGGCGTCAACAAGGCCACGGCAAAACTGTTTCCGGTTGCCAATACACCCGCAGCGATTTTCGCGCTGGGTATCGAAGGCTTGTCCGAGTACATCAAGACCATCGGTCTATACAACAGCAAGGCGAAGAACGTCATCGAAACCTGCCGCTTGCTGGTTGAACGCCATGGCGGCGAAGTCCCGCAAACCCGCGAAGAGCTGGAAGCCTTGCCCGGCGTCGGACGCAAGACAGCCAACGTGGTCCTCAATACAGCGTTTCGCCAGTTGACCATGGCAGTCGACACGCACATTTTCCGCGTCAGCAACCGCACCGGCATCGCGCCGGGGAAAAATGTGATGGAAGTTGAAATGAAACTGATGAAGTTTGTGCCGAAAGAATTCCTGCTCGATTCACATCACTGGCTGATTTTGCACGGCCGTTATGTGTGCCTGGCGCGCAAACCGCGCTGCGGTAGCTGCCGCATCGAAGATCTGTGCGAATACAAACATAAAACTTCCCACGATTGAGCCGTCATCGGTTTTTTGCATCCATCGATTGAAAAAATCTTTTTTACCCGCCGCGGTAATGTCGATATAAGGAGCGCCAAAGGCAGTCTTAGCCGGGAGTTGACTTCATGAGTACCGACAAAGAGCAACTGGATGTAGAAGAGGAATTTATTGCCGCTGAAGCCGATGACGCAGAACCGGTGGTGGAAGTGGCCAAGACCAACCTCAGCAAGCGTCGCACAATTGACAACCTGCTTGAGGAGCGCCGACTGCAACGGCAATTGGCCGATTACGATTTTGATCTGTGATAGCTGAAGGCCTCCCGAACCGGAGGCTTTTCATTTTCTGCGGCAACTGAACTTGATCGGCCCATGACCTTGTCAGCTGTCGGATCGTTCACACAAGACCATTGCGCTGCGCCAGTTCGATCAGATCAACCAGCGACCGCGCATTGAGCTTGAGCAACAAGCGTGTCTTGTAAGTGCTTACGGTCTTGTTGCTCAAAAACATGCCGTCAGCAATTTCCTTGTTGGTCTTGCCGCGCGCCAATTGCTGCAACACCATCATTTCCCGCCCGGACAGACGATCGACCATGTCCGCCTCACTCGCATTGCCCAGACTGGTGCGCACGGTGTGCAACGCCTGATTGGGGAAATAGCTGTATCCGGACAGCACTGCCTTGATTGCACTCAGCAGTTCGGTCAAATCCTGTTGCTTGCATACATAACCCGCTGCGCCCGACTGCATGCAACGCATTGAAAAATGCCCGGGAGCCTGGGAAGTCAATACAAGAACTTTAACTGGCATGGCGGTAGAGGTCAGGCGTGCAATGACTTCCAGCCCATCAAGTTTCGGTATACCAATATCCAGAATGACAAGATCCGGCAATTGTTCGCGAGCAATCTGCAATGCATCCACACCATTGTCCGTTTCTGCAATGACTTCGTAGCCATGCCGTTCCATCAGCATACGTACCGCAAGTCGAATGACGGGGTGGTCATCCACGATCAGCACTTTATTCATGGGCAAGTCCAGTTTTCGCTGTTCGAATTTTTAGAACACGCACGATATCCCAGTCACTTGTCCCAAGGCACAGCGAGTTTTACACACACTTGCATCAAGAGACATTCCCTACAGGCATTGAGGATAATTCCCACAAATACAGCGCTAACCCCCTGTATGCCCGACTTCAGCTCCCCCCTCATTGTCGGGATTTTCAGTTGTTCCGTGAACCGCCCTACGCCCAGGAATTACAGATCCTCTGGTCCTGGTCTATAGCAGCCAGCACGCGTTGAGCAATGAAGATGTGGCTGTGTCGCGGATTTGGTTAATGGAAACATGATGCATTAAGCCAGAATCGGTGTAGAGCGACATGCGTTTCAACATATCTTAAAAACTTGAAACAACCGCCGCATACTTAAACCCGCACTTTTGCTATAAATAGAAATACAACCTTCCAGACAACTACCCAGAACTCTAAACTATGCTGAAGATAAAAAAAAAGATTACCAACCCAATGACAGTCATCGCTATATTCGCGATTCTTTCGGAAACATCGGCTGCCGTATCACTGCCATTTCTAGATAATAAGGATCGGGAAATTTACGTCTGGTTTCTGATCAGCTTCCCCTTTTACTTGTTATTTCTTTTCTTCATGACCCTCAACTTCAATCACCGCTCACTCTACTCGCCCTCTGACTTCGGAAAAGACAAAAGCTTTTTAAAGGCAGCAGAAGATCAGGAGCGCGACAACAAACGAAACCTGCCGCTGCGCGAGACAGGTGAATCAAGCACCTTTGAAATAACCAGTTGCGTCGTGTCAGGCAAATCTGGCAGAGGCAGATTTCAACGCCCATGCAGCATTCACAACGCACCCGATCCACCAGCCGATATGAGCAGCCAGCCCGGCCCGCTTGTTCAGACTATCAAGTTGTCACCCTTGATCAGCGAACTGAACATAATTGACGCGAGGGATATTGATGCGACGAGGGAATTCGATGCCATTCTCGACGCTCTGCGCAGAGCCGACAAAAAGAACGCGCGCGTGTTGGTCTTTCTGTCCAATCATGTCTCGGATTCGCTGGCGCACACCGCACTGCAACAGATCAGGCAAGCGAAGAAGGGCTCAGGCGCGACGCTGTGTATCGTTTACAACCTGTGCTCACAAACAGTGACACTATTGGGAAGAGCAAGCTGACAGACAAGTCCTGTGCCGCACGCGGGCAGACGAGGGACCAGCCTGATGAACCAGACAAAAAAAATAAAAAAAGGCGGCCATGAACAGGCCGCCTTTTTTATTGCGCGCTGGGCGCAACCACTCAGAACAACTTGCGGCCCTTGTTGGCAGCAATGCGCATGCGCAGCGCGTTGAGCTTGATGAAGCCCGCCGCGTCGGCCTGGTTGTAAGCACCGCCATCCTCTTCGAAGGTCGCGATGTTGGCGTCGAACAGCGAATCGTCGGACTTGCGCCCGGTGACGATCACGTTGCCTTTATACAGTTTGAGGCGCACCACACCGTTCACGTTGACCTGCGAGGCGTCGATCATCTGTTGCAGCATCAGACGCTCAGGGCTCCACCAGTAACCGGTGTAAATCAGACTCGCGTACTTCGGCATCAGCTCGTCTTTGAGGTGAGCGACTTCGCGGTCCAGAGTGATCGATTCGATGGCGCGGTGAGCGCGCAGCATGATAGTGCCGCCCGGGGTTTCGTAGCAGCCACGGGACTTCATGCCGACGTAACGGTTTTCGACGATGTCGAGACGACCGATGCCGTGCTCGCCGCCGATCCTGTTCAGCGTCGCCAGTACCGTGGCCGGAGTCATTTCGACGCCGTCCAGCGCGACGATGTCGCCGTTGCGGTATGTCAGCTCAAGATATTGCGGGGTGTCGGGAGCCTTCTCCGGGGAGACGGTCCAGCGCCACATGTCTTCTTCGTGCTCGGTCCAGGTGTCTTCCAGCACGCCGCCTTCATAGGAGATGTGCAGCAGGTTGGCGTCCATCGAGTACGGGGATTTTTTCTTGCCGTGGCGTTCGATCGGGATCGCGTGCTTCTCGGCGTAGTCCATCAGCTTCTCGCGGGACAACAGGTCCCACTCGCGCCATGGCGCAATGACTTTCACGCCTGGCTTGAGCGCGTAGGCGCCCAGCTCGAAACGTACCTGGTCGTTGCCCTTGCCGGTGGCACCGTGGGAAATGGCGTCGGCGCCGGTTTCGTTGGCGATTTCGATCAAACGCTTGGCGATCAGCGGACGGGCGATGGAAGTACCGAGCAGGTACTCGCCTTCGTAAACGGTGTTGGCGCGGAACATCGGGAACACGAAATCGCGCACGAATTCTTCGCGCAGGTCGTCGATGTAGATTTCTTTGACGCCCATGGCCTGAGCCTTGGCGCGGGCCGGCTCGACCTCTTCGCCTTGACCGAGATCGGCGGTGAAGGTCACCACTTCACAGTTATAAGTATCCTGCAGCCACTTGAGGATCACCGAAGTGTCCAGGCCGCCGGAATACGCCAGAACGACCTTGTTTACGTCCGCCATGCCATCACTCCACGGGGTTCTACGGAAAGCCGGGGAGTCTACCGCTCAAACGCGATAATTTACAGAGGCGCGACAGCTTAAGACGACAAAGCGACAGAATCTGTCGACAGCGCGACGATGACCGGCGAGTCAGGAAGTCGTTGCGGCGGTGGCTGGCGTACTCGCTTGCGGTGCTGGCGCAGGGGCTGTGGTCGGTGCCACACGCGACAATTTCACGTTGACCCGACGATTCTTCGCACGATTGGCCTTGCTGGTGTTCGGCACGATCGGATATTGCTCGCCGTGGAAGCGCACGGTGATCTGCGATTCCTGGATGCCATTGGCCTTGAAGAAATCGACCACCGCCAGCGCCCGGCGCCGCGACAGTTCGCGGTTGGTAAGGCGATTGCCGCTGTTGTCGGAATAGCCGTCGAGCTCGATGTGGTTCACCGTCGGATCGGCCTTCATGTAGTCGAGCATCACCTGCAGCTTGGCCTTGGCGGCCGGGTCCAGATCAACGCCCTCCCCCGGGAAACCTACCTGCGACTGCTTGATCTGGTCGAAATTCTGCGGCAGCAATTTCGCGACACAGGATTGATAGTCGTTGAACGCCTTGCTGAACTTGACCGGCAATAGGCGAACTTCGGAAACCCGGCCGTCGCCAGACGCACGGCGCACAACCGGACTGCGGCCATCCAGCAGACCGCTGATGAGACCGCCGGCCTGCGATTGCGAACTGTTGAACAACACATTGCCACTGCCCAGACGCACCGAGCCCAGATTGATGTCGCCGCGCCCTGGCTGCCACGGCGCAGCGGCCGCGAGCAATGTCGCCGAACCGCCGCCGAGCATGGCGTTGTAGGCATTCAGACGGAAGATCGCCTGCTCACCGGCCTTGCGCACGAACTCGCCCGAGCCGAAATCGGTGATCGGTTGCGTCAGGCGGCATTCGAACTTGTCGCCGGCGACCGTCCACTCAATGTTCTCCAGACGGGTCTGGTAGGTCAGCGCCATCGCGGGAAGGCTGGCAAACACACTGAGCAGGGCTAGATAACGCTGGCGCACGGGAGGCTCCATTGGCTTGTGAAACACAAACACCGATTCACACAATGTTTACGGCATACCTTCGGGATATCGGACGCTTGTGGCAAAACTTGATAGCGGGTGCCTGCAAGAGTCTTTTCCGGTAGCATTCGCCTCAGTTTGACCCGCCTGGAATCCCTTCATGTCCGACCGCCTGACCCTGCTGCGTCCCGACGACTGGCACATTCATCTTCGCGATGGTGCCGTGTTGACCAATACCGTTGCCGATGTGGCCCGCACCTTCGGGCGCGCGATCATCATGCCGAACCTGGTACCGCCGGTGCGCAACGCCGCCGAAGCCGACGGCTATCGTCAGCGCATTCTCGCTGCCCGCCCGGCCGGCAGTCAGTTCGAGCCGTTGATGGTGCTGTACCTCACCGACCGCACCCAACCGGAAGAAATTCGTCAGGCCAAGGCCAGCGGTTTCGTGTACGCCGCCAAGCTGTACCCGGCCGGCGCAACCACCAACTCCGATTCCGGCGTGACCAGCATCGACAAGATCTTCCCGGCGCTGGAAGCCATGGCCGAGGTCGGCATGCCGCTGTTGATCCACGGTGAAGTCACTCGTGGTGACGTCGATGTGTTCGATCGCGAAAAGATCTTCATCGATGAGCACATGCGCCGCGTGGTCGAGCGCTTCCCGACATTGAAAGTGGTGTTCGAACACATCACCACCGGCGACGCCGTGCAGTTCGTCAACGAGGCTTCGGCCAACGTCGGCGCGACCATCACCGCGCATCACCTGCTGTACAACCGCAATCACATGCTGGTGGGCGGAATTCGGCCGCACTTCTATTGCCTGCCGATCCTCAAGCGCAACACCCATCAGGAAGCCTTGCTCGATGCCGCCACCAGCGGCAGCGCCAAGTTCTTCCTCGGCACCGACTCGGCGCCCCACGCCCAGCACGCCAAGGAAGCCGCCTGCGGTTGCGCCGGTTGCTACACCGCCTACGCCGCCATCGAGATGTACGCCGAAGCGTTCGAACAGCGTAACGCGCTGGACAAGCTCGAAGCCTTCGCCAGCCTCAACGGCCCGCGCTTCTACGGCTTGCCGGCCAACACCGATCGCATCACCCTGGTTCGCGAAGAATGGACCGCCCCGACCAGCCTGCCATTCGGCGAGCTGACCGTTATCCCGCTGCGCGCCGGTGAAAAACTGCGCTGGCGCCTGCTGGAGGAACACGCGTGAGTGAAGACAATTTCGACGATGAGCTGGACGGTCAAGGTGGCGGCGGCGGTTCCCGTCATCCGATGGCAGCGCGTTTTCGCGGCTACCTGCCGGTTGTCGTCGACGTAGAAACCGGTGGCTTCAACGCGGCCACCGACGCCCTGCTGGAGATTGCCGCGACCACCATCGCCATGGATGAAAAGGGTTTCGTCTACCCGGATCACACCTACTTCTTCCGTGTCGAGCCGTTCGAAGGTGCCAACGTCGAAGCGGCAGCGCTGGAGTTCACCGGGATCAAGCTCGATCACCCACTGCGCATGGCCGTCAGCGAAGAAACCGCGCTGACCGACATCTTCCGTGGCATCCGCAAGGCGCTGAAAGCCAACGGCTGCAAACGGGCGATTCTGGTCGGGCACAACAGCAGCTTCGATCTGGGCTTTCTCAACGCAGCAGTTGCGCGCCTGGACATGAAGCGCAACCCGTTCCACCCGTTCTCCAGCTTCGACACCGCGACCCTGGCGGGTCTGGCGTACGGTCAGACCGTGCTGGCGAAAGCCTGTCAGGCCGCCGGCATCGATTTCGACGGTCGTGAAGCGCACTCGGCGCGTTACGACACCGAAAAGACCGCTGAGCTGTTCTGCGGCATCGTCAATCGCTGGAAGCAGATGGGCGGCTGGGAAGACTTCGACGACTGATCCTCGGCGAGCAAATCCCGCGCATGAAAAAACCGGCCGCATGGGCCGGTTTTTGGTTTAGTGCTTATAGAGCTTAAATTCTCGATCAATCCACACGACGTGAAAAACCCGATGGTTCTTGTAACCCACCATCGCTACGCGTTCGAAAGCCCGAAACACCAGCAATCTGACATCACCTGTTAAAAAAGCAGGTATCCCTACTTTAAGGCTGTTTCTCTCAATCGTTTCACATCCATACCGGTGCCTATGCTCCCTGCGCAGCTCTCTCCACGGCATCTTTCCCAGGATCCTGAGGCGCTCAAGCATTTTCGACCGTTCGACAGCCTCACAATCCTGGATGCACCAGCCATTCTGCAAATACTCAAATGAGAAAACCGGAGGTCGCGCTTCCGATGAATCCATTTCGATGGTGGACGTCCGTGCCGTTAGTGTAACCGCCGCATCGCGTTCCCTGCGTTTGAACCTGGCCATTTCAGTTCACCAAATGCTCCCGGAAATACTCCTGCATGTCGCAGGCGGGAATTTCTCGGCTGAACTCCCCTTCCTTGAAGTTTCTACGCCAAGGAGCTTCTTCATGCGTCAATTGGCGTAGTTTCCATGCCGAGAATTGGCCATAAACGTCGAACACTTCGTTCAGCAGACTTTGTTGTTTAGCACTGAAAACATCGGGGTTGAAATCATTTGGAGGAGGAATGGCACTCGATCCAAATTGGCTGAATCTTCGATATAGATCCGGAACCACCGGCCCGTGCATCCACGCCTCCAGCTTTTCAGGGAAGAGAGCCTCGCCATGGACGGCCAGACTGAACCCTTGAGCGTAATAAACCAATTTTTGAATTTTGAGATTGGAGATCTCGCCTTCATGCCCTTCCAGGCAGAGGAAATAATCCGCAACGTCCAAGCTACTCGGCATTTGAATCCCCTTCTGCATCATGCAATCCATTGCACAGTCCTTACTGAGGTGAGGCGCAATTCAGGCCAAGGCAATTGCCCTTGTGGCCCGTTATCGCTTGACTACAACCCTATCCAACCACTGTTCAGCCATCCAGCATTATTTTCCAGGCATTTGAGACAAATGATGCCAAAGACTCTTTTCCGCTATTCTGCGCATGAAAAAACCGGCCGCATGGGCCGGTTTTTTTGTACCTCGACGTTGTGCCTTACAGGGCAGCAGCGTTCTCGGTCAGGTAAGCCGCAACGCCTTCTGGCGAAGCGTTCATGCCTTTGTCGCCTTTCTTCCAGTTGGCCGGGCAGACTTCGCCGTGCTCTTCGTGGAATTGCAGAGCGTCGACCAGACGGATCAGCTCTTCCATGTTACGGCCCAGCGGCAGGTCGTTGATGATCTGCGAACGAACCACGCCTTTGTCGTCGATCAGGAACGCGCCGCGGAAAGCCACGCCGCCTTCGGACTCAACGTCGTAGGCCTTGGCGATGTCGTGCTTCATGTCGGCAGCCATGGTGTATTTCACCTGGCCGATGCCGCCATTGTTCACTGGAGTGTTGCGCCAGGCGTTGTGGGTGAAGTGCGAGTCGATCGACACAGCGATCACTTCCACGTTGCGTGCCTTGAAGTCAGCCATGCGGTTGTCCAGAGCGATCAGCTCGGACGGGCAGACGAAGGTGAAGTCCAGCGGGTAGAAGAACACCAGGCCGTATTTGCCTTTGATGGCCGAGGACAGGGTGAAGCTGTCAACGATCTCGCCATTGCCGAGTACGGCCGGGACGGTGAAGTCTGGGGCTTGTTTGCCTACGAGTACGCTCATTGATATCTCCTGGTGTAAAAACTTGAAGTTCAGGGTCCGGGCCAGCCTGTCACCCTCAGGCGACAGCCCTGTGACACGAACCCTCTTCGCAAGGGACGACCATCATACACTGCGTGTTTGGCCTGTCCGTAACGGATTTTCCCTGTTCGGTTATCCACCGCGTATTCATTGGCTCAAGCGAACATCTGGAAAATACCGTTCGTCAGGCGCAGGCAAAATGGCTGGGAAGCGTTCCGAAAGCACTTTGACAATCATTCTCGTTAACATTAAGATCCATCGCAATTGAGTCACAACCAGCGACGGTTCTTACTTATGTATGTTTGCCTCTGCACTGGCGTCACCGACGGACAGATCCGCGAAGCGATCTATGAAGGTTGCTGCAGCTACAAAGAAGTTCGCCAGGCCACCGGCGTCGCCAGCCAGTGTGGCAAATGCGCCTGCCTTGCCAAGGAAGTGGTGCGCGAAACCCTGACCAAGCTGCAAACCGCCCAGGCATCGATACCCTACCCGGTAGAATTTACTGCCGCGTAAATGCCCCATTTCAAAGAACCGGACTTGATGTCCGGTTTTTTTATGCCCGAAAATCAATTGCTTAGCGTCCAGACGCGGAACACAAACATTCTTATTCCGATTAATTTTCATTTATTATTCAATAACTTAGGTTTGACACTTATAAATACCAAGCTCAAACTCCGCCTTATATACGGTTAATACAGGGCAGGACTCCGATCATGAAAGGCGACATTACAGTCATCCAGCATCTCAACAAGATCCTTGCCAATGAGCTGGTCGCGATCAATCAGTACTTCCTGCATGCGCGCATGTACGAAGATTGGGGTCTGAACAAGCTCGGCAAGCACGAATACAAAGAATCCATCGACGAGATGAAACACGCGGACAAGCTGATCAAGCGCATCCTGTTTCTCGAAGGCCTGCCGAACGTGCAGGACCTGGGCAAACTGCACATCGGCGAACACACCCGCGAAATGCTTGAGTGCGACCTGCGCATCGAAAAGACCGGCCACGCCGATCTGAAAGCCGCCATTGCTCATTGCGAAACCGTTGGCGACTTCGGCAGCCGTGAACTGCTCGAAGACATCCTCGAGTCGGAAGAAGAACACATCGACTGGCTGGAAACCCAGCTCGGCCTGATCGACAAGATCGGTCTGGAAAACTATCTGCAATCGCAGATGGGCGAAGAATGATCTGACATTCGCCGGATCCGAGACACTAAAAAGCCCCGCCCTCTTTGGAGGTGCGGGGCTTTTTATTGGCCGAAGATCAAAAGATCGCAGCCTCGTTTCACTCGACAGCTCCTACAGAGAAGCGAGTCAGGCTTCGGACTTGTTCGCCGCTGCCGCTTCGACAGCCGCCTTGATGGTGCTTTGCAGCGAACCGTCTGCAGCCATCTCGGTCATGATGTCGCTGCCGCCGACCAGCTCACCGCCGACCCACAGTTGCGGGAAAGTCGGCCAGTTGGCGTACTTTGGCAGGTTGGCGCGGATTTCCGGGTTCTGCAGGATGTCCACGTAAGCGAACTTTTCACCACAGGCCATCACAGCCTGCGCAGCCTTTGCGGAGAAGCCGCACTGCGGGGCATTCGGCGAGCCTTTCATGTAAAGCAGAATGGTGTTGTTGGCAATCTGCTCTTTAATCGTTTCGATGATATCCATGGAGCACCTCGGCTGAACTTTCCGACTCAGAGGTCGGCACGGTGGCGCATTGTAACGGAATCCCGAGCGCCATGCTCGGTCTCCCCGACAGACCTGCTCAAGCCGCCGCCACTGTCACCGGTACGCCGTTCAGCGCCGCATTGCCCGACAATTCGTCGAGCTGACACTCGTCGGTCAGGTCGTTGGCGCTCGACCCCGGCTGGCTGCTGGCGATCACCATCTGCACGCCCGGGCGCGCGTGGCCCCAACCATGGGGCAGGCTGACCACGCCTTTCATCATGTCGAGACTGGCGAGCACTTCCACCTCGATCTGCCCGACCCGTGAGCTCACCCGAACCCGTTGCCCGTCGGCCAGACCACGGCTGGCCAGATCATCCGGGTGCATCAGCAATTGATGCCGCGGCTTGCCCTTCACCAGCCGATGAAAGTTGTGCATCCACGAATTGTTGCTGCGCACATGGCGGCGGCCGATCATCAACAACTCATCGGCAGCTGGCGCCCGCAAAGCGGCAAAGCGTGCGAGGTCGGCGAGGATCTCCGGCGGTGCGGCCTGAATATGCTGATTCGGCGTTTTCAGGCGTGGCGCCAGATTCGGCTTCAGTGCGCCCAGATCGATGCCGTGCGGATGATCGAACAGGGTCGCCAGCGACAGCTTGTGCTCGGACGCATCGCCGTAGCGGCCCATGCGCAATCCCATGTCGATCATCTTCGCCGGCGGCATCGTCGGTTTCAGCTCCTTGCCGGTTTTCTCGGCGAAGGCCTTGGCCAGCCCGACGAAGATCTCCCAGTCATGCAGCGCGCCCTCAGGCTTGGCGAGAATCGCGCGATTGAAGCGAGTGACGTTGCGCACCGCGAACAGATTGAAGGTGGTGTCGTAGTGATCGTTCTCCAGCGCCGAAGTCGACGGCAGGATCAGATCGGCGTAGCGCGTGGTTTCGTTGATGTACAGGTCGATGCTGAGCATGAAGTCGAGGCCGTCCAGCGCCTGCTCCAATTGCCGGCCGTTGGGCGTCGACAACACCGGGTTGCCGGCCACGGTGATCAACGCGCGGATCTGCCCTTCGCCTGCGGTGAGCATTTCTTCGGCCAGCGCCGACACCGGCAACTCGCCGCCGTATTCCGGCCGTCCGGAAACCCGGCTCTGCCACTTGTTGAAATGCCCGCCCGAGGTTGACGCCACCAGATCCACCGCGGGCTCGGTGCACAAGGCACCGCCAACGCGGTCGAGGTTGCCGGTCACAAGGTTGATCAGTTGCACCAGCCAATGACACAAGGTACCGAAGGCCTGGGTCGAAACGCCCATGCGGCCGTAGCAGACAGCACTCGGCGCGGCAGCGAAGTCGCGCGCCAGTTGACGGATCTGCTCGGCAGGCACCGCGCAGAGCGGGCTCATGGCCTCGGCGCTGAACGCCGCCACCGCGCTGCGAACCTCGTCCAGGCCATCGACCGGCAAATGGCTGTCGCGGGTCAGACCTTCGCTGAACAGCGTATTGAGCATGCCGAACAGCAATGCCGCATCGCCGCCCGGGCGGACGAATACATGCTGATCAGCTATCGCTGCGGTTTCACTGCGCCGCGGATCGACCACCACCACTTTGCCGCCGCGCGCCTGAATCGCCTTCAGACGCTTCTCGACATCCGGCACAGTCATGATGCTGCCGTTCGAAGCCAACGGATTGCCGCCGAGGATCAACATGAAATCGGTGTGGTCGATGTCCGGAATCGGCAACAGCAAGCCGTGGCCGTACATCAGGTAGCTGCTGAGGTGATGTGGCAATTGATCGACCGAGGTTGCCGAATAGCGATTGCGTGTTTTCAGCAAACCGAGGAAGTAGTTGCTGTGGGTCATCAGGCCGTAGTTGTGCACGCTCGGATTGCCCTGATAGACCGCAACGGCGTTCTGGCCATGACGTTCCTGAATCGCCGCCAGTTTCTCGGCCACCAGAGCGAACGCCTCGTCCCATTCGATCGGCAGCCATTCGCTGCCGACCCGACGCATCGGCTGGCGCAGGCGATCCGGATCATTCTGGATATCTTGCAGGGCCACGGCTTTCGGGCAGATATGGCCACGACTGAAGGTATCGAGGGCATCGCCCTTGATCGAGGTGATTGCGACCTGACCATCGGTTTCTGTGGTTTCGATGGTCAGCCCGCAGATGGCTTCGCACAGGTGGCACGCACGGTGATGAAGAGTCTTGGTCATGGCCAGTCTCTGTCTTGTTCGGAGGCAGGCAATCACGCCCGCGGGAACAAAACTATGGCCCGTGCGCAGGGGCGGCGCCAGCGACGTTCGTCTTGTGAATCGACGGTTATCAGGACAGCCGATAAATCGCCGCGATCAGTTCGGCGGCAACTGCGGCGGTGCTGCCAGCTGGATTTCCTGGATGGTTTCAATCTGCTCGTGAGCGACGTGCACGCCGGTGAGTTCGCCGATCAAGCGCCAATGCTCATCGAGCCCGGCGCTGATGGTGGCCATGCGATCGATCATGTGCCGACCGGCGGATTTCACCACTTCGTCTTCACTGCGCAGCAACTCGAAAGACATCGAGGTGACCGAGGCGGTGAGATGGGTCAGAGAGCGAGCCGTGTGGCCCAGCAGTTCCATTAACAGTTTTTCTTTCGATTCCATGCGGAGGCTTCCTGCGTCGCTCGAAACTTATTTATAACCCAGCACTTTGCTTTAGCAAATGTTTCAGTCTGAACATCCGACCAAGCGAATCCATGGCGCAGCGTTCACAAACCGACCAGGACCGCTGCGTTGCCGTCGCGGCGCATTGCCAAGCGCGGCGGGGCCAGTGTACAAAGAGGCTCACCGCTGTACTGAATCCGGCGTCAAATTGCGTGATCGAAATGCTCGGTTCGCGCTCCGAATCCCGCTGAAAAAGTACCCTATTGGCATAACGCGACATTTAGTGTCAATATCGCGCCTTCCCCCATTTTCGTCGCCCCGTGCGGCTTACGCCGCAGGTCTCGCCCGTTGTTCCGTTAAACAAGGCTTTGAGCATCTGCGGTCTGTAGCAAAAAGGTAGTCAATGATGAGCGCAAGGCACTTTCTCTCCCTGATGGATTGCACGCCCGAAGAGCTGGTCAGCGTGATCCGTCGAGGCGTTGAGCTCAAGGACCTGCGTAACCGCGGCGTACTGTTCGAGCCTCTGAAAAACCGCGTGCTGGGGATGATCTTCGAGAAATCCTCGACACGTACAAGGATCTCCTTCGAGGCCGGCATGATCCAGCTCGGCGGCCAGGCGATCTTCCTGTCCCCGCGTGACACCCAGCTGGGCCGTGGCGAGCCGATCAGCGATTGCGCCATCGTCATGTCGAGCATGCTCGATGCGGTGATGATCCGCACCTTCGCCCACAGCACCCTGACCGAATTCGCCGCTAACTCGCGCGTGCCGGTGATCAACGGCCTGTCCGATGATCTGCACCCGTGCCAGTTGCTCGCCGACATGCAGACCTTTCTTGAGCACCGTGGCTCGATCCAGGGCAAGACCGTGGCCTGGATCGGTGACGGCAACAACATGTGCAACAGCTATATAGAAGCGGCGATCCAGTTCGACTTCCAGCTGCGCGTCGCCTGCCCGGAAGGTTACGAGCCGAACCCTGAGTTTGTCGCCAGGGCTAGTGATCGCGTAACCATCGTGCGTGATCCACAAGACGCCGTACGCGGCGCGCATCTGGTCAGCACCGACGTCTGGACTTCGATGGGTCAGGAAGAGGAAACTGCCAAGCGCCTCAAGCTGTTCGCGCCGTTCCAGGTCAACCGTGCCCTGCTCGACCTCGCTGCCGAGGACGTGCTGTTCATGCACTGCCTGCCGGCGCACCGTGGCGAAGAAATCAGTCTCGACCTGCTCGATGACCCGCGCTCCGTCGCCTGGGATCAGGCAGAAAACCGTCTCCACGCACAGAAGGCCCTGCTCGAGTTCCTCGTCGAACCGGCATATCACCACGCATGAGCCATGAATTACTGCTGAACCTGCGCAACCTCGCTTGCGGCTATCAAGATCAACGCGTGGTGCAGAACCTCAATCTGCACCTCAACGCCGGCGACATCGGTTGCCTGCTCGGCTCGTCCGGTTGCGGCAAGACCACCACCCTGCGCGCCATCGCCGGTTTCGAACCGGTGCATGAAGGCGAAATCACCCTCGGTGGCGAAACCCTCTCCAGCGCCGGTTTCACCCTGGCGCCGGAGAAACGCCGGATCGGCATGGTGTTTCAAGACTACGCGCTGTTCCCGCACCTGAGCGTGGCCGACAACATCGCCTTCGGCATTCGCAAGCACCCACACAAGACGCGCGTGGTCGAGGAACTGCTGGAACTGGTCAACCTGAAGAACCTCGGCAAGCGCTTCCCCCACGAGTTGTCCGGCGGCCAGCAACAGCGGGTCGCCCTCGCCCGCGCCCTGGCGCCGGAGCCGCAACTGCTGCTGCTCGACGAGCCGTTCTCCAACCTCGATGGCGAGTTGCGCCGCAAGCTCAGCCATGAGGTGAGGGACATTCTCAAGGCCCGTGGCACCAGCGCGATTCTGGTCACCCACGATCAGGAAGAGGCCTTCGCCGTCAGCGATCACGTTGGTGTATTCAAGGAAGGTCGGCTGGAACAGTGGGACACGCCCTACAACCTCTATCACGAACCGGCGACGCCATATGTCGCCAGTTTCATCGGTCAGGGTTACTTCATTCGCGGCCAGCTTATCAGCCCGGAATCTGTGCAGACCGAGCTGGGTGAACTGCGCGGCAATCGCGCTTACACCTGGCCGATCGGCGGTGCGGTGGATGTGCTGTTGCGTCCGGATGACATCGTCTATGCGCCGGACAGCGCATTGCAGGCGCAGATTGTCGGAAAGACGTTTTTGGGCGCGGCCACCCTGTACCGCCTGCAATTGCCGACCGGGGCGCAGCTGGAATCGATCTTCCCCAGCCATGCCGATCATCTGGTTGGCGCGCAGGTCGGGATTCGCGTAGCGGCGGATCACCTGGTGCTGTTCCAGGCGTCCGGCAGCACGGCGGCGCAGATTCCGGCGGTGGAAAACGGCGTCCGCCGATTCAGCACCAGCCTCTGATCGAACACCCTTCCCGTGTAGGAGCTGCCGAAGGCTGCGATCTTTTGATCTTGATCTTGAAAGTCAAAAGATCGCAGCCTTCGGCAGCTCCTACAGGAGGGATTGCGGTCAGCTCAGATGCAGGGTGCCGCTGGCCACCAGCGTCGCATTGCCGCCAATCTTCACCCGCTCACCCTCCAATCGACAGAACAACTCCCCGCCCCGCGCCGAGCGCTGGCACGCGGTCAGGTTCGACTTGCCCAAGCGCTTGGCCCAATACGGAATCAGGCTGCAATGCGTCGAACCGGTCACCGGGTCTTCATTGATGCCGATCGCCGGGGCGAAATAGCGCGAGACGAAGTCATGCTGATTGCCACGCGCAGTAACGATCGCGCCCAGCCACGGCAGTTTCGCCAGCGCGGCCATGTCCGGCTTGCAGTCGAGCACGGCTTGTTCCGACTCCAGCACCACGAACAATTCGTTGGAGCCGAGCACATCAACCGCCTCAACGCCGAGCGCCCGCTCGACATCCAGCGTCACGCCGATTTCCGAGGGGATGATCGTCGGGAAATCCAGCCACAAGCGGTCGCCCTCGCGGCTGACACTCAGCGCGCCAGACTTGCAGGTGAAGTCGATGCGCTCGGCACTTTCCTTATGGATTTCGAACAGCACAAACGCGCTGGCCAGGGTCGCGTGTCCGCACAACGGCACTTCAGTGGTTGGGGTAAACCAGCGGATATGCCAGGCCTGGCCTTCGCGAACGAGAAATGCGGTTTCCGCCAGGTTGTGTTCGGCGGCAATTTTCTGCATCAAGTCATCGGCCAGCCAGCTGTCGAGCCGATAGACCATCGCCGGGTTGCCACTGAACGGCCGATCGCTGAAAGCGTCGACCTGATGAAACGCAAGCTGCATGATTTTCTCCCTGAATTGGTCGATCGAGCATGCAACGGCGGCCCGGATCAGTGCCAGTGACAGAAGCGCAATTTTTTCTTCATACAGCTTGCACGCTTGTTACGCCCGGCCGATATCCGCGAACTTCGCCTGGGTGTGCTCGGCCAATACTGCCGGTGCCAATTCCACTTCCAGTCCTCGCCGCCCGGCACTCACATAAATAGTCGCGAACCCCTGAGCGGAATTATCGATGAAGGTACGCAGGCGTTTCTTCTGCCCGAGCGGGCTGATGCCGCCCAACAGGTAGCCAGTGGAACGTTGCGCAGCAGCCGGATCGGCCATTTCGGCTTTTTTCACTCCGGCGGCGTGCGCCAGCCCTTTGAGGTCGAGCGTTCCGACGACCGGCACCACAGCCACCAGCAATTCACCTTTTTCACTGGCGGCCAGCAGGGTTTTGAACACCTGCGCCGGTTCGAGTCCGAGCTTCTCCGCTGCCTCCAGCCCATAGGACGCGGCCTTCGGATCATGTTCGTAACTGTGCACGCGATGTTCGGCACGAACTTTTTTCAACAAGTCCAACGCTGGGGTCATGGCAGCTCCGGGTTCGGCAATCTCAGAAAAAACCTGCGGCCGATTCTAGGTCATCAATTGGCAAAAGGCTCTAGCGCCGCCCGCGATTCCCGCGGCTCGGCGGCATATTCAGTCAAACACCTGCGCTGATCATTCACACAGCGAATAGTTTTATTGTGACCGACGGTTCACTTTCGACCTTTGACAGGTTTGTTTCTTGTCTATATTTTTTCGAATCTGAATAATGTAAGAATTATGGTCAACGCAGTACCCAGCAGTAACCCGGGAACCGAATGGGGATTCCGACCCGGTGAAGATCGCGCCCTGCTCCGTTGGCAAGGCGCCACACAAGAAAAAGAACCGAGGTTTTCAATGACAGCTGCTTTACCGCAACCTTCGCTTTCCGGCCAATGCATGGCCGAGTTTCTCGGCACGGCCCTTCTGATCTTCTTCGGCACCGGATGTGTCGCCGCGCTCAAAGTCGCGGGCGCCAGCTTCGGCCTTTGGGAAATCAGCATCATCTGGGGCGTCGGCGTGAGCATGGCGATCTACCTCACCGCCGGGGTATCCGGCGCGCACCTGAACCCGGCCGTGAGCATTGCTCTGGCGATCTTCGCCGACTTCGAAAAGCGCAAACTGCCGTTCTACATCCTTGCGCAAATCGCCGGCGCCTTCTGCGGCGCGCTGCTGGTCTACACGCTCTACAGCAACCTGTTCTTCGATTACGAACAAACCCACCAGATGGTGCGTGGTTCGGCCGCCAGCCTGGAACTGGCGTCGGTGTTCTCGACTTACCCGAACCCGGTGCTGTCGACGGCTCAGGCATTTCTGGTCGAGATGATCATCACCGCGATCCTGATGGGCGTGATCATGGCCCTGACCGATGACAACAACGGTCTGCCACGCGGCCCGATGGCACCGCTGCTGATCGGTTTGCTGATTGCCGTGATCGGCAGTGCGATGGGTCCGCTGACCGGTTTCGCGATGAACCCGGCACGTGACTTCGGTCCGAAACTGATGACTTTCTTTACCGGTTGGGGTGAAATTTCCTTCACCGGTGGACGTGATATTCCATATTTCCTGATTCCGATTTTTGCACCGATTGTCGGTGCCTGCCTCGGCGCTGCCGGGTATCGCGGGCTCATCGCTCGTCACCTGACCGGCGCCACACCTGCTACAAAGGATGCAGAACCGGCCATTGACGGCAAACCAAGAACTTCTTGAAACAGTCGGCGCCGGCTCCTGCCCATCCGAGCCTGCGCCATGGCCCACTCTCGTTTTTTTCGTCCAAGGCAATCGACATGACCGACATTCAGAACAAGAACTACATCATTGCCCTTGATCAGGGTACGACCAGCTCCCGCGCGATCATTTTCGACCGCGACGCGAACGTGGTCTGCACCGCGCAGCGCGAATTCGTTCAGCACTATCCGCAGGCCGGTTGGGTCGAACATGACCCGATGGAAATTTTCGCCACCCAGAGCGCAGTGATGGTTGAGGCACTGGCCCAGGCCGGCCTGCACCACGACCAGGTGGCCGCGATCGGTATCACCAACCAGCGTGAAACCACCGTAGTCTGGGACAAGACCACCGGCCGCCCGGTGTACAACGCGATCGTCTGGCAGTGCCGCCGCAGCACCGAGATCTGCCAGCAGCTCAAGCGCGACGGCCACGAAGACTACATCCGCGACACCACAGGCCTGGTCACCGACCCGTACTTCTCCGGCACCAAACTCAAGTGGATCCTCGACAACGTTGAAGGCAGCCGCGAGCGCGCACGCAACGGCGAACTGCTGTTCGGCACCGTAGATAGCTGGCTGATCTGGAAATTCACCGGCGGCAAGGTACACGTAACCGACTACACCAACGCCTCGCGCACCATGCTCTTCAACATTCACTCGCTGGAGTGGGATTCGAAGATGCTGGAGATTCTCGACATCCCGCGCGAGATGCTCCCGGAAGTCAAAGCTTCCTCGGAAATCTACGGTCGCACCAAGAGCGGCATCGCCATCGGCGGTATCGCCGGCGATCAGCAAGCGGCGCTGTTCGGGCAGATGTGCGTGGAGCCGGGCCAGGCGAAAAACACCTACGGCACCGGCTGCTTCCTGCTGATGAACACCGGCGACAAAGCGGTGAAATCCCAGCATGGCATGCTCACCACTATCGCTTGCGGCCCGCGCGGCGAAGTTGCCTATGCCCTCGAAGGTGCAGTGTTCAACGGCGGTTCGACCGTGCAATGGCTGCGCGATGAACTGAAAATCGTCAACGACGCCCACGACACCGAATACTTCGCCAACAAGGTCAAGGACAGCAACGGCGTCTATCTGGTGCCGGCATTCACTGGTCTCGGCGCACCGTACTGGGACCCGTATGCCCGTGGCGCACTGTTTGGCCTGACTCGCGGCGTGCGTGTCGATCACATCATCCGCGCCGCGCTGGAATCGATCGCCTACCAGACCCGCGACGTACTCGACGCCATGCAACAGGACTCCGGCGAACGCCTCAAGGCCCTGCGCGTGGACGGCGGCGCGGTGGCGAACAACTTCCTCATGCAGTTCCAGGCCGACATCCTCGGCACCCAGGTCGAACGCCCGCAAATGCGCGAAACCACTGCACTGGGCGCGGCGTATCTGGCCGGTCTGGCCTGCGATTTCTGGGGCAGCCTGGAAGAACTGCGCGGCAAGGCAGTGATCGAGCGCGAGTTCGAACCGAGCCTCGACGAAGTCGCAAAAGAGAAACTGTACAAAGGCTGGAAAAAAGCCGTCAGCCGCACCCGTGACTGGGCGCGCGAGGACGCTGAATAAGCCAACGTGCAGTTCCAGAAGGGTATCTAACTGGTAGGGAGCAGATTCCTGCGGCATCATGGGCAAATTTTGCTTGGCAGCCCAAAGGAAGCCCCATGAATCTGCCTCCCCGTCAGCAGCAAATCCTCGAGCTGGTCCGCGAACGCGGCTATGTGAGTATCGAGGAAATGGCCACGCTGTTCGTTGTCACCCCGCAAACCATCCGCCGCGACATCAATCAGCTCGCGGAAGCCAATCTGCTGCGTCGCTACCACGGTGGCGCCGCTTACGATTCCAGTGTCGAAAACACCGCGTATGCCATGCGTGCCGATCAGATGCGCGATGAAAAGCAACGCATCGGCGAAGCCATCGCCGCGCAGATCCCCGATCACGCCTCGCTGTTCATCAATATCGGTACGACCACCGAATCGATCGCCCGCGCCCTGCTCAATCACAGTCACCTGAAAATCATCACCAACAACCTGCATGTCGCCTCGATGCTCAGCGCCAAGGATGATTTCGATGTGCTGCTGACCGGCGGTAACGTGCGGCGTGACGGCGGTGTGGTCGGTCAGGCGAGCGTGGACTTCATCAACCAGTTCAAGGTCGATTTCGCCCTGGTCGGGATCAGCGGGATCGATGAGGACGGCAGCCTGCTCGACTTCGATTATCAGGAAGTGCGGGTGAGCCAAGCGATCATTGCCAACGCGCGGCAGGTGATTCTCGCGGCGGACTCGAGCAAGTTCGGGCGCAACGCGATGATCCGACTGGGGCCGATCAGCCTGATCGATTGCCTGGTCACCGATCAGCAGCCGGTGCCGGCGCTGGCGCAGTTGTTGAGTCAGCACAAGATTCGCCTGGAAGTCGTTTAACACTTCCAGAGATCAAAAGATCGCAGCCTTCGGCAGCTCCTACATCTGGAATGCATTCCTCCTGTAGGAGCTGCCGAAGGCTGCGATCTTTTGCTTTTAATGTTCGAATATTTTCCTTTCTCAGCCCTTCGATGAGTTTTTTCAATCGAACGTGACTGGCTGTGCGCGTCTTTATGGGCTACCATTTTCGCAAATGAACATTAATGTTCGATTTCCAAGACATAAAACCAAAAGAACCGAGGCCAGCCGATGTCCACCTCTACCTTGCGTACGCCCCCTCTCTCCGAGATCTATGACGTTGCCGTGATCGGCGGCGGGATCAATGGCGTGGGGATCGCAGCGGATGCCGCCGGTCGCGGTCTTTCGGTGTTCCTTTGCGAAAAAGATGACCTGGCCAGCCACACCTCGTCGGCCAGCAGCAAGCTGATCCACGGTGGCCTGCGCTATCTGGAACATTACGAATTCCGTCTGGTGCGTGAAGCGCTGGCCGAGCGCGAAGTGCTGCTTGCCAAGGCGCCGCACATCGTCAAGCCGATGCGTTTCGTCCTGCCGCACCGCCCGCACCTGCGCCCGGCGTGGATGATTCGTGCCGGCCTGTTCCTTTACGACAACCTCGGCAAACGCGAGAAGCTGCCAGGTTCGAAAAGTCTGAAGTTTGGCGCCGACAGCGCGCTGAAAAGCGAAATCAGGAAAGGCTTCGAATACTCCGATTGCTGGGTCGATGACGCCCGCCTCGTGGTATTGAACGCCATGGCTGCGCGTGAGAAAGGCGCCCACGTACACACCCAGACCCGCTGTGTCAGTGCCCGACGCACCAAGGGCCTGTGGCATCTGCATCTGGAGCGCGCCGACGGCAGCCTGTTTTCGATCACCGCCAAAGCGCTGGTGAATGCCGCCGGCCCGTGGGTTGCCAAATTCATCCGCGACGACCTGAAGATGGAATCGCCGTACGGCATCCGTTTGATTCAGGGCAGCCACGTCATCGTGCCGAAACTGTACGAAGGTGAACATGCGCACATTCTGCAAAACGAAGATCAGCGCATCGTCTTCACCATTCCGTACCTGAACCACTTCACCCTGATCGGTACCACCGACCGTGAGTACACCGGCGACCCGGCGAAAGTGGCGATCACCGAAGGCGAAACCGATTACCTGCTGAAAGTGGTCAACGCCCACTTCAAGAAGCAAGTCAGCCGCGAAGACATCCTGCACAGTTATTCGGGCGTCCGGCCGCTGTGCAACGACGAATCCGACAACCCGTCCGCCGTCACCCGCGATTACACCCTGGCGCTGTCGGGCAACGCTGAAGAAGCGCCACTGCTGTCTGTGTTCGGCGGCAAGCTGACTACGTATCGCAAACTCGCCGAGTCGGCGATGGCGCAGTTGATGCCGTTCTTCACCCAGATGCGCCCAAGCTGGACCGCCACCGCCACGCTACCCGGCGGTGAAGACATGACCACGCCAGAGGCCCTGAGCGCGCGGATTCGCGACAAGTTCGATTTCGTCCCGACGGAAATCGCCCGGCGCTGGGCCGTCACTTACGGCAGCCGCACCTGGCGCATGCTTGAAGGCGTGGAAACGCTGGCCGACATGGGTGAGCACATCGGCGGCGGTCTCTACACCCGTGAAGTCGATTACCTGTGCAGCGAAGAGTGGGCGACCAGGGCGCATGACATTCTGTGGCGCCGTACCAAGCTGGGCTTGTTCACTACGCCGGACGAGCAGCAGAAGCTGACGACGTATCTGGGCAAGGTCGAGCAGAACCGGAAGATCGAGGCGGCTTGATCTTTACAGGAGGCTGAAACGAAAGCCCCTGAGTTGTGAGATTCAGGGGCTTTTTGTTGTGCCCGCAAGATCCAGCCCCCCTCACCCCAGCCCTCTCCCCCCAAGGGGGGCGAGGGGGAAAGGGAGCAGATTTGGGGAAATCCTCCAGTCCTGCGCGAGGGGAGAAAGGGAGCAGATCTTCATGCTTTTCATGACCTGAGTTCGGCTCGACATTTCAGGTCGGCGAAGCTCGCAAGAACAACTCGGTCAGTCGCCTCTCCCTCCGGGAGAGGGTTAGGGTGAGGGTGAGGGGCTTTTGATTTCAGCGCCCCAGATGCGCCAACAGAAAATCGATAAACACCCGCGATTTCTGCGGCAAATGCGGCGTATCAGGAAACACCAGGCTGATCGGCTGTGACGGCAGCGAGTATTCCGGCAACACGCGCACCAGATGCCCGCAGGCCAAATCGTCTTCAACCATCCACGCCGGCAACACCGACACCCCCAGCGACGACAACGTCATCGAACGAATCGCCGTCGAGGAATTTGACTGGAATTGGCGCGTGCCACTGACCTCGACCCCCTCCCCCACACCATCGCGTAAAACCCACTGCGTCGGCGCCAGCAAATTGCTGTTGGCGATCCACGGTGCGGCACTGAGATCCTGCGGCGTGTTTACCGGATAGCGGGCCAGAAACCCTTCAGTCGCCACCAGCACAATGTCATAGTCCGCCAGTTTCCGGCTCTTGAAAGCCGAGTCCGGCAGATTGCCCAGGCGAACCACCAGATCCAGCCGTTCGGCAAGCAGATCGTTGAGCGAAGAGTTGAAGTCGTAGCACAGGCGGATGTCCGGATAGCGCTCGGCGAACAGCGGAATCAGCGGCAGGATGAATCGCTCGCCGTATTCACTGGTGGAACTGATCCGCAACGTTCCCGAAACGCGGTTTGTGCCGTGCATCACCCTGTCGAAGGCTGTGTCGATATCGGCAACGATGGTTTTGAATTCGTTGTAAAAGCTCTGCCCGGCCTCGGTCAGGGACACAGCACGACTGTTGCGCATCAGCAGCGTTGTAGACAACGCCGCTTCCAGCGCCTTGATGTGCAGGCTGACCATGGCCCGGCTGAGGTTGAGATGGCTGGCAGCCTTGGTGAACGATCCCAGTTCGGCAATCGCCAGAAACGTCTGTACCCGGTTCAAGTGCGTATGCAGGGCGCCCTGCGTCACGGTTCAATCCCTTCAAACATTATGTTCAGCCCCATTGCATCGACGGCCGGAGTCTATCGCCCCTATGCTCGTCGACAAAGGGGAAAACAGCATGAGTTACCGCTATAAAGTCGCGTCGGTGTTCCTGCTCGGCTTCTTTATCGACTGCATCAACATCTTCATGTCGGCGGTGGCGCTGCCCAGTCTGTCGGCAACGTTGCACGTCAATAGCTCTGCGGTGGCGTGGGTTGGCAATGCTTACATTCTCGGCCTGACGCTGATCGTTCCGGTGAGCACCTGGCTGGCCGCACGCTTGGGCAGCCGCGAAATTCTGACGGCCTCGATGTTGCTGTTTGCAGCAGCGGTGTGGCTGTGCGGCCAGGCAGGCAGCTTTGAGGAACTGGTGATCTGGCGCTTCGTCCAGGGCATCGGCGGCGGCCTGTTGATTCCGGTCGGGCAGGCGCTGACGTTCAATCTTTTCCAGGGTGAGCAACGGGCGAAAATATCCACGCTGGTGATGGCCGTCGCACTGATCGCACCGGCGATTTCACCCACCGTGGGCGGCCTCATCGTCGACCTCAGCTCCTGGCGCTGGGTGTTTTACAGCAACATTCCGTTTTCGCTGCTTGCTGCCGGGCTGTCCTGGTTGTGGATCAGGGAAAGCCGACCCGCCGAACTTCAGCGTCCGGATATCCAGGGCCTGTTGCTGGTCAGCTCGGCGCTCGCCAGCCTGCTGATGGGGATGTCCCTGTACGGCGGCGACTATCCGCCAATGGCAGCGCTGGGTTTTGTCATTGCGGGGCTGATATTCATCGCGCTGTATCTGCTGCACTACCGCCGCTGCTACAACCCGATCATCGACTTGAGCCTGCTCAGAAGCAAAAAACTCAGCACTTCGATTTTCATCTATTACGCGATTCCGGGCGTGTTCACCGGGGTCAACCTGATGAGCATTTTCTACCTGCAGAGCACCCTGCACTTCAGCGCCCGGCTGACGGGAATGTTCATGCTCGTCTACGCCATCGGTGCGTTCATTGCGATGACCATTTGCGGTCGGGTCTACAACCGGGTCGGCGCCAGGCGCCTGTTCACCCTCGGCATGCTGTTGCACAGCGCCGGCATTGCCACGTTGGTGCTGGTCAGTGCGCCAGGTGATCAGTGGATCATCGTGATCGCTTACGGCCTGATGGGCATAGGTGGCGGCATCGGTGCCAATACCGCGCAGACCACCTCCATGATGGACTTCACCGACGGCGACATGCACAAGGCCAGTGTCATCTGGAACATCAATCGCCAGATGTCTTTCAGCCTCGGTGCCGCACTGTTTCTGATGATCTTCAATGTGCTGCTCCAGCAGCTCGACACTACGCAGGCCTATCACGCGACTTTCGCGATCGCAGCGCTGGTCGGGCTTTTCCCGCTGCTACAGATGAATCAACTGCCCCCTGCAAAGGAACGCCCATGACAAAGAATCTGATCGAACTGGCCGAACACAGTATTCACCACATCCACGAGCTGATCCTCCGGGTATTCACCGATGCCGACGGCATGGGCGCCGCGAGCATCGAGCCGTTGATGCAGGCATTTGCCGAAGATTTCAGCATGGTCGGTATTTCGGCGATCCCGTTGAACCGGCCCGACGTCGAGCAGCTGTTCAGGAGTGCCGTAGGCGCGAAGAAGGGACTCGATATCCAGATCAGCGATGTGCACACGGTATGGCAGCAGGACGGGATGCTGGCCGTGAGCTACATAGAAACCCATCGCTTGAACGGCGCTGAACATTCGCGAGTGTCGGTGGCGATCCTGAGCGCGCAGCCAGCCGGGGTGAAGTGGCTGTATTTGCATGAAACGCCACTGAGCCGGGAGTCTTGAAACTGTACGCTACGAGTCATTCGGTTTTCCGAACGCGACTCCACAGTCGATTCGGTTAACCGGATCAGATCTTCATAAAATCGCCGTCACAAATCTTTAATAACGTTACAAAACAATAACTTAATCTATGACGCCTGCTCTGGCACGAGTCATGCTCTACACTCTCTCGACGAATGCCTGTTGTGCCAACACTTCAGGAGCCGTCAGGCATTCGAAGCACAAAAAGGGCCGACGAACTGGCTCCATAAAAAAAACAATGTCGAGGAAAATTTGATGCGCATCGTTCCCCATATCCTGGGCGCAGCCATTGCTGCCGCTCTGATCAGCACGCCAGTTTTCGCCGCCGAGCTCACCGGCACCCTGAAGAAGATCAAAGAGTCCGGTGTCATCACCCTGGGCCACCGTGACGCCTCCATTCCGTTCTCCTACATCGCTGATGCTTCCGGCAAGCCGGTCGGCTACTCGCACGATATCCAGCTGGCCATCGTCGAAGCGATCAAGAAAGACCTCGACCTGCCGAACCTGCAAGTCAAATACAACCTCGTCACCTCGCAGACCCGTATCCCGCTGGTGCAGAACGGCACCGTGGACGTCGAGTGCGGTTCGACCACCAACAACGTCGAGCGTCAGCAGCAGGTCGACTTCTCCGTCGGCATCTTCGAAATCGGTACCCGTCTGCTGTCCAAGAAAGACTCCAAGTACAAGGATTTCGACGATCTGAAAGGCAAGAACGTCGTGACCACCGCCGGCACCACCTCCGAGCGCATCCTCAAGGCGATGAACGCTGACAAGCAGATGGGCATGAACGTCATCTCCGCCAAAGACCACGGCGAGTCGTTCCAGATGCTGGAATCGGGCCGTGCCGTTGCGTTCATGATGGACGACGCCCTGCTCGCCGGCGAAGCCGCCAAGGCCAAGAAAGCCGCCGATTGGGAAGTGACCGGCACGCCACAGTCGTACGAAATCTACGGCTGCATGATGCGCAAAGGCGACGCGCCATTCAAAAAGGCTGTGGATGACGCCATCGTCGCCACCTACAAATCGGGCGAAATCAACAAGATCTACGAGAAGTGGTTCATGCAGCCGATCCCGCCAAAAGGCCTGAACCTGAACTTCCCGATGAGCGACGAGCTCAAGAACCTGATCGCCAATCCGACCGACAAAGCGGCTGACGACAAGAAGTCCTGATTTTCTGACTAACCTTATCCCCTGAGGAGGCGCCTGCCTTTTCAGGGGATGGTCACTCCCTGCTGGCATTTTTCTGGAAACACTCGAACCGGTGGCTGTCGAGCCGATCGCGTGTGCCCGGTCTTTGAAAAAAAGACTGGGGAGGGAACGGAGTTCCCCAGGCGGGCACTTGTACATCGATCGAATCGAGGGGAGACCCTAATGAATTACAACTGGGACTGGGGCGTGTTCTTCAAGTCCACCGGCGTGGGCAGCGAGACCTATCTCGACTGGTTCATCTCCGGTCTGGGCTGGACCATCGCCATCGCCGTCGTGGCGTGGATCATCGCCCTGCTGCTCGGCTCGCTGCTGGGCATCATGCGCACCGTGCCGAACCGCATCGTATCGGGCATCGCGACCTGCTACGTCGAGCTGTTCCGTAACGTGCCGCTGCTGGTGCAGCTGTTCATCTGGTACTTCCTGGTGCCCGATCTGCTGCCGCCGGATCTGCAGGAGTGGTACAAGCAGGACCTCAACCCGACCACTTCGGCCTACCTGAGCGTTGTCGTCTGCCTCGGTCTGTTCACCGCCGCCCGTGTCTGCGAGCAAGTGCGCACCGGTATCCAGGCGCTGCCCCGTGGCCAGGAATCCGCCGCCCGCGCGATGGGTTTCAAACTGCCGCAGATCTACTGGAACGTGCTGCTGCCCCAGGCCTACCGGATCATCATTCCGCCGCTCACCTCGGAATTCCTCAACGTGTTCAAGAACTCCTCCGTGGCGTCCCTGATCGGTCTGATGGAATTGCTGGCGCAGACCAAACAGACCGCCGAGTTCTCGGCCAACCTGTTCGAAGCGTTCACCCTGGCGACGCTGATCTATTTCACCCTCAACATGAGCCTGATGCTGCTGATGCGCCTGGTCGAGAAGAAAGTCGCGGTGCCCGGCCTGATCTCCGTGGGGGGTAAATAATGGAATTCGATTTCAGTGGCATCGTCCCGGCCATTCCCGGTTTGTGGAACGGCATGGTGATGACCCTCAAGCTGATGGCCATGGGCGTGATCGGCGGGATGGTTCTCGGCACGATCCTCGCGCTGTGCCGTCTGTCGCACAACAAGCTGCTGTCGAGCATCGCTGGCGCCTACGTCAACTATTTCCGCTCGATTCCGCTGCTACTGGTGATCACCTGGTTCTACCTGGCGGTGCCGTTCGTGCTGCGCTGGATCACCGGCGAAGACACGCCGATCGGTGCGTTCACCTCCTGCGTCGTGGCGTTCATGATGTTCGAAGCGGCGTACTTCTGCGAAATCGTCCGTGCCGGGGTGCAGTCGATTTCCAAGGGCCAGATGGGTGCTGCGCAAGCACTGGGCATGAACTACGGGCAGATGATGCGCCTGATCATCCTGCCGCAGGCGTTCCGCAAGATGACCCCGCTGCTGCTGCAGCAGAGCATCATCCTGTTCCAGGACACCTCGCTGGTCTACACCGTGGGCCTGGTGGACTTCCTCAACGCCTCGCGCGCCAGCGGCGACATCATCGGCCGCTCCAATGAGTTCCTGATTTTCGCCGGTCTCGTGTACTTCATCATCAGCTTCGCCGCCTCGCGGCTGGTCAAGCGTCTGCAAAAAAGGTTCGCCGTATGATCTCTATCAAAAACATCAACAAGTGGTATGGGGACTTCCAGGTGCTGACTGATTGCAGCACCGAGGTCAAGAAAGGCGAAGTGATCGTGGTCTGCGGCCCGTCGGGTTCCGGCAAGTCGACGCTGATCAAGTGCGTCAACGCCCTGGAGCCGTTCCAGAAAGGCGACGTGGTGGTTGACGGCACATCGATCGCCGACCCGAAGACCAACCTGCCGAAACTGCGTTCGCGGGTCGGCATGGTGTTCCAGCATTTCGAACTGTTCCCGCACCTGACCATCACCGAAAACCTGACCATCGCGCAGATCAAGGTGCTCGGCCGCAGCATGGAAGAGGCGACCAAAAAAGGCCTGCAACTGCTTGAGCGCGTCGGCCTGTCGGCGCACGCCCACAAGCATCCGGGGCAACTGTCCGGTGGTCAGCAACAGCGTGTGGCGATTGCCCGTGCGCTGGCGATGGACCCGATCGTCATGCTGTTCGACGAACCGACCTCGGCGCTCGACCCGGAAATGGTCAACGAAGTACTCGACGTGATGGTGCAACTGGCTCACGAAGGCATGACCATGATGTGCGTGACCCACGAAATGGGCTTCGCCCGCAAAGTGGCCGACCGGGTGATCTTCATGGACCAGGGCAAGATCATCGAAGACTGCCCGAAAGAGGAATTCTTCGGCGACATCAGCGCCCGCTCCGAACGCGCGCAGCACTTCCTCGAGAAAATCCTGCAGCACTAACAACCACCACAATACCTGTGGGAGTGAGCTTGCTCGCGAAGGCGTTTTTTCCATCAACAGTGATGTTGAATGTACCGGCCCCTTCGCGAGCAAGCTCGCTCCCACATGGAAAGTGGTGAGCCTGCAAGTGTTGTGGTTGACCCAAGGCATCTGTGATGAAATGCGACCCCACTCTTTATCGCGCTGCAAAGCCATCACTTGCCGTGAAGCCCCGTCTGATCCGCCATCTGTTCCTGCCGCCACTGATCATCGCCCTGATGGTCGGACTGGGTTTCATCGGCTTCTGGACCAGTGAACACTTCGGCATCCGCAGCCTCGGCGAGAACGGCCAGCGTCAGCTGGAACTGCACGCCCGCGCGGTCGAAAGCGAGATCAGCAAATACACCTACCTGCCCAGCCTGCTGGAACTCGAAACCAGTGTGCCGCAGTTGCTGGCCGACCCGACCCCGGAGCACCGGCAGACGGTCAACGATTACCTCGAGGGCCTGAACCGCCGCAGCCGCAGTCGGGCCATCTACGTGATGGACACCACCGGCCGGGTCATGGCCACCAGCAACTGGCGCGATGTCGACAGTTACCTGGGTGAAGACCTGTCCTTTCGCGCCTATTTCAAGGACGCCGTGCGCGGCCAGCCCGGGCGTTTCTACGGCATCGGCAGCACCAATGGCGAACCCGGTTACTACCTCGCCCACGGCCTCGAAGAGCACGGCAAGATCATCGGTGTCGCGGTGGTCAAAGTGCGTCTGGAAGCCATGGAAGAACGCTGGCAACGGGCGCGTCTGGAAGCGTTCGTCAGCGACGAGAACGGCATCATCATTCTCTCCAGCGACCCGGCCAGGCGGCTGAAATCGGTGATCCCGCTCAGCGATGAGGTCAAGGAAAAACTCGCGCGCAGCCTGCAGTACTACTGGTTCCCGCTCAACGAACTGCAACCGCTGGCCCGTGAGACGCTGGCCGAAGGTGTGGAGAAACTGACCTTCCCGGCCAACAGCGAATTGCAGCCCGACGAAGACGACATCAGTTATCTGGCGCAAACCCGATTGCTGAGCGACACGCCGTGGAATTTCACCTTGCTCACGCCGTTGCAGGACCTGCGCCGGGAAGCGATCAACCAAGGGATTCTGGTGGCGGTGGCGTTTGCCCTGTTTGCCTTCCTGTTGATTGCCTGGAACGAGCGGCGCAAAGTCCTCGCCACCCGCCTCGCCGCGCGCGAAGCGTTGCAGGAAGCCAACAGCCAACTGGAGCGTCGGATTACCGAACGCACCGCCGACTTGCGCGCCAGCAACGAACGCCTGAAGAGTCAGATCCGCGAGCGTCGCCAGGCCGAGGAGACCTTGCGCCGCGCTCAGGACGAACTGGTGCAGGCCGGCAAACTCGCCGCTATCGGGCAGATGTCGACCAGCATCGCCCATGAATTGAACCAGCCGCTGGCGGCCATGCGCACGCTGTCGGGCAATACCGTGCGCTTTCTCGAGCGCGGCCAGCTCGACGTCGCCAGCACCAACCTCAAGACCATCAACGACCTGATCGACCGCATGGGCCGGATCACCGCCAGCCTGCGTTCGTTTGCCCGGCGCGGCGACAACAAGGGTCAGGCCAGTCTCGGCAAAGCCGTCGACGCCGCGTTGCAAGTGCTCGGCGCGCGCCTGGAACACACCGAGCTGCAGATTCATCGGCAGTTTGCCGACGTGCAGTTGCAGATCGATCAGACCCGCCTCGAACAGATCCTCGTCAACCTGATCGGCAACGCCCTCGACGCCATGCATGCGCAACCGCAGCCGCAACTGTGGCTGGAGGGTGAAGAGTTCAACGGCAAGTATCGCTTGCGGGTGCGCGACAACGGCCATGGCATCGACGCTGAAGCGCGCAAGCATCTGTTCGAACCGTTCTTCACCACCAAACCTGGCGAGCAAGGCCTGGGACTGGGCCTGACCCTGTCCGCCAGCCTCGCCGCGGCCACTGGCGGGCACCTGGGTGTCGAACACCCGGCCGGCGGTGGCACCACTTTCGTCCTCAGTTTACCGTTGGTAAGCCCTCTTCCTGCCGAGCCAATATGAACCCCGAACTCAGTGTGCTGATCGTCGAAGACGACCCCCATGTACTGCTCGGCTGCCAACAGGCGCTGACCCTCGAAGACATTCCGTGCATCGGCGTCGGCAGTGCCGAAGAAGCGCTGGCGCAGGTCGGCGACAACTTTGCCGGCATCGTCATCAGCGACATCCGCCTGCCGGGCATCGATGGCCTGGAATTGCTTACCCGCCTCAAGCAGCGCGATCGCAGCCTGCCGGTGGTGCTGATCACCGGCCACGGCGACATCTCCATGGCCGTCGGCGCCATGCAGAAAGGCGCCTACGACTTCATGGAAAAACCGTTCTCGCCGGAGCGTCTGGTGGACGTGGCGCGGCGTGCGCTGGAGCAACGCAGCCTCGCCCGTGAAGTGTCATCGCTACGTCGGCAACTGGCTGAACGCGATTCGCTGGAAGGGCGGATCATCGGCCGCTCACCGGCGATGCAGAACCTGCGCGAGCTGATCGCCAACGTCGCCGACACCTCGGCCAACGTCTTGATCGAAGGCGAGACCGGCACCGGCAAGGAACTGGTCGCCCGTTGTCTGCACGACTTCAGTCGGCGCCACAGCAAACAGTTCGTCGCGCTCAACTGCGGCGGTCTGCCGGAAAACCTTTTCGAAAGCGAAATTTTCGGTCATGAGGCCAACGCCTTCACTGGCGCCGGCAAACGGCGGATCGGCAAGATCGAACACGCCGACGGCGGCACGCTGTTCCTCGATGAAGTGGAAAGCATGCCGCTGCCGTTGCAGATCAAACTGCTGCGCGTATTGCAGGAACGCACTCTCGAACGCCTCGGTTCGAACCAGAGCGTGGCGGTGGATTGCCGGGTGATCGCGGCAACCAAATCCGATCTCGACGAAGCGAGCAAGGCCGGCGAGTTTCGCAGCGACTTGTACTACCGCCTCAACGTCGTGACCCTGGAATTGCCACCGCTGCGCGAACGCCGTGAAGACATCCTGCAACTGTTCGAACACTTCACCCAGCAATCGGCGCTGCGCTTCGACCGCGCGCTGCCGGAGCTGGACAACCAGACCCTGTCGAACCTGATGAGCCACGACTGGCCGGGCAACGTGCGCGAACTGCGCAACGTCGCCGAACGCTTCGCCCTCGGCCTGCCGGCATTCAAGAAATCCGGGGCCAGCGCCGGCCAGGGTCTGGCATTTGCCGAAGCGGTGGAAGCCTTCGAGCGCAACCTGCTGGTCGACGCCTTGCAACGCAGCGGCGGCAACCTGACCCAGGCCAGCCAGGAACTCGGCATGGCCAAGACCACGCTGTTCGACAAAGTCAAAAAGTACGGGCTGAGCCACTGATGGACCTGATTCTGAAAGCGGCGATCGGCGCCGCAGTGGTGCTGATCCTCGCCGCACTGTCGAAGACCAGAAACTATTACATCGCCGGTCTGGTGCCGCTGTTTCCGACCTTTGCCCTGATCGCGCATTACATCGTCGGCAAGGACCGCTCGGTCGACGACCTGAAGACCACGATCGTGTTTGGCATGTGGTCGATCATTCCGTACTTCATCTATCTGGCGACGTTGTACGTGATGGTCGACCGCATGCGCCTGGAAGCATCGCTGGCCGTGGCGGCGGTGGCGTGGTTGATGGCGGCGACGGTGCTGGTCACGGTTTGGGTGCGGCTGCACAGTTAAGATCAAAGGCTACCCTCACCCCAGCCCTCTCCCGGAGGGAGAGGGGGCCGACCGCAGGGTGCTTCAAATTACATCGACCTGAGAAACCGAGTCGATTATGGATGCGTAACTTGAACGCGTTCACCGAACTCATAATCAACCCGGTCATTCAGGTCGGCGGATAGCGCAAGACACCTCGGTAAGTCCCCTCTCCCTCCGGGAGAGGGTCAGGGTGAGGGGCTCTTGATCTTCGCCGCCCTAAAGCACATTCCCACCCGCCACTGGCTCAACCTGCGCCAAGTGCGAAGTATCCTCACGATGTGCCTGCAAATACGGCAGCACCGCCGCCAGCAACGGCTCTTTGAACGCTTCCTGAAACCGATGCGCCAGCCCCGGAATCAGCTTCAACTGACTGCCGCGAATGTGCGCCGCCAGATGCACACCGTGCATCACCGGCAACAACGGATCGGCGGTGCCGTGCACCACCAGCGTCGGCACGCGCAATTGGTTGAGCAGTGCCACCCGGCTCGGTTCGGCGAGGATCGCCATGATCTGCCGCTTGACCCCTTCGGGATTGAACGCACGGTCATAAGACGCCGCCGCTTGCTGCAGCAACGCCTGCCGATCATCGCTGACCGTCGGACTGCCCAACGCGGCCAGCAAATCCGCCTGCTGTTCCAGCGCTACTTGACGATTGGGCGCACCACGCCGCGACAGCAACTGCACCAGCGCCGCACTCGGTGCCGGCAAGCCTTCGGCGCCCGAGGTGGTCATGATCAGCGTCAGGCTCTCGATCCGCTGCGGGGCCATTGCCGCCATGTGCTGAGCAATCATCCCGCCCATGCTCGCACCCAGCACATGGAACTGCTCGACGTGCAACGCGTCCATCAGACCCAGCGCGTCGTCAGCCATGTCGGTCAGGCTATACGGTGCCGAAACGGGCAGGCCGAGCTTGTAGCGCAGCACTTCGAACGTCAGGTTGGCCTCCACCGGTGTCTGCCGCCAGGTCGACAGACCGACGTCCCGATTGTCATAGCGAATCACCCGAAAACCCTGCTGACACAGCGCAACCACCACTTCGTCGGGCCAGTGAATCAACTGCCCGCCCAGGCCCATCACCAGCAACAGGGCCGGATCCTGAGCGCGACCGATGCTTTGATAGGCAATGCTCACCTGTTGCAGATCGACCCGTTCGGTCGGCACATTGACGTCGCAACGCGCGGCTGCCGAAACCGTCGGGCCCAACAAAAGCGCGGCCAGCACGGCCGCGATTGATAAAAATTCCTTGAACATGAAAAACACCGAAACGCAGAACCCCAGTAGAGCGCGAGTCTGATGAAGTTTGTTCAATCGCGCTGCCACACTTGCGTGACAGTTTGATGAAGAGTGCCGAGCGGTCACCCTCAGGGAATTCACGCGGTTATTCAGCGGATGTCGACAGCCCGGTAAACATTAGACAAACTCAACGACCCTGCGATTGTCACAAGTTTTCTTCATGGAGCCAGCTGGTGCTTGAAATCCGTCACCTGAAAACCCTGCATGCCCTGCGCGAAGCCGACAGTCTGGTCGATGCCGCTGACCGCCTGCATCTGACGCAGTCAGCCCTGTCGCATCAATTCAAAGAACTTGAAGAGCGCATGGGCATGCAACTGTTCGTGCGCAAGACCAAGCCGGTGCGGTTCACCAGCGCCGGTTTGCGCCTGCTGCAACTGGCTGACGCCACCCTGCCCTTGCTGCGTGCCGCCGAGCGCGATATCAGTCGTCTGGCCGGTGGCACCGCCGGGCGTTTGCACATGGCCATCGAATGCCACAGTTGCTTCCAGTGGTTGATGCCGACCATCGACCAGTTCCGCGATGCGTGGCCGGAGGTCGAGCTTGATCTCGCCTCGGGCTTCGCCTTCGCGCCGCTGCCGGCACTAGCCCGGGGCGATCTGGATCTGGTGGTGACCTCCGATCCGCTGGAGATTGCCGGCATCACTTACGTGCCGCTGTTCACTTACGAAGCCATGCTCGCGGTCGCCAATCAGCATGCACTGGCGAGCAAGCCGTACATCGTCCCCGAAGACTTGTTGACCGAAACGCTGATCACCTACCCGGTGGAACGCGACCGCCTCGACATTTTCACGCGTTTTCTGGAACCGGCCGACATCGAGCCGGCGCAAGTGCGCACCTCGGAATTGACGGTGATGATGATGCAACTGGTCGCCAGTGGCCGTGGCGTCTGCGGCATGCCGCACTGGGCGCTGCACGAATACAGTTCGCGCGGTTACGTCAAGGGCAAGCGATTGGGGGAAAAAGGCTTGTTCGCGACGCTGTATGCAGCGATTCGCACGGACATGCTCGATGCGCCGTATATGCGTGACTTTCTGCTGACGGCCAAAGACACCTCGTTCTCGACCCTGGACGGTGTCAGCGCGGTGCGCTGAACGCCAAAATCAAAAGATCGCAGCCTTCGGCAGCTCCTACATCAACCGTGTAGGAGCTGCCGAAGGCTGCGATCTTTTGATCTTCATGCCGGATGGACTTCACGCCACATGTGGATCTTGTCGAAATAGTCTTCGCCGACGCGCACCGCCAGTGGTTCCAGCCCGTACTGAATGAAGCCGCAACGCTGATACAACTGAAAAGCCGCGTCGTTGCCGGCGGTGACGGTGAGCTGGAGCAGTTTCAGCGCCGGATGCTTTTGCGCTTCGGCCAAAGCCGCCTGGACCAGATCAAAGCCCAGCCCCTGACGACGAAAATCCGCTGAGACATACATCCCGAACAGCGTTGCCTTGTGCCGGGCTTTCTCGCGCGGTTCGAAGGCCAAGCCAACAATGCCGGCGAGCGTGCTGCCGTCGAAGGCACCGAGCACCACATCGAGCTTGCTGGTCAGGCGGCCCTCCCACCAGCTCAAGGGCATCACCGCGCGTTCGCGCACGCTGGAAGTGAACGCCTGCGGATGCCGGTCGTAGGCTTCGAGCATCAGCTCGCGGTAAGCCAGGGCGTGGCTGGCATCCAGCCGTTCGATCCACACCTCAGGCGGTCCGCCGCTGTTCAAGCATCAACCGCACCGCGAGGCCGCCAAGGACCAGGCCCATGAAATACCGCTGCAACGCCAGCCAGGTCGGGTTACGCACAAACCACGAAGCGATGGCCGCAGCGAACAGCGCGATCAGCAAATTGACGCAGAAACTGACGCTGATCTGGGTCAGGCCGAGCACGATGCTTTGGGTGAACACCGAGCCGTGTTCAGGGGTGATGAATTGCGGAAATACCGAGAGGTAGAACACGGCGATTTTCGGGTTCAGCGCGCTGGTGAGAAAGCCCATGGTGATCAGCTTGCGTGACGAGTCGGCCGGCAATTGTTGCGCTTCGAACGGCGACCGCGCGCCGGGTTTCACCGCTTGCCAGGCCAGCCACAACAGGTACAGCGCACCGGCCCATTTCAGCACTTCATAAGCCATCGGCACGGCGAGGAACACTGCGGTCAAACCGGCCGCCGCCGCAAACAGATGCACAAAGAACCCCGCCACCACGCCGAGCAACGACGTGATCCCGGCCTTGCGTCCCTGACAGATCGAGCGCGAGATGAGATAGATCATGTTGGGCCCCGGTGTCAGCACCATCAGCAGTGCAGCGGCGGCAAAGATCAGCAGGTCTGGCAGCGGGATCATGGCAAAGTCCTTTGCGGGGATGATCAGGCGAGTGCGGTCAGTGAACGGCGATAAAACGGCAGGATGTGCTCGCGTGTCAATGGTGCCAATTCAAGCGCCGGATCCGTGGCCGGATCGACCCAGATGACCTCCTCGATTTCGGCTGCGGGAATAACGTCAGCGTCGATCGTCAGTTGAAAAATGTCGGCATGCACGACGAACCCCGGCTCGTTGGCGGCAGGTGCCGAGAACTGGCCGAGAAAGGAGGCCTGCGCCGGATCGATCCGCAGCCCCAATTCCTCTTCCAGCTCTCGGGCAAGGGCGTGGATCGGCAGCTCATGGGCTTCGATCTTGCCACCCGGTTGCATGAACGCCGTGGTACCGCGCTTGCGCACCAGCAGAGTCTGACCTTGGGCGTTGAGCAGCAGCGCGGCGGCGATATGGATGAGGTGTGTCGGAGCAACAGATACGGAAGTCACGGAGCAGTCACCAGCCTGAAAAACCGCAAGGATCCCATGCCCGCGTCTATGCCGTCACCTCGCCGGTCACTCCTGCAAAGCCTTGAGCTCGGCTTCAACCTCCTCCGGTACTTTGACGAAAACCTTGTACCTGGCGCCCTCCATGGCTTCGAACGCGATCAGCTTTTCCACCAGCAGCGCACTGAGAACCTTGCCGGCGTTAAGCAGCAGCATGCCGTTATCGGCATTGAGATTGCGCGCCAGAATCATTCCCGCCGCCAGGTCCCGGGTGGACAGCACCTTGACCGACGGGTCGGCCAGCGTGACGTCGCTGAGGAATGCCGCACACACCTGAATGAAATCTTCGACCAGATCAGGATCGTACAAACGCCCGGCGTACTGGCGCAGGTACAGCAATGCTTCGTCGCTGTTCATCTGTCGCTCGAGAATCAGACCGCGCTGCAACTCGACGAAATCCACCGCCAGTTTCAGCAGACGCGAACCGAATGGAATGCCCTCGCCCTTGAGCCGGTCGGGAAACCCGCTGCCGTCCCAGCGCTCCTGATGGTGAAGGATCAGACGCGCCGCGTCCTTCATCGGATCCAGCGTCATGAGCAACGATTCGCTCTGCTTCGGATAATCGCGATAACGCTCGCGCTCG
Organism: Pseudomonas sp. 1L-B-1-E-C1; assembly: GCF_057291835.1. NCBI lineage: Bacteria > Pseudomonadati > Pseudomonadota > Gammaproteobacteria > Pseudomonadales > Pseudomonadaceae > Pseudomonas > Pseudomonas sp. 1L-B-1-E-C1. The sequence goes on along the minus strand of NZ_JBXAWN010000007.1, from coordinate 32,346 downwards.
GTATGGCGCAGCAGATCCGATGGCGTGGTCATCATCGCGTCGGTCCAGCTCAGCTTGCCGATGTTGTACAACGCCGCAGCCATGGCCAGGTCGCGACTGCTGGCTTCGTCCAGGCCATGCTGTTTGCAGTAGCTGCGCACCAGTTCGATGATCTGCCGGTTGGTCTGTTTGGCAGGGGGCAAACGCAGATTGGCCAACAGCGAAAACACTTCGGTGCCAGTGACATAGCTGTGCTTGAGCTCTTCGTACGCCAGATCGAGCATGTCGGCGGTCTGCTGCAGCTCGGCGGTGCGCGCCGCCACATGTTTTTCCAGGGTGCTGTTAAGCTGCTTGAGCTGGTCGTTCTGCCTCCGCGTCAAGTGCTCCAGCCGCTCGCGCTCCTGCTCGGAATGCTGGTGTTCGAGAGACTGACGCAGGATCAGCAGCAATTCCTCGTCATTCCACGGCTTGCTGATGTAACGGTGAATCTGCCCGTCGTTGATGGCTTTGATGATCGCCGACGGATCGGCATAGCCGGTAAGCATGATTCGCGCAGTCTGCGGATAGCGCTGACGAACATGGGCCAGCAACGAAGCGCCGTCCATGCCCGGCATGCGCGCATCGCTCATCACCAGATTCACCGGCTGCTGCGCAAGGATGTCCAGCGCCTGCGCGCCGCTGGTGGCCAGCAGAACATCGTAGGGTTGGCCGCGCAACAGACGGCGCAGGCTGTTGAGGATCGATTCCTCGTCATCAACCAGCAGCACCGTGGGTCGATGCCCCGGCATCGGGGCGGATTGCTCTTCCATGGCATGGCCTCAAAACGAAAACAGGGTTAACGGCACACCGAACAGACACCTCGCAAGTCCGTGCCTGTGTCCAAGGCTAGATGATTTCTGCCTGATTTCACGCAAATCTTCCTGCGGGCCTGAAAGCGTAGTACCGAGTAGACGACTATGCTCAGTACAGCGCAGGACACCGTGGCTCTGGAACTGGCAATTGGCGAAGGAAAAGGATGCCCAGGATGACAACAGCATGCCAGCCTCTGGCAGGCACGACATGAACCGGCCAACCGCGCACATCAATCGTCGTGTGCTGATCGTCGACGACAGTCCGGCGATCCATGGCGATTTCGCCAAGATTCTCAGTCCGGTCATCCTGGACGACGAGGGTCTGGGCGAAACCGAGAATCTGTTGTTCGGCACCCCGTCCGCCAGACAATCCCAGCAGTTCGAACTCGATTCGGCCTTCCAGGGCCGCGAAGCCCTCGACAAACTCGAAGTCGGGCTGGCAGAAAACCGCCCCTATGCGATGGCGTTCATCGACATGCGCATGCCACCGGGCTGGGATGGCCTGGAAACCATCGAACGGCTGTGGCAAGTCGATCCCCGATTGCAAGTTGCGCTGTGCACGGCCTATTCCGATTATTCCTGGGAAGACATCGACCGGCGTCTGGAGCTGAATGACCGGTTGCTGATTCTGAAAAAACCCTTCGACGCGATCGAGATCCGGCAGATGGCCAGCGCCCTCACGGTCAAATGGCAAATGACCGAAGACGCCGAACTGAAGATGAACCTGCTGGAAAATGCAGTCCAGGAGCGCACCCGCGAGCTGTCCGACGCCAACATCATTGTGCAGAACAGCCCGACCATCCTGTACCGCTTGCGCGGCGACCCCTCGTTCGCGTTGATGTACATCTCCCACAACATTACCCGCTACGGCCATGTCGCCGCCGATCTGGTGGGCTCGCCAGACTGGGCGCAGGTGCTGATTCACCCGGACGATCACGCCAGCGTCGATGCAGCCATGGCCCGGGTTATGGATCGGCATGCATCGGGCGCTTCCATAGAATTTCGCATGCGCACCGGCCAGGGCACCTGGCGCTGGGTGGAAAACCGCTACATCCCGGTGCGCGATCATGACGGCCGACTATTGGAGGTCGAAGGCATCATCCTCGACATCACCGAACGGCGTCTGGCCGAGGACAAACTGGCCTTGCTGGCCCGCTCCGATGGCCTGACGGGCCTGGCCAACCGCGCCACCCTGATCGAACGCCTGCATCAGGCATTCGCTGCCGCGCGCCGGGGCGCCATGCCGTTTGCGGTGTTTTATCTGGATCTGGACCACTTCAAGCGGATCAACGACACCCTGGGTCACCCGGTGGGCGATCTGCTGCTGCAGGAAGTCGCCCGGCGCATCAAATCCGGCGTGCGGGAAAACGACGTGGTGGCGCGCCTGGGCGGTGACGAATTCGCGATCCTGCAACTGGACGTCAGTGACCCGACCCAATCGGCCGCGATGGCCGCCAATATCCGCGACACGTTGCTCGCGCCCTACAACCTGGCCGGCAATGCGCTGCACATTTCGGTGAGCATCGGTATCAGCAGTTACAACGATCTGAGCCTCGATGCCGACAGCCTGCTCGGGCAGGCCGATATGGCGCTGTATCGGGCCAAGGAAATGGGCCGCAACCAGTATCACTTCCATTCCGAGGCAATCTCCCGGGAAGTGGCGGATCGCATGACCCTGATCAGCGAATTGATGACAGCCCTCGAGAACCATGAACTGATGTTGCGTTATGCACCGGAAGTTGATCAGCACAGCGGCCGGATTCTGGGCATGGAGGCGCAGATCCTCTGGCAGCATCCGCGCCTCGGCCTGTTGCCGGCCTGCGATTTCGTGCCGATCGCGGAGAAAACCGGCGCGATCATTCCGCTCGGAGGCTGGGTGCTGAATCACGCCTGCCAGCAGATGCATCTGTGGCGTAACGAGGGGGTCGCACCGCCGGTGATGGCGATCAAACTGTCGCTGGCGCAACTCAAGAGTGGCCCGGAACTCATCTACGACGTGCTGCGCACCACTGCCCGCTGGGAACTTGCCCCCTGGGACCTGCGCTTCGATGTCACCGAAGCCACGCTGGCCCAGACCAAATGGACGCACAACGATGCGTTGCCGCGCCTGCGTGAACTGGGCGTGGCCATCGCCATCGATGATTTCGGCACCGAATACTCCTCGTTCGACTACCTGAAAACCTATCGGGTCAATCACCTCAAACTGGCCCAGAGCTTCGTCGACAGTGCCGCCCACGATGTCGCCGGCGCCAACGCCCTGCGTGCCATCGTCAACTTCGCCCGGGACCTGGACATCGGCATCATCGCTGATGGCCAACCGTCGCCGGACCTGCCTTGCGCGACCGTCGCCGCGCCCCCGCTGCCCAGCGCCCGCGGGCGGTATTTCAGCGCGGCGGTCAGCGCCGAGCAGGCCGGGCGTTTGCTCAAGGAAAGTTGCCGTCTGGCGCCGAAGGAGGACGAGGCATGAAGACGCCTTTCCCGCAGACCAACCGGCGCATTCTGGTCATCGACGACACGCCGGCGATCCATGAGGACTTTCGCAAGATCCTCGCGCCGCAGGTTGCCGACACCGGCGATCTGCAGCAACTGGAACAGACCCTGTTCGGCACCCATCAGGCGCCGCACCCGAGCTTCCAGATCGACTCCGCCTATCAGGGCCAGGAAGCGCTCGCACTGGTCAAACGAGCATTGGCCAACGGCACCCCCTATGCGCTTGCCTTCATCGACATGCGCATGCCGCCCGGCTGGGACGGCCTGGAAACCATCGAGCAACTGTGGCAGGTCGATCCGAACCTGCAAATCGCCTTGTGCACGGCGTACAGCGACTACAGCTGGGAGGCGATGGCCGAACGGCTGGAGTTCGGCGACCAGTTGCTGATCCTGAAAAAACCGTTCGACAGCCTGGAAATCCGCCAGATGGCCAACGCCCTGACCTGGAAATGGCAGCTGGCGCAGGACGCAGCGCTGAAGATGCTCAGCCTTGAGCGGACCATCGAGGCGCGGGTTCACGAACTGCTCAAGGTTTCGCACCTGCTGCAATACGACAGCCTGACGGAACTGCCCAACAGCACCTTGCTGGGCGATCGCCTGAGCCAGGCCATGGCCGTCTGCCGGCGCCATGACAGGCAACTGGTGGTGATGTTCCTTGGTCTGGATCGTTTCAAGCGCATAAACAATGCGCTGGGCCATCCGGCGGGTGACGACATACTCAAACAGACCGCCCGGCAACTGTTGGCCTGCGTCCGTGATTCGGACTCGGTGTTTCGCTACGGCTCCGACGAATTCGTCGTGATCCTCGGCGACATCAACCATCCCCTGCAAACCCGCGGCATCGCGGAGAAACTCCTCGCCGCCATTCGCCTGCCGCAGACGATTGCCGGCCATGATGTCAGCGTCACCGCCAGCCTGGGCATCAGCGTCTACCCTGATGACGGTCTCGAGGCCATCGAACTGATCAAGAAAGCCGAGACCGCGATGCGCAACGTCAAGGAACAGGGGCCCGACAACATCGGCTTCTTTATCGAGGCCATGAACCAGCACGCCCGGGAACAGCAGAGCATCGAGTCAGGGATTCGCCGCGCTCTGCAAAACCACGAACTGGTTCTGCACTATCAGCCCAAGATCGACCTGCGCAGTGCCAGAGTGGTGGGTGCCGAAGCCCTGGTGCGCTGGCAGAAACCGGGGCATGGCTGGGTCTACCCGGCGGACTTCATCCCGGTGGCCGAGGACAGCGGCCTGATCGTACCGCTGAGCAAATGGGTACTGGCCGAAGCCTGTCGTCAGACCCGAGCCTGGCAAGTGGCCGGGCTGCCACCGATCCGCATGTCGGTGAACACCTCGCCCATCGATTTTCGCCAGCGTGACTTCGTCGCAGGCATCGAGCACGTACTCGAGCAGACAGGTCTGGCGCCCGAGTGGCTGGAGCTGGAAATCACCGAAGGCGTACTGATGCAAAACGTCGAGGCGACGATGACGGCGCTCAATCGCCTGAAAGTGCTGGGCACGCGCCTGGCGATCGATGACTTCGGCACCGGCTATTCCAGCCTGAGCTACCTGAGGCGGTTTCCCATCGACGTGCTGAAGATCGACCAATCGTTCATTCGCAACCTGTGCAACGACCGCAACGATGCCGCGCTGGTGAGCGCCATCATCAACCTGGGCAAGAGTCTTGGGCTGAACGTTATCGCCGAGGGCATCGAAACCGCCGAACAACTGGCCTTTCTCAAGGCCCATCACTGCGAAGAAGGCCAAGGGCACTTTTTCAGCAAAGCCCTGCCAGCCGATGCGTTCGCACGCTTGCTGGCCGGCACGCAACCCGCGCCGTGGGCGATCTGATGAACATTTTGAAACCGGCCTTGAGTCAGGGAGACGATTGCCAATGAGCCTTTACCACCACGCCATGGCGTTGCTGCTGTGCGGATTGTGTGCCGGGGCCGCTGCCGAGCCGCTGGACGAGCCGCTGGACGAGCCGCTCAAACCGTTGCCCGCGGCGGCTCAGCAGGACGCCCGGCACGTGGAACTCGGTCGGCGGTTATTCCACGAGCCACGGTTATCGATCAACAACACGCTGTCCTGCGCCAGCTGTCACCAACTGGACAAGAACGGTGCCGACAGCCGCGCCTTGTCTCTGGGCTTCGACGGCAGACCGGTAGCGTTCAACACGCCGACGGTGTTCAACGCTGTCCTCAACTTTCGCCAGTTCTGGGATGGCCGCGTCGAAACCCTGGAAGAACAAAGCAACGTCGTCATCACCAGCCCCCATGAAATGGGCAGCAACTGGAACACGGTCATCGAGCGGCTCGGCCAAAACCCCGACTATCGCCGCGACTTTGCCGCCATCTTCCCGGACGGTGTGACCAGAGCCAATGTCCAGCAGGCGCTGGCCAGCTTCGAACGCACCCTGCTGACGCCCGACTCACGTTTCGATCAATACCTGCTGGGCAACACCGACATCCTCACCCTGGAGGAAAAGTACGGCTACCAACGCTTCAAGGAGTACGGCTGCATTGCCTGCCATCAAGGGGTGAACATCGGCGGCAACATGTTCCAGAAATTCGGCGTGTTCGGCGATTACCTCGCCGATCGCGGCAACCCCACCGTGGCCGATCAGGGCCGCTTCAATGTCACTGGCGATGAAGCGGATCGGGCGGTATTCCGGGTGCCGAGCCTGCGCAATGTCGCGATCACCGCACCGTATTTTCACGATGGCTCGGCGCCCACCCTCGAGCGGGCGGTGGATGTGATGTTCCAGTACCAGTTGGGGCGCATGCCAAGCGAAGAGGACAAACGACTGATCATTCTGTTTCTCAAGACCCTCACCGGCCAATGGGCGGGCTCACTATGATCAACATCTCCCGTCGGCGCAGTCTGCTGTTGCTCACGCTGGTCGCCATGGCCCTGGCCTCGATCCTGCTGTTTCTCTACTTCAAGTCCAGCTCCGACCAGAACATGACGTACACCGAATCGCGGGATCTGATCCGGCAGATCAAGCAGCAGAACTCGCTGTGGGAAAACGAGGTCCTCAAGGCCAGGGTCGCGCTCACCCACAACTACGATCCGCTGGTGTCGCCGATGAACGAGATGAACCGGCTCTGGGAGCGCTTCGACGCGATAGAGTCCGGGCATGGTCGCAAAGACTCGGCGCAATGGAACGACGCCCACGAGAACTTCCTGCAGGCGATGCAGGAAAAGACCCGTCTGGTCGAACAGTTCAAATCGCAGAATGCGCTGTTGCGCAACTCCCTGGCCTTTCTGCCCACGGCTGAAGACGACATCCTGCAACAGCTGGCGAGCCTGTCGGACTTCGATAAATTGCAGCTGCAAAACATCATCACCGATACCTACGACTTGCTGCTCAGCGCCCTGGAATTCGCCCAGGTCACCTCCGACGACAGGGCCGCCGACATCGAGGTCGGCCTGAACAAACTGAAGGTAAACGCCGAACGCCTGCCACCGGCATTTGAAACGCCGATCAGGATCCTGAGCAACCACATCGCCCTGATCGCTCGCGAGCAGCCACGGGTCAACCAGTTACTCGAGAGCATCGAAACCATTCCAGTGGCCGAACGCCTGGACGTCATCACCACCATGCTCGACCACGATCAGCAGCGCGCCGATCAGGTCGACCGGCAGTACCACGTCTACCTGTTATTGTTTTCGGTGCTGTTGGTGTTGTCGCTGGTGTGGCTGGCCATCCGCCTGATTGGCAGTTTCGCCGAGATCAATCGGGTAAACAGTGCCCTGCAAACGGCCAACGATGTACTGGAGCAACGGGTCGAGGAGCGCACCCGGGAACTCAGGGACGCGCAAAGCGAACTGCTCGGCGCGGCACGTCAGGCCGGCATGGCGGAAATCGCCACCAACGTGCTGCACAACGTCGGCAACGTACTCAACAGCGTGAACATCTCCAGCGACCTGATCACACGCAAGCTGCGCAGCAGCAAGGCCCAGGGTCTGGGCAAGGCCATGCAAATGATCAACGAACACCCGCATGACCTCGGCGCCTTCCTCAACGAAGACGCCAAGGGCAAATTGCTCCCCGGCTACCTCAACCAATTGGTGGTCGCCATTGCCCAGGAGCAGCAGGAAATGCTCGACGAACTGAACCAGATGAACAAGAGCGTCGATCACATCAAGGACATCGTCGCCACCCAGCAGTCCTACGCTGGCGCCAGCAGCATGACCGAGCCGCTGTTGATCAACGAGTTGCTCGAAGACGCGTTGCGCATGAACGCCGGCGCCCTGACCCGGCACCACGTCACGGTGGTCAGGGAATATGCGGATGTGCCGCAGGTGATGGGCGACAAACACCGCTTGCTGCTGATCCTGATCAACCTCATCAGCAACGCCAAATACGCCATGTCCGACCTCAGCAACCGCCCACGCACCATGACCCTGGCAGTAAAAATCGTCGATGACGGCTTCCTCGAAATCAGCGTCAAGGACGATGGCGAAGGCATCGCACCGGAGAACATGACACGGATCTTTGCGCACGGTTTTACCACCCGCAAGGAAGGCCACGGGTTCGGCCTGCACAGTTGTGCCCTGGCCGCGATCGAAATGAACGGGCGCCTCACCGCGCACAGTGACGGCCCGGGCAAAGGTGCGTTGTTCACCCTGCAGATACCGCTGATTACCGTAACGGAGCACGCATGAGCGAACTGTCGAACCGCCGCATTCTGCTGATCGACGACATGCCGTCGATTCACGAAGACTTCCGCAAGATTCTTGCGCCGCCAGCGGCGCAGTCAGTGGAACTGGACGAGATGGAGGCCGCCCTGTTCGGTGCCCAGACCCGCCCCCAGCGCCCGCTGTTCGAGCTCGATTCAGCCTATGGCGGCGAAGAAGGCCTGGGCAAACTGATGCAGGCGCTGAAAGAGCAACGCCCCTACGCGCTGGCCTTCGTCGACATGCGCATGCCCGATGGCTGGGACGGCGCGAAAACCATCGAACATCTCTGGCAGCACGATCCGCAGTTGCAGGTAGTGGTCTGTACCGCTTACTCGGATTATTCCTGGGATGAACTGCTGGAACGCCTGCAGGCGCATGACCGCTTGCTGATTCTGAAAAAACCGTTCGACAACATCGAAGTGCAGCAGATGGCCAACACCCTGCTGACCAAATGGCAGATGACCGAACGTGCATCATTGCAGATGCATCATCTGGAACACCTGGTCGATCAGCGCACCGCCCAGTTCAAGCAGGCCAGCGAAGAACTGCAACGGGAAATCGATGAGCGCAAGCAACTGGAAAGTCAGTTGGTGCAGTCGGAAAAACTCGCTTCACTGGGCCAACTGGCGGCCGGCGTGGCCCATGAAATCAATAATCCGATCGGCTTCATCTCCTCCAATCTCGGCACCCTCGACGGCTATTTCAAACAATTGCTGAGCGTACTCGATGCCTGGCAAACGCTCGGGCCCACGCCAGACAACGAGTCCGTGGCGCGGCTTGAGCAATTGCGCAAAGACGTCGATCTGGACTTTCTCCTCGAAGACATTCCGGTGCTGATCCGCGAGTCCAAGGAAGGCATCGGCCGGGTCGGGCAGATCGTCAAGGACCTGAAGGATTTCTCCCGGGTCGATACCAACCAGCAATGGCAGTGGGCCAATCTGCAACAAGGCATAGAGTCGACCCTGAACATTGTCGCCAGCGAGCTGAAGTACAAGGCTGACCTGATCAAGGAATATCAGCCCTTGCCGGATATCGAGTGTCTGCCGTCACAAATCAATCAGGTGATCATGAACCTGGTGGTCAATGCGGCTCAGGCCATGGGCCCCGAACGCGGCACCATCACCTTGCGCATCGGGCAACAACAGGAAACTGCCTGGGTGGAGGTTGCCGATACCGGCGCGGGGATTGCGCCGGATATCCTGCAGAAAATCTTCGATCCGTTTTTCACCACCAAACCGGTCGGCCAGGGCACCGGGCTTGGCCTGTCCCTGTCTTACGGCATCGTTAAAAAACACGGAGGAGAAATCTCGGTACGCAGCGAGCCGGGCGTGGGCACGACCTTTCGCGTCGAGTTGCCGATGCGTCAGAGTCGGCCCGCTGCGTGAAGCCGTCTCAGGCGGCTTCCTGAAAATCCATCTCCGGTGGCTGGCGACGGAAGCCGCCCGTCAGCACCGCCAGATACACCACGCCAATCGCCAGCCAGCTCAGGCCCAGATACACCGCCAGATGATCAAGGCTGACCATCAGCCACAAATCAGCCACCAGCCCGATGAACGGGAAGATCAGAAACAGCAACAACTCGCGCAGGCCCTTTTTCTCGCCGCCGATCCAGTAATGGAAGATCACCGACAGATTCACCAGGCTGAATGCCAGGAACGCGCCGAAGTTGATGAACGAGGTCGAGGTGGTGACGTCGAGTTTCAGCGCCAGCAAGGCCACCACGGCGCAGAGCAGGATGCTGTTGACCGGTGTGCCGAAGCGCGCGTGCAACGTGCCGAAGAAGGACTTGGGCAACACACCGTCGCGGCCCATGGCGAACAACAGTCGCGAACCGCTGGCCTGGGCCGACAGTCCCGAGGCGAACTGGCCGACGATCAGGCCGATCAGGAAGATCGAGACGAACAGGTCACCACCGATGTTGCGCGCGATTTCATAAGCAGCCGAGTCGACGCTGTCGAACTGGAACGACGGATGAGCGATCTGCACGAAGTACGAGACGCCGACGAAGATCAGGCCGCCGATCAAGGTGATCAGCATGATCGCCCGGGGAATGGTGCGGCGTGGATCGCGGGTCTCTTCGGTCAGGGTGCTGACTGCGTCGAAGCCAAGGAACGAATAGCAAGCGATCGCCGCGCCGCTCATGATCAGCGACAGCTGCATGTCGCCGTTGAAAAACGGTTTGATCGACCACAACGGCGTGCCCGCATCGCCACCGATGTAGTGCACGCACAGCGCAACGAAGGCGATCAGCACGAGGAACTGCACCAGCATCAGCAAGGCGTTGATGCCGTTGGCCAGTTTCAGGCCGATGATGTTGATCGCACTGGTGATACCGATGAACGCGAGCACCCAGATCCATTGCGGGATCGATGGGAAGGCCGACGTCAGGTAAGCCGCGCCGATCAACCAGATGGCCATGGGCAGAAACAGATAATCGAGCAACACCGCCCAACCGGCGATAAAGCCGAGTTTGGGGCTGATCGCCTTGCGCACGTAGCTGTAAGCCGAGCCCGCGACAGGGAACGCGGCGGCCATGCGCCCGTAACTCATTGCGGTGAAGAACATCGCCACCAGCGCCGCCAGATAAGCCGCAGGCACCATGCCGGCGGTGGATTGGGCGAGGATGCCGAAGGTGCCGAGGACAATGATCGGCGTCATGTAGGCGATGCCGAACAGCACCACCGACCCTAGCGAAAGGGTGCGTTGCAAACGAGCCATGGGCGACTTACTCCGAATGTTATTGGATTTATGGCAGAGCCGGATTCGGCGAATGTTTCGGGTGTTGCTGTTATTTTTGTTCGACTGAAGATCGTTACCCCCTCACCCCAGCCCTCTCCCCCAAGGGGGCGAGGGGGGAAAGGGAGCCGATCTCCATGGGTTACAAACTTGAGTTCGACTTGAATGCAGATTCAAATCCTCAGTTCGACTCGGTCTTTCAGGTCGGCGTATCTCGAACAATCAACTCGGTCAGTCCCCTCTCCCTCCGGGAGAGGGCTAGGGTGGGGGCTGCGGTTATCGGTGTGGAATCAATAGCTCGCGAACACCGCAAGCCTGCTCCACCACCTCTCCCGGCAACTTCAGACGCTGATCATCCAGATAGCGATAATCCTTGCGCGCAATCTCCAGTTGCGCGAAATCCAGCTCGACCCTGAACTGCCCTTCTTCGCGCCCAGCCTCGAACAGCAGCGCCCCCAGCGGATCGACCAGCGCACTGCCGCCGGCAAACACCAAACCGTCGTCCCCCGCCTCGACACGATTGACCATCAGCGCAAACGCCTGATTCTCCTGGGCGCGGGCCATGATCGCGGTGCGGTGGGTCGGGCCATACGGGTCCATGTTGCCGTTGGTGACGATGAGCAATTCCACGCCCAGTTGCGCCAGGGCGCGGGCAGTTTCCGGGAACTCGATGTCGTAGCAGATCAACAGCCCGACGCGCACGCCGTTCCACACACAAGTGGCATAGCGGTCGCCGGCCTCGAACACGCCGCGATCCGACGCCCACAGATGAGTCTTGCGGTATTTCAGGGCGATGCCTTCGGGGGTGATCAGCAGCGTGGTGTTGTAGAAGCGGCCTTTGTCGTTTTCGGCCATGCCGATGACCACGGCGATGTTGCGCTCACGCGCCGCCGCACACACGGCGCTGACGGTCGGGCCGTCGAGCGGTTCGGCGATTCGCGCCACGGTTTCGGCATTGGGAAAGCCCATAAGGTGGGTTTCCGGGAACACGATCATTTGCGTGTCGGCCGCGCAGGCAGCAATCGCCGTCAGTGCGCGTTCGAGATTGTAAGCCGTGTCATTGTCACGGCCCGCCAATTGGGCGAGTTCGACTTTCATGAGAATTCCTTGTTGTGAGCGCCGAGCCTGGAAAGATTGCCCGGTGCCTGTCTGTGGGCCAGTATGCGCAGCAAGCAACCGGCCAGGGAATCACGCAGCCGGGGTAACCCGATAGGGGTAGATCGATGACACTTTCGTTGAATGACATCACTTGGCACCGCGCTGTCGGGCAACTGATCGACGCGCTGGACAAGCCGAATTTCTGGGCGCAACTGGTGCGTCTGCTCGAGCAGTACGTAACGTTCGATAGCTGGGTCGTGCTGCTGTTCAGCGCCGATCAGCATCCGCAAGTCTTCGCCGAATGCCCCGGCGAGGACGGCAGCCCGGACCCGTTGTTCCAGGATTATCTGCGTGGTCTGTACTTGCTCGATCCGTTCTACATCGCCTGCCGCGAGCAGTCGCGCACCGGGCTCTATCGCCTCTCGGAAGTCGCGCCGGAGCATTTCGAGCTGACCGAGTACTACCAGCGATACTTTCGTCTGAATGTGGTGGCCGACGAAATCCAGTTCAATTGCCAGCTCGAAGGCGAACGCACGCTGTGCCTGTCGCTGGGCAGTGAAAAACGTTTCACTGGCGAACAGATCGCTTTGCTGTCTTTGATTCAGCCGTGGGTGCTGGGTCTGTTGCGCCAGCGTTTGCCGTACGAGATCAACGAAACCGTGGCCCTCGCCGCCGCACCGGCGCAGGCAGACTGGCGCGTGCAACTGGAAGCGTCGGTGCAACAGCTCAAGGGCGCACAACTGACCGCGCGGGAACTGGATGTCGGGCGTTTGATGCTCAGCGGTTGCTCCAGCAAAGAAATCGCCCGTAAGCTGGAAATCTCCGTGGAAACCGTGAAAGTCCATAAGAAACACATGTACAGCAAGCTGGGGATCAAATCCCAGTCCGAGCTGTTTTCGATTTTTCTGCAGGCGCAGAACGCCTGAAACAGTGTGATTAACGCTTTTTGTGGGAGCGAGCCTGCTCGCGAAGAGGCCCTCATGGCCGACATCAATGTTGGCTGGTCCGCCGTCTTCGCGAGCAGGCTCGCTCCCACCGGGATGCGTGCCGTTGCACAAATCTGAGTCCGAACCAGGGAAACCGTATGAGCCTGTCGCTGCTGAGCCGCTACGCCTTCTTTGCCGCCTGTGTGATTTTCACCCTCGCCAGCCTGCCTTTCCTCGAACATGACTGGCTGTGGCCGATCACCGCCGTCACGGGCGTGCTGAGCCTGCTCGGCCTCTTCGACCTGTTGCAGACGCGCCACGCGGTGCGCCGCAACTATCCGATTCTGGGCAATATCCGTTATCTGGTCGAAGGCATCCGCCCGGAGATTCGCCAGTATCTGCTCGAGTCCGACAGCGACGCCCTGCCGTTCTCCCGCGCGCAGCGTTCGCTGGTGTACTCGCGAGCGAAAAACGAGACCGCCGACAAACCGTTCGGCACGTTGATCGACGTCTATCAGTCCGGCTTCGAATTCATCGGCCATTCGATGCGCCCGGCGCCGTTGAGCGACCCGAGCGGTTTCCGCGTCACTGTCGGCGGCCCGCAGTGCACGCAGCCGTACTCGGCGTCGATCTTCAATATTTCGGCGATGAGCTTCGGCTCGCTCAGTGCCAACGCCATCCGCGCGCTGAACCAGGGTGCGAAACTCGGCAACTTCGCCCACGACACCGGTGAAGGCAGCATCAGCCCGTATCACCGCGAGCACGGCGGCGACCTGACGTGGGAACTGGGCAGCGGCTATTTCGGCTGCCGCACCAGCGATGGCCGTTTCGACCCGGAGCGCTTCGCCGTGCAGGCGCAGAACCCGCAGGTGCGCATGATCGAGATCAAGATGAGCCAAGGCGCCAAACCCGGCCACGGCGGCATTTTGCCCAAGCACAAGGTCACCCGGGAAATCGCCGAAACCCGCGGCATCCTGATGGGCGAGGACTGCGTCTCGCCATCGCGCCACAGTGCGTTTTCCACACCGATTGAAATGATGCAGTTCATCCAGCAACTGCGTGAGCTGTCCGGCGGCAAACCGGTGGGCTTCAAGTTCTGCCTCGGCCACCCGTGGGAATTCATGGGCATTGCCAAAGCCATGCTGGAAACCGGCATCCTTCCCGATTTCATCGTCGTCGACGGCAAGGAAGGCGGCACCGGCGCAGCCCCTGTCGAGTTCACCGACCACATCGGCGTGCCGATGCGCGAAGGCCTGCTGTTTGTGCACAACACGCTGGTCGGCCTCAACCTGCGCGACAAGATCAAACTCGGCGCCAGCGGCAAGATCGTCAGCGCCTTCGACATCGCCAGCGTGCTGGCCATCGGCGCCGACTGGGCGAACTCCGCGCGCGGCTTCATGTTCGCCATCGGCTGCATCCAGTCGCAAAGTTGCCACACCAACAAATGCCCGACCGGCGTCGCCACCCAGGACGCCCTGCGCCAACGCGCTCTGGTGGTGCCGGACAAGGCCCAGCGCGTCTACAACTTCCATCGCAGCACGCTCAAAGCGCTGGCGGAAATGCTCGCGGCAGCCGGGCTCGAGCATCCGTCGCAACTGTCGGCCAAGCACTTGGTGCGGCGCATGTCGGCGACCGAGATCAAGTTGTTTTCGCAGTTGCATGTGTTTCTGAAACCGGGGGAATTGCTCACCGGCGAAGTGAATGGCGAGTTCTATTCGCGGATGTGGCAAATGGCGCGGGCGGACAGTTTTGAGCCGCTGGAAGTAGCGGCCGCGTAGCACTGACCATCACTGTTGACCACTGACAACAAAGCCCCGATCTCGCGACCGGGGCTTTGTTGTTTTCAGGCGTCAGAATTCAGGAAACCGAACGCACCGAGCCTTGCGACGCTTGCGTCGGCTGCAACTTGAACACGTAAAACAACACCGTCAGCAACAGCAGAAACGCCGGGCCTACATACAACGCCACGCGGGTATCCGGGAAGTACGCCATCAGGCCGACCACCAGTACCAGAAACGCCAAAGCGAAATACGAGCTGACCGGGTACAGCCACATCTTGTACTTGAGGCCGGCACGTTCGCTGGCGCTCAGGCCTTTGCGGAATTTCAGTTGCGCCAGCAGGATCATCACCCAGGTCCAGATCGCACCGAAGGTGGCAATCGAGGTAACCCAGACGAAGACTTTTTCCGGCACCAGATAATTGAGCATTACGCCCAGCAGCAACACCGCGATCGATAGCAGCAGCGCACGACGCGGCACACCGTTGTTCGAGGTCTTGGCGAAACCGGCCGGGGCCTGGCCGTTCTGCGCCAGACTGTAGAGCATGCGCCCGGTGCTGAAGATGCCGCCGTTGCACGACGACAGCGCCGCAGTGATCACTACGAAGTTGATGATGCCGGCGGCGGTCTTGATGCCCAGACGCTCGAAGGTCATCACGAACGGACTGCCCTGGGTGCCGATTTCATTCCACGGATAGATCGACAGAATCACGAACAGTGCGCCGACGTAGAACAGCAGAATTCGCCAGAACACCGAGCCGATCGCGTCCGGAATGGTCTTTTGCGGGTTCTTCGCTTCACCGGCGGTCAGGCCGATCATCTCGACGCCGAGGTAGGCGAACATGACCATTTGCAGCGACATCAGCACACCGGTCACGCCGTTGGGCATGAAACCGCCGTGCGCCCACAGATTGGAAATGCCCAGCGCCACGCCGTCATTGCCGAAACCGAAGGCAATGATGCCGACGCCGCCGATCACCATGGCGATGATGGTGACGATCTTGATCAGGGCGAACCAGAATTCGAATTCGCCGAAGGCTTTGACCGCGATCAGGTTGATCGAGCCCATGCTGATCAGCGCCGCGAGGGCCCAGATCCAGCGCGGCACATCGGGGAACCAGATACCCATGTACACCGCCACGGCGGTGATTTCCGCAACACAGGTCACCAGCCACAGAAACCAGTAGTTCCAGCCCGTGAGGAAACCGGCCAACGGCCCGAGATAATCTTGCGCGTAGCGGCTGAACGAACCAGCCACCGGGTTGTGCACGGCCATTTCGCCGAGGGCGCGCATGATCACCAGGATCGCCAGACCGCCAAGAATGTAGGAAAGCATGATCGCCGGGCCGGCCATTTCAATGGCCTTGGCCGAGCCTAAAAACAGACCGACGCCGATACAGGCACCGAGCGCCATCAGGCGGATATGCCGTTCGCCCAGTTCGCGTTTGAGCGGACCGCCCGAAGCGGTGTCGCCGTGGGGCAGATGATTGCCGACTGGCATAGGGGTACAACCTCGTCTTGTTATTGGATATGACCACCGGGTTTCGAAGCGTCGGCCGATAGGCCTAGGCTGGGCAGGAAACCGCGTCGGCTTCGTGGGCGGACGCGTCTTGCAGAGCAATCTGAAAGATCAGCGGGGCGTGCAGAATAAAATACTTCCGACAGAACTTTTCACTCTATAAACCATGATATTTGGCCGATAATTCCGGTCATGCAGCTCATGATTGAGAGTATTTCCTGAGATGCGTAAGAAAAATCGCCGCAAATAGGCGGCGATTATTTCACAGAAAGAGCGAGCCGTTATTCTTCGTCCGGCTTTCATCGCTCAGGAGGACGCCGGTCCGCCGTTCATGCACAGCCACCAGACGAAGCCGGATCGGCTAACGATGCTGGCCCGATCACACGCTCAGGGGAGCGGCCGAGAAGCCTTCGAGCGTGCCGCGGATGTCTGCTATTTCGCTGGCGTCAGGCTTGAACTCGTTGACCGCATAATCGGCGCCGCCGCGCTTCTTTCCGTACTTGTGGAAAGTCTTTGCCAAGGCGCCATCTCGCAACGCTTTCGACAACCCTTCCTGTAAGGTCTCTCTGCTATTGAATATCGCCATGCCCGAGTTAGGGTCGTAAAAGAACCATTGCTGCCCGCCATCGCTGAAACGTGTGCCGGCGACCATTCCATGACTTTTGGTGCCGATCATGAGGATTTTCTGCTCACGCGCACTGGCGAGTTCGTCAATGATGTTCTGAGCATCCATCTTTTGCGGCTTGCCGCCTGTATGAAAGGAATACTTGCCGCCCAGTCTTTGCTGACTTGTTTCGAGGCCAGAGATGAATCGCGCCGCTTGCGGGTCGGTCTGCTTATTGGCCGCCTTGAAAACATTCCTCAAAAGAGTGCTTTCCCGTCCATGATGAAAGGCGTAAGCCATCGCGTATGACAGGGCGGCGCATTTTCCGTTGGAAGCCAGATCCACCCGGGCCAGAAAATAATGCTGGGCGAGCGGCGTCACTTTGACACCTTTGGGCATGTCCTGGATGAGCAGATCCGAGTAGTACTTGGCGTCGTCAAACAGACTGTCTTTTATCTCCCTCGCCAAAGCGCCCATTTCATCGGGGCGTCGGCCAGGTTTCGCGGCCAGTTCGATCAACTCCAGAGTGTTCAGGCTGAAGCGATAATCCGCAATCGTGTCCAGCACATCCAGTCCGTTCGAATAGCCCCTTTTGAAGGCTGCAAGATTGAGTGGCGTGCAGGCCGCCTCGATATTGTCGTTGAAGCTCGAATAGCGATCGACATAGTTGGCATCCGCGCCAAAAAGGCTGCCCAGGCGGCCCTGTCTGGGCTGAAAGTCGCCGGGGGCGCCATACACTTGGTCGGTTGCCGGATTGTAGCGATACCACTGATCGCTTTTAACAACGCCTACACCCTCGACAGACTGCCCACCGGTCTTCCAGGTGCCAACCAATGCGGTGCCATGCTGCTTCCCTACTGTCTGCAACAGCTCATAACTGCCCACCACCCCACCGCGCAACCGGGTCAATTTCAACAGACTGCGGTCGGCAATGAATTTGATCCCGCCGCCGAGAAGGCGAACGCCACCTGTTGCCGCCAGATGCAAACCGCTCAACGGGTTGAGTTCGCCGATGACAAGCACGCCAATGATCTTCGCTGCCTTCAACGCCTTGCTGATGGCCGAAGTCGTCCTGGCCGCCACTTGCGTCAACTTTGCTGCGGCACCCGCGCCCGCGGTGACAAAACCCAATACATCGAGGAACAGATCAATTGCTCCATCGATGTATTTGCCTTGAACGAAATTCTCGATGGCCGATTTGAAGGGAATCAGATTCAGCAGGAAGTCCAGGCGTGATTTCAGCAGCGCCATTTCCTTGTCGTAGGTTGTCTGCCCCTTGGCAGCCAGCAGAATGTCTTCCCGGTCATAATCAAGATGCTCGACAAAGGCATCGACAATCGTGCGGGTCCGCGCGCTGTCATAGCTGGCGGGCACAGGCACTTCGGCGTCGAAGATGACCTGTTTGAGTTTTGCCGCTACGGTTTCATCCTCCACATGAAACGGTGTCGTCGCGTAGACCAGGCTCGGGACGTGCCGGTCGTACTCATCGGCTTTGCCGGCCGGGTCGGACTCTTTGCGGGTGATCGAGCCGGCTTCCAGATCGATGGAATACACCGTGACTTTCTTTTCAGGACCGCGCTCGATTCTCAAGGTCAGTCGTGTATCGGTCGCTATCAGGTTTCGGCCCCAGAATTGGGTACTTAATCGAAAAATCTTGTGCTGATAGAAATCAATTTTCCCATATTCGAAATTCTCGCGATCTTCCAGCGGCAGGCCGGCTATCAGATGCTGCAACGTCAATCGCGTGCCTTGCTTGAGATCGGCCAAAGTACTTGCAAATTGACGACTGAAAGTTTCCCACACACGAAGATTGAGTTCATTGATCTCATGGATCCGAAACTTCAGCAGCGGGTCGCTGGTTTTCCAGCGGTAAGACGTATCCATCATTGCAACGTCCAATAATGAATACATGCCCAGCGGGCCATAAGTTGGACTGGACACGGGCGAAAGACTGAGCAGAGTCTTTTCTGAACTGTCCCATTCGAGGGCGTGATTCTCGACGGGAAAGTTCTCGCCGAATTGTTTCTTCAGTCCGGCCAAGGCAATGGCCTTGCGGTCGGGCAGCACACGTCCCAACAGGATCGGAGCGTTGAGGCCGTCAGCCAGTTGATCATTGAAGCGGGTTTTCAACTCGTCCAGTTGCTCGTCGGTGTAGCGCTCGTCACCCACTCTGGGCACCAGCCCATGGACGACGCCCCAATCGATCAGCGCGAGAGTCTGGGCATAAGCGCTCACGGCGGGATCGATCAGCGCTGCCTGTTCCGCGTGCAGCATGACTTGAGCGAAGGTCATGCAAGCGACCTTGCCGGGCGCGTGCACCTCGACAATCGCGGCGGCAACGGCAAGGTTGAACCACGCCTGGCCGCCATACGTGACTTCTTCGGGAATCTTTTTGATCAGGTACAGCGGAGCGTTGAAAGCGAGCAACGCGTAAGCGGCCAGGCCGGACAACTCGGGGCTGCAGATCAGATGTTTGAGCAGATGTCGACGCAGTTCATCGAACACCGCCACCAGCGGCTTTCCCCAGAAAGGCTTACCGGCCAGATCGAGGCCGGCGACGGTGTTGCGTTGCCGCCTGTCGATCGACAGCGGATCAAGGTCGAGCTGCAGCGCAGCCAGTGCGTAATCGTTGACGCTTTGATCTGTGGCGATCCCGCGCAAATGAGTCTGCACTTGTAATCCCAGCGCCTGACCGCGCGCGCTGGCAACAAGCGTTTGCAAGGCCTGCGCGGGATCGCCCGTCTCTTCCACCGTCAGCGCATGCTCCGCATTCAGACACTCCAGTAATTGCCGGCCCGGCCGCCACTCTTCCTTGAGACTTTTTCGAAACAGCTGGATCGCTTTCAGTACTTCGTTTCGTTCACTCATATCAAGTGGAATCGGCCAGGACAAGGCACCACCAAAATCGCCAAAGGCGTGCGACTCGATTGCAACTTCAGATCTTTCAGACTTTGTCTGGATCGCATCTTCCATCCGTGCCGAAACAGCACCGCTCATAAAACGATTTGCTTGCATTACGAAAAATTCCAAGATTAATAAGTACAGCCAAATTAAACTAGAAACTTTCATTTAAAAAACCCGAAAGCGTAACGATACATATGCATTACCAAATACAAACAACGGGCAGTTACAACTTGCTGCAACTGATTACTTAATTAAAAAACCAACAAACTACGCACATGACGACATTCGCGGAAAAATCCGTAGCGCCTGGCACGGTGTTCGCCTGCACTGGCCAGCCCCACGTGTGGGGCACGTTCGATGCTCGCTGCACAATTCCCCTTCGCCCTCGCCAACCACCGTCTAAGCTTCAGACAAGTCCGATCAATCTGCGTGAATGGATCAGTCGACTATGGGCGCTTTGTGGCAAACCGATTCGAGTAAAACCGTGGTTCAGACTGAACGTGTGAATGAAGCGCCTGTCCCTGAAAAAACCCGCCGCAACCGGCATGGGTGGAAGGCTTTCTGGTTGTTGTTTTTGATCATCGCGGTAGTGGTGGGACTCGCTGCGTCAAAGGAAATGCGCACCTCGCGCTTCCAGGCGCGGGAACTGAGCCAGTACGCCGCGTCGCTGACCTACAAGCTTGAACCCGGCCCCAGCGAAGCGATTCGCTATCCGGGCAACGGGCCGTTCGATCTGCGCCTGGGTTACAGCTCGCTCGACGAATTCCTGCCACGCCTGCTCAAGCGCAACTATGTGATCACTGAGCAGACGCGCTTCTCCCCTGCCCTGCTCGGTTACACCGACAAGGGCCTGTTCGTGCCGTATTCGGAAAAGATTCAGGCCGGGCTGTCAATCACCGATTGCCGAGGCGCGCCGCTGTATCGATACAACTATCCGCAGCAACTGTATGCCGACTTCGCGGCGATTCCGCCGGTGGTGGTCAGTAGTCTGCTGTTCATCGAAAACCGCTTTCTCCTCGACCCGAAACAGCCGTTGGCCAACCCGGCGGTAGACTGGCCGCGCTTCGGCATGGCGGCGTGGTCGCAAGTGGCAAAATTGCTGCACCTGCCCGGCCAGTCGGCGGGCGGCAGTACGCTGGCCACGCAACTGGAGAAGTATCGACATTCGCCGGACGGCCTGACCGCGTCGGGCGCCGAGAAACTGCGCCAGATGTTTTCGGCCAGCGTGCGCGCTTATCAGGATGGCCCGCAAACCCTTGGTGCGCGACAGAACATCGTGCGTGACTACCTCAACAGCGTGCCACTGTCGGCAGTGCCGGGGCATGGCGAAGTCCACGGTATGGCCGAAGGCTTGCGGGTCTGGTACGGCAGTGATTTCAGCAAAGCCAATGAGCAACTGAACAGTCCGGCGACCGACCCACAGACCATGGCCGCCAAAGGTCTGGCCCTGCGCGAAATGCTTTCGCTGATGATCGCCCAGCGCCGTCCATCGTTTTACCTGACCAGGGGCCGCGAGGATCTTGCCAGTCTGACCGACAGCCACCTGCGCCTGCTCAAACAGAACGGCGTGATCGACAGCGCCCTCGCCGACGCCGCGCTGGCGAGCACGGTGTCGTACCGCGACTGGCAGACCCAGCCAACGATGCAACCGATCGAAACCAACAAAGGCATCAGCGTTGCCCGCAGCCGCCTGGCGAGCATGCTCAACCGGCCGCTGTACGACCTCGATCGCCTCGACCTGTCGGCCACCAGCACCCTGCAGGGTGATCTGCAAACCCAGGCCACCGCCTACCTGAAAAAACTTGCCGACCCGGCCTACGCTGCAGAAATCGGCCTGCTCGGCGAACGCTTGCTGACGCCGACCAGCACCACGCAAGTGCGCTACAGCTTTACCCTGTTCGAACTGACCCCGGACGGCTCGCGCGTACGTGTGCAGACCGACAGTACCGATCAACCATTCGACATCAACGAGGGCAGCAAGCTCGAACTCGGCTCGACGGCAAAAATGCGTGTGCTGACCACCTACCTGCAAATCGTCGCCGAGCTGCACGACAAGTATGGCGCCATGGGTGCGGCGGAACTGAAGAAGGTCGAAGTGCCGGATCAGGATCGCCTCAGCCGCTGGGTCATCGACTACCTGATCCAGAACAAGGATCACGACCTGTCGAAGCTGCTCGGGGCCGCGCTTGATCGCAAATATTCGGCGAGCCCCGGCGAGGCGTTTTTTACCGGCGGCGGTTTGCACACCTTCCACAACTTTCGCAAAGAGGACAACGGTCGCCTGCCCACTTTGCGCGATTCGTTGCGCGAGTCGATCAACCTGCCATTCATTCGCCTGATGCGCGACATCGTTCGCTACACCACCTACTCAGGGCCGAACGCCGAATTGCTCAAGGATGATCGCGACCCGCGCCGTCAGGAATACCTGGCCAGTTTTGCCGACCGCGAAGGCACCTCGTTCCTGCTCAAGTTCTGGAAGAAGTACAGGAACAAGGACACCCAGGCGCGTCTCGATACCTTCCTCGACAGCATGCGCCCGACGCCGATCCGCATGGCGGCCGTGCATCGTTATCTGCTGCCGGAGGCCAGCCAGGAAGATTTCAACCGGTTCGTGCGCTCGCACCTCAAGGGCACCAGGCTCAACGAAAAACTCACTGACGAGCGTCTGATCCGCCTCTACGATTCTTATGGCCCCGGCAGTTACGATTTGCCTGATCAGGGCTTCATCGCCAAGGTCCATCCACTCGATTTGTGGATGATGGGTTACCTGCTGCATCACCCGGAGGCAACCTTCAGCGAGATCGTCAAGGCCAGCCATTTCGAACGCCAGGAAGTCTACAGCTGGCTGTTCAAGAGTCGGCACAAGGGCGCCCGCGACAGTCGCATTCGCACCATGCTCGAGATCGAAGCGTTTCTCGATATTCATCAGCGCTGGCAGAAAGTCGGCTACCCGTTCGATCACCTGGTGCCGTCGCTGGCCACTGCCATTGGCAGTTCCGGCGACCGCCCCGCCGCGCTGGCCGAGCTGATCGGCACCATCCTCAACGACGGCGTGCGCATGCCGACGCTGCGCATCGACAGCCTGCATTTCGCTGCCGGCACACCTTACGAAACCAAAGTGGTCAACGATCCGCATGTGGGTAAACGGGTGATGCCGGTGGAAGTCGCGCGAGCCATGCGCGAAGCGCTGTCGCAAGTGGTCGATGCCGGTACGGCCAAACGGGTGTCCGGCAGTTTCAAGTTGCCTGACGGCACGCCGCTGGCCATGGGCGGCAAAACCGGCACCGGCGACAACCGCATTGCGGCGATCGGTTCCGGCGGGCGAATCATCAGTTCCAAGTCGATCAACCGCACGGCGACCTTCGTGTTCTATATCGGCGACCACCATTTCGGCACCCTCACCGCGTTCGTGCCCGGGCGCTCGGCGGAGAACTTCAAGTTCACCTCGGCCCTGCCCACGCAAGTGCTCAAGGGCATGGCGCCGATTCTTACGCCGTATCTGCAACCGGGCAGTGACTCGCAATGTCGTCCGGCGGAAAACCCACCCGTGGTCACCACCGGCCCTGCGCAGCCGGCAATTCTTTCCGGATGAAACAACGCATCACCGCTCTTGCTCCTGTCCAGCCAGATTCGGCGTGGGCTGCCTGAGCGGAATCGCGCTTAACCTACCTCCGAATCCCAGATCACCGTGACATTGCCCGAATAGCTGCGCGCATATCCGTCCTTGAGCATTTCATCCACCGCATCGCGGGCCACTTCGAAGTGCAGCGTGCCGACCTTACGGTCCAGATAGAAGCCCGGCTGAAACAGCTCGGTGCCCGTGCCATCGCGCAGCAAGCGCCGGCGATTGACCGCTTGCCCGGCGCCATCGGTCAGCCCGTTGGGCAGGCTGACGCTGACTTCCAGCGGCGCCACATGGCCGGCGGTCGACTCCCACAGCGCGCAGCTGTTGTCGACGACGTACTGGCACTCGATGTTCATCTTGAAGCGGCTCGAGGCCGAGATATTGAACGTCTGGTCACGCACCAACCGGGTCGGCTTGCGCCCCTCGTTCAGCCACGACTGCCAACCGCCCACCGGCTCCAGCACCACCCGGTTGCCACCGGGAGGAATGTCGACCTTCATGGTGTGCGTGACCTTCAGATTGAAATTGAGGGTCAGCATCGAATCGCTCGGGATCATCACATCGCCCATGTCGAAATCCATGTTCGGACCGACGGTGTAGGTGATGGAACCGGTGTAGTCGCCTGATTCCATCTTCAGCGGATCCGGCGTACGCAGTTCATAGGCATAAACGAAAAACAGATAGCGCATGGACGGCGGAATATCGAACTTCGCCTGCTTGCTACAGGCCCCCGCGCCCGTTGGCACTTTCCAGAAACTGTTGTAGCCCACTTCTCCGGCGGAAAAAGTACCGACGCCCTGGCACGGCGCCGGGGCGTGCATCCACGCGCCGCCCGCCCACAGATCGTCCCACCCGCCACCTCCGGTCAACTTGACCACCGTGTCTGGCAGTTGCGTTTCATGACCGATACCGGCAATTCTCAACTGCACGATCTGCGTATCACCGGAAGAGTGAGTGACAGTAATGTTCTGCCAATGTGAGGGCACTCTGGCCATCCCGCCCTGACGAGGATCAGTGTGGTTGGCCTGAATCGTCGCGTTGGCCGTGAACGGTATCTGGGCGATCAGACTAAACAGCCCCAAAGGCTCACAAGCCCATGGCGCTTGCCGACAAAAACCTTCGGATGGCGTCTGGTTCTTGAACTGGTTTTTTTGCGGATTGGCAAAATCCGGCTCGAAGGTGGCTTCAATGTTATGGACTTCAGCCGCCGCTGCCCCGGCCATCAGCGACAGCACCAAAGCGCTCCACACGCTGCTCTTCGGCAAGCGCAGAGACCGTATGCAATAGCTACCCATGATCTTTTTCCTCAAAATGGCGTCGGAACATCCGAAGTTTCCCTGGTGACACAGCGCAATCGACAATTCGCCTAACCCACTTCCGAATCCCAGATCACCGTGACATTGCCCGAATAGCTGCGGGCATAGCCGTCCTTGAGCATTTCATCCACCGCATCGCGGGCCACTTCGAAATGCAGCGTGCCGACCTTGCGATCCAGATAGAAGCCCGGCTGAAACAGCTCGGTGCCCGTGCCATCGCGCAGCAAGCGCCGGCGATTGACCGCTTGCCCGGCGCCATCGGTCAGCCCGTTGGGCAGGCTGACGCTGACTTCCAGCGGCGCTACATGGCCGGCGGTCGACTCCCATAACGCGCAGCTGTTGTCGACGACGTACTGGCATTCGATGTTCATCTTGAAGCGGCTCGAGGCCGAGATATTGAACGTCTGGTCGCGCACCAGCCGGGTCGGCTTGCGCCCCTCGTTCAGCCACGACTGCCAGCCGCCCACCGGCTCCAGCACCACGCGGTTGCCGCCGGGAGGAATATCGACCTTCATGGTGTGCGTGACCTTCAGATTGAAATTGAGGGTCAGAATCGAATCGCTAGGGATCATCACATCGCCCATGTCGAAATCCATGTTCGGACCGACGGTGTAGGTGACGGAACCGGTGTAGTCGCCCGATTCCATTTTCAGCGGATCCGGTGTACGCAGTTCGTAGGCGTAGACGAAATACTGATATTGCATGGCCAGCGGAATATCGAACAAAGCCTTTTTCGCACAGGCCCCGGCCCCTTCTGGAACCTTCCAGAAACTGTTATAGCCGTAATCCCCGGCACTCACCCAACCGACTCCCTGGCAGGGTGGTGGCGCGTACACCCAGCCACCGCCTTCCCACAGCTCATCCCACCATTTGCCCCCAGTCAATTCGCTCACCGTTCGCGGCAACGCCAGTTCGTGTCCGATGCCGGCGATCCTGACCTGCAATTTATGTGTATCGCCTGACGAATGGGTGACTTGCACATCTCGCCAGTCCGACGGAATCCGGGCCATTCCGCCCTGTCGCGGATCCGCGTGATTCGCCCGAATCGGAGCATTGGCCGTGAACGGAATCCTCGCGATCAGGCTGAACAGGCCAATCGGTTCGCACGCCTGCGGGATCTGCCGACAGAACCCTTCGGACGGCGTCTGATTCTTGAACTGATTTCGTTGCGGGTTGGCAAAGTCCGGCTCGAAGGTCGCATCGATGTTGTGCACTTCGGCCGATGCCGCAGCGCTGAACAATGTCAGCAGCAAACCGATCCAGGGGCGGATGCCCGGGGCGCTTGAAAAAATCACGGGGGTTCTCCAGAAGATGCTTCGATAGCAGCGCTGTACGAGCCATCTCACTCGCCAGGCGCTCGGGCACTGAACAGCAACAGCACGTTGCCAGCGTAATCTCCGGGGCCGTAGCCGCCCTCCGGTCTGACGGGGTCGATCTGCAACAACACCCGTGTGCCCGCTGCGGCCTCGGCCTGCGACACCACCTCGCGCGGCACCATCTCGGCGCTCAGTTCCACCTTGTTGAACGTCACGCGCAGGCTGATATCGTCTGCCGGCCGACCGTTCGAAAGGTAGGGCGCGGATTCCAGCCGCGCCTCGATCGCACTGGTGTCGTGGCGCACATCAAAGTATTTGCGCACGCTGCTCAGGCTTGAGGTCGAGTGATTCCAGTCGAGCCGCTGCGGTCGGAGAATCCAGTCCGCCTCCGCGGGAATGATGTAGAACGGACGGCTTGGCACGTCCAGTGTCACTTCGAATGTATGTTCTTCCCGAGCCGCCCAGGCCGCATCGCTGGTCAGAGCCGCCGCGGCTATCAGCGCGACGACGGTGCATTGCTTGATCATGTTGGTTACCCGTTGCGTCAATGAAAAGCAGACCTAGCGGCTGCTGACCGTCAGGTTCTTCTTCTCGCTGCCTTCGATCAGGAAGAAGCGGTACCCACGGCCCTTCTCCTTGTCGAAAGCGAACGTCTTGCCCGCCAGCACATGGTGTTTGGTGGTCGCACCGCAGTCGGTTTCGTTGCTCAACGAGCAGCTTCTGAACTCGTCGACAATCACCACGGTGTTGCCGTCATTGCGCAGTTCGTAGCGGCTGGCGGTTTCATTGATCGTCGTGGCAAACCGTGCTTCCCTGGGCCGTACGAAGAACACCGTGCCGAAGCCGGTCATCACGTTGACCCCGGCCGTGAGGGCCTTTTTGTAGTCTTCCCGTTCTTCCTGGCTGACCGCGAATTCGTCTTCCTTTTCCGGGACCACCGGCACGAATCGCACGCGGAAGTAACGCTCGCGATCGCGTTCGCCCATGTACAGCAAACGGGTGCCCTGCATGCCCTGGGCCGGGACGATCAGCCGCGCCGGGCTGGCCATCAGGCCATTGCGCGAAGCGCCGTCGGCTGCGTTCTCAACCGGGATTTCCTTCGGTGTGCCGTCGGCACCGTAGACAATCTCCAGAACGTTGACCTTGACGAACGCGGTGGCATCCCCGCTGTTGAACACCCGTTTCAGATAGGTGCTCTTGTCGGCATCCATATAGTCGTACACCGTACCGACATTGATCTGCGGCCCGGCCTGCGCCGTCAGGCAAAACACGCTGAGCACGCTCAGCAAAAACCCACGGTTCATCACTTCAACTCCATGCAAAAAGGAAAAGGCGCCGGCCCGCACGTTCAGACTCGCCGCCTGGGTGGCCAGCGTCGGCAATGCCCGCCACAGGCCCCGGTCATATGTCGACTTGGTCATCGGTTCAGCCCGCCTTCTGTGCGGTGACACTGACGTCGGCCACGGTGTCTGGCGTGCAGCGCAGATCGCCGATCATCAGTACGTTGTTTTCACTGCGGTACTGGTTGGCATCGAGGCGGAACTGACACAACAAGCGGTTATCGCGACGGATTTCGAGGGTCGGCGAACCGGCGTTCATTTCCATTGAAAAGAACCCGTCGACCTCGGTGACGCCACGGCTGGCATGGTTGATCACGTGATGGCCCTTGAGCGGCTGCCCTGCTTCATCGATCAGTCGACCGAGCACGGTCAGGGTTTTCATCACACGGATCTTGCGGTACTCCACCCCGCCCTTGTTCAGGTGATAGCGAGTGCGCGCCGGCTCGATCGTGGCAGCCGGTACGTGATTGCCCTGGAAGTCGAAGCTCACCGAGCTGTTCTGGTACGCGGTGATCGGGATGAAATTGCGCCCCGGTTTCAAGGCCGCGCTGCCGCCGCTGTAATCGTCGGCACGCAGGGCGATATCGTCGATGTCCGACTCCACATCGACAATCATTCCGGCGCCGCGCATTTCGTACTGACTGGTCAGCAACATCTGCTGGCCGCCGACCACCAGCGTGCTGTCGAGGTTCAGGCCGCCGGTGAAATTGCCGTTGTACGACGAGCGCTGGATAAAGCCATCGCCGTTGACCGAGTCGGTGCGGAAATTCGCCAGGCTGGACATGCCCACACCGTAGGTATCGGTCAGCGCCGTCACCGATACGTTTTGCAGCACATGATCCTTGAAGTCCTTGCGCCAGCCGAGCGAAGCATTGTTGTCGCGCTTGCCGTCGCGGGCGGTACGCGAGCCGATGCTGCCGGTGAGCTGCTGACCGGGTGTGCCCAACGCCAGGTTGACGCTCAAATCGACGCCACGGTTGCGCGCGTCACCGCTGCTGTAACTGCCCGGTCGGTCGAACACCGAGAAGCGCCAACTGGCATCGCTGCCAAACAGCGTGGTGCGTTGTGTCCAGCCGAGGTCCACGCCCAGACCTTCGACATTGCCCTCACTGTGGGCCACCCGGGCATTGATCGTGCTTTTGCTGCTGACCCGATGGTTGAGCGCCAGCGAGGAATTGCTGGTCTGGCCGATGAACACGTTGCGCGGGCGAATACGCGTGCCGTCCGGCAAGGTGTCGTAGGTGTTGGTGGTGTCGAGCCAGCTGCGATTGTGGCTGACAACGATGCTGCCGGAACCGTAGTTGTAGAGGCTCTGCAGGTCCAGACCGGTGCCGTAGTCCTCGGTCTTGTAGACGTTGGCAAAAAGGCTGATGTGATTGGCCAGCGTCCAGTCGATGGACGTACCGTATTGCAGTTTTTCGCGGATCTGGCGCGCCGACAGCCCGAGAATCACCCGCGGATGCAACAGGTAATTGACCGCCGCGCCGGCGGTGGGGCTGCCACTGGCCTGGGTGTCCCAGTTGCTCAGCAACTTCGTTTCCTCGCCGGCAAAAACGTTGTAGCGCCAGCGGTCGTCGAGGTTGCGCCAGTTGCTGGGCTTGTACACCAGCTCCTGGGTGGTGGAGGTGATCTGGCCATCTTCGATCAGGCGCACTTCCACCTCGTAAATACCACCGGGCAGCGGCCGGGTATCGAGGGTCTGCAACCCGGCGGGCACCGATTGGGTATTGATCAACAGACCGTCGCGCCAGATCTCCACCGAACCCTGGCGGTTGGCCGTGACATAGATCGGGTAAACGCTGGGCATCGGGCTGTTGATGGCCAGGCTGTCGGAGCTGCCATACATGACGCCGACGGCGGTATCGGGGCTGGTGCCAAACGTGCGCGGTTGGCGGGTCAGCCCTTCGGAATTGGGGGTGAAATAGCCCAGGCGGAAAAAACTGCCTTGCAGTTCGCGCTGGGTGTGCAACTCGTGAACAGCGTGATAAAGCTTGTCGTCCGGCCCGCCAAGGCGCGCCAGTTGCAGGTTCAGTGTCTGGCTCCAGTTGCCCAGGCTGCCGCTGGCCTCAAGGCCGAAGCGCCCGCCCAGATCCTGGTCCTGGCCGCCGTTGAGGTTCAATTGATTGCGCACCATCAAGCCATGGCTGCCGCCCTCAGGCTGGTCGTAATAGCGCTTGGCTTCAAGGTCGCGCTCAGCGTTTGCGGTGAGAATGGAAACCAGAGAACTTTCCAGGTTGTAATGCACAGCCAGCACCTGATCCGGACAGGAACCGCTGCAGTTGCCCAGTGGCACGCCGGGCTTGAGATAAGCCGCCCATTTCTCGCGCTCGGCGGGGCTATAGCGGTTCTCGCTGGTGTCGGTGAATTCGAGCAGGGTGATGCGATCATCGCGGGACAACACCACCATGGCCTCGCCCAGGGGCTGATGATCGAGTTCGACCCGAACCGCCAGCGGCACATCAAAGAAATGCTCCTCGAAATCCGCCGGCAGGCCTTTGGCCTGGGCCAACAGACTTCGCGGCGTGGTGCCGGCGGAGTTGGAAGCCACGGCTGCGCTGGCACAAAACAGCAGCGCAAGCGCAGCCGCGATGGGAGTCATCGGGAACATGAACTTTTACTCTGATTACGAACGGTGGAAGTCCACCGGAGCAGACAGCGCTGCCCCGGTGGTTAACACTGGCGAAACGTCAGTGTCAGATACCGGATCACTCAATCAAGGAGTGACAACCGGAGGAACGGCGTCGAAGGTCAGTGCGACAACACCGGTGTAATCACCCGGCTGGAAGTTAGTGCCTACGGCACTGATCTTGAGCGGTGCGCGGAAGTTGACGTCGGATTCCGCTTCGCCCACAACTTCCTGTGGCGTGGTGGTGAGGGTTTTGTTGTTGATCGCCACTTGCAGGTCGATGCTGCTCGAGCCGGAAATCAGTTTCGGCGCGGTATCAACACTGGCGTGTACCGAACCGTTGTTGTTGCGCACATCGAAGAAACCATTGACTTCACCCATCTTGCCGGTGCCCGGCTGATAGCTCATGTCCTGGTCTTTATTGACCAGATCCGGATCGGTCGGTACCACGTAGAAGCCGTTGGTCGGCACGTGAGCGACGATGTTGATCGAGTGGGCGGCTTCACCAGCGGCGAACGCTCCCGAAGAACCCAATGCCAGAAGAGCCAATGGAGCAGCGAATGCAATTTTCTTGAACATCGTTCAGTACCTTGTTTTCTTGATGAGAAGGAATGATTGAGAGTTCAAGTCAAACGCCAGGGGAGTTGAGCCAGATCAACTTGAACTTTCAATGCCGGGACATCATCGACTCTTGGCTCCGGGAAGTAAGCAAGTAACTTCCGATAACCTCGTAGTTCAACAACCCCATGACTCGAAAGAAAAAAGAACAAAATAACGATATTCGAAACAACGCCTGTAAGTGACGCCCTACATACAGATAAAGTTAAAAACCCATACAGCACTTTGACCCAGACACAATGGGCGTTAGTTGGAACTTTAGAATACTTGCTCAAATAAAATAGAGCTTTGACTTTAACCCTGAAGTTACCCTGCCCGAACATTTTCCAAAAAATGATTTGTTGCATTCCGACAGAACAGCACCGCTCGTCTGGCCACAGATGCGCAGGCAGAAAACGCCTTGCACTGACCTTAAGATATATCTTAAGTTGTATCTAAACACGACGAGAGAAGACGAAAAATGAGAGACCATCATTCCCACCCTCGCGAACACGGCGACGGCCGCGACGGCTTCGAAAAACGTCCGGGGCGTGAACGCGGCGGCCGCGGCCCGCGAGTGTTCGCCCCGGGTGATCTGAAATTGCTGCTGCTGGCGCTGGTGGCCGAACAGCCTTGCCATGGCTACGACCTGATCCGCCAGATCGAGAGCATGTTCGACGGCGCCTACAGCCCGAGCCCGGGCGTGATCTACCCGACCCTGACATTTCTTGAAGAGAGCGAACTGATCACTGGCGACGCGCAGGCCGGAAAAAAACGCTACAGCGTCACCGAGGCCGGACGTTTGACACTGGATGAGCAAGCGGTGGCACTGGACGGCGTGCGGATGCGCATCGACGTGAGCAAACGCTCGCTGCGCGGCCATGATCGACCACCGGAAATCCACGAGGCGGTACACAACCTGCGCCATGCCCTGCAACTGCACCACGGGCGCTGGAGCGCCGAGGAAATCCTGCGCGTGCGTGACCTGCTCAACGACACCGCCAAAGCCATCGTCGACGGCCCTGCCGTTCAACCTGTCCAGGAGAAAGCCGAATGACCGAAGTCGATACCCAAACCATTCACCGCGTAATGCACGAAATCAAACGCCGAAAGCTTGAGGTTTTACACGTTACCGACCTGACCCCGCGCATGCGCCGCATCACCCTCGGCGGGCCGGAGCTGGCCGGGTTCATCAGCCTGGGCACGGACGATCACGTCAAATTGCTGTTCCCGCAGACCGCCGAACAGGCCGCCGCGCTGGAAACCTTGCAGCTCGGCGCCGGCAAGGACAACGGGCCAATGCCCGCGATGCGCGACTACACGCCGCGTCGTTATGACCTGGAAAAAATGGAGCTGGACATCGATTTCGTCCTGCACGGCGATGGCCCTGCCTCGACCTGGGCCGAGCAGGCGCAACCCGGGCAATTCCTGCACATTGGCGGGCCGCGCGGCTCGATGATCGTGCCGGACATCTTCGACAGCTACCTGCTGATCGGCGACGAAACCGCCCTCCCCGCCATCGCGCGGCGTCTCGAAGGCCTGGCGGCCAATCGCAAGGCGCTGGTGGTCATCGAAGTGGAAAACGGCGCCGAGCAGCAAGTGCTGGAAAGTGCGGCAGAGGTGCATGTGATCTGGGTGTTGCGCGAGGGCGGCAAGGACAACCTGCTGACCACAGTCAAGCAACTGCAGGTACCCAAGGGCAATCTGTATGCCTGGGTAGCGACCGAGACCAAGGTCTCACGGCAGATTCGCCGGGTATTGATTGATGAGCATGGGCTGGATGAACAGTTCATCAAGGCTGTCGGCTACTGGCGCGCGGAAGGCTCTGAGGAAGAGTAAATCCGAGTAGCAAAAGATCGCAGCCTTCGGCAGCTCCTTGTATCTCGACTAACGCTCCGCCAGGAGCGATAGTTCTCGACTGATCATCGAGGGAGGGACTTGGAAGCCGCGCAGCTCCTTAG